>CALVUN010000001.1 GCA_944363595.1 uncultured Bacilli bacterium
ATACTAACTTAAACTTATCTTTTCCCATACAGACAACTTCAAAAAAATAAATATCAAAATTACCATCTTTAACCATAATATATAAATAATTCTGACAATGATAATAAACACCTTGTACTATAGGATAATACTTAATATCCTCGATTTTCTTTTTAACAACTAAATCACCATCATCATAACCCCTAATTAAATTGAAAAGACGATGATTCTGTTTCTGAAATTCATATTCCATTTCACATATCTCATCATCACTAGGAATAACAAAATTATTCAAAAGAACCCCATCTATCCCATTTTGGGCACTTAATACCCCTTTTTTAAGATCAATAACATATAACCCATCCATTTTCTTATCATCAAAAGAAAAATTTTCCATTAAAAAATTACGGCTCAAAATAGCCTCTTCAACTTCATCCTTTGGTTCCAAACAATATTCATTAACAATAGACCCAAATTCATCTTCCATATACACTCTAACCATAATATCCGATTCTACTAAAGAACTCTTAAAAATCAAATATATCTTATTATAATTAAACCTCATGCCAACTTCATTCTTATTTCTTCTATAACCAAACTTATCAAATAAGATCTTACCATCCTTAACAAGCAATAAAACCCCATCACTATCCATAATTAAAGTATCTCTCATATACTTTTCTCTTATATAAATATTATCTAATAACGAATATCTTTTATCCACCCTTTCCAATATACCACTCCCAAACCTACTATAATATATGTGTAGTATAACAAAAAGAGATAAAAAAAACAACCCTAAATTAAGAAAAATATTTACATTTTTATGTCAAATAAAATAGCACTTAACCAATAAGATACCTTTTTAAAAAATAAATATGGAAAATATTTTTCATTTATAGTATAATTAAATAAGGTGATATTTGTGAAATGTCAAACATACTTTAAACAAAAAAACTATGCTAACCGTGGTATGACTTTAGAAAGCGATATCAATATCACTAATGAATATTATATAGAAAATAAAATAGCCTTAATATATAAAAAACCAACTCCCATTAAAGTAGCTAAAATAGATTATAGCAAAAATAAAATAACTGATGCCTACTTTGAATGTCCATCTACTCTCGATTATAATGGTATCTACCAAGGTAAATATATTGAATTTGATGCTAAAGAAACTAACAGTAAAACATCGTTTCCACTTGCTAATATTCATAAACATCAAATAGAACACATAAAAAGAGTTATATATCAAAAAGGAATTGTTTTTCTCATTGTACGTTTTAACTTATTAAATGAAAACTATATACTTATGGGTAAAGACTTAATCAATTTTATAAATAATAATACCAGAAAATCAATTCCTCATACCTATTTTAAAGAAAAAGGCTATCCCATAAAATTAAAATATACACCTAGATTAGATTATTTAAAAGAAATAAATAAAATAATGGAGGTATTATGAAAAAATTATTAAAAAAATTAAGCAAATCAGAAATAATTATGATTTTTCTTTTCATTATTATAAGTATCATATCAATTATTAATTATGGATTAATAGGTATATTAATTATACCTATCCTAATAATTTTAATAGCCATATACTATAATAGTGATAATATTGTTTTAAAAATAAAAGAAATTAAAAAAAAGAAAGGAAAAAAGAAAACTAAAACAAAAACTAATAATAATGAAGAAAACATTAAAGATATAATAATCGATAGTGAAGAAGAAGGAATTATCGATGAAAATCTTAATGAAAAAAAGGAAGTGGATAATATGAAGAAAATAAGTTCAAAAAATAAAAGAAAAAACCATAAAGTAAAAAGCAAGAATAATTCTAAAACAAAAGATAGAATACTAAAAATAATAATTATTATCTTTTCAACCTGTGTTTTCGCAGTAAGTGGTTTTATGCTCTACATTATTATTAGTTCTGGTTCATTTGATCCTGAAAAATTAGCCAATCAAGATCAAACCGTCGTCTATGATATAGATGGTGAAGTAATTGCTACTTTAGGACGAGAAAAAAGAGAAACAGTTACTTATGATCAATTACCTCAAGTTTTAATAGATGCCATTATTGCTACTGAAGATTCAAGATTTTTTGAACACAATGGTGTCGATATGGCTAGATTCTTAAAAGCATCCGTAGGTCAATTATTAGGAAATAGTGATGCAGGTGGTGCTTCTACTCTAACCATGCAAGTTGTCAAAAACAATTTAACATCTACAGAAAAATCCATTATTCGTAAATTTAAAGATGTATACATTTCTGTGTTTATCTTAGAAAGAAATTATAGTAAAGAAGAAATATTAGAATTTTATGTTAATGATAGTCTTCTTGGCGGTAATGTCTATGGTGTAGAACAAGCATCACAATACTATTTTGGTAAATCAGCATCTGAATTAAGTTTACCAGAAGCAGCACTTATTGCAGGACTTTTCCAATCACCAAATGGATATAATCCATACAATAATCCTGAAGGTGCAACAGAAAGAAGAAATACTGTTTTAAAACTAATGGTAAGACATGGATATATAACCCAAGAAGAAGCTGACCTAGCTAATAGTATCTCTGTCGAAAGTCTTTTAACCGGTAGTGGTGAAGAAATGAACTATCAAGGATATATTGATACTGTTGTCGATGAAATAATCGAAAAAACCGATAATGATCCATATCTAATACCAATGAAAATATATACCACTATGAATAAAGATATCCAAGATGGAATTAATAAAGTATTATCTGGTGAAGACCATGAATGGGTAGATGACTACGTTCAAGCAGGAATTGCTGTTGTCGATGTCAAAACAGGAGCCATATCTGCAATAGGAGCAGGACGTAATCGTGAAGGTGAAAGAACATGGAACTTTGCTACACAAGAAGTAAGACACCCAGGATCAACAGCAAAACCCCTATTTGATTATGGACCTGGATTTGAATATAATAATTTCTCAACCTATACCCTATTCAACGATGAACCATGGCATTATACCGATGGACCTGAAGTAAACAACTGGGATGGAAGTTACCAAGGATTAATAACATTAAGACAAGCACTAAGTGTATCAAGAAATATACCTGCTTTAAAAGCTTTCCAACAAGTAAGTAAGAAAAATATTATCAGTTTCGTCGAAAGTCTTGGTATCGAACCAGAAAAAGACGGTAATTCAATTCATGAAGCTCATGCCATTGGAGCCTTTGAAAAAGGAGCAACTCCTCTTCAAATGGCTGCTGCTTATGCTGCATTTGCCAGTGGTGGTTACTATACTGAACCATATACCGTAACTAAAATTGAATATCGTGATACAGGAGAAGTTGAAGAATTCAAATCAGAAAGAGAACGAGTTATGTCTGATTCAACAGCATACCTTATGAATAACGTTTTACAATATGCCGTCGAATATGGATTTAATGGTGGAGCTAGAGTATATGGATCTACTGTCGCAGCCAAAACAGGAACATCAACTTTTGATGATGCAACACTAGAAGCATTAGGATTACCAGAATCTGCTGTTAAAGATTTATGGACTGTTGCTTATACTCCACAATATTCCATTGCCTTGTGGTATGGCTACCAAGATGCAAGTAGTGAACACTACTTAAGTGGTGCTTCAGCTCCTAAAGATGCTGTTATGTCATCAATTATGAAATACATTCCCAAAACAACAGAACAATTTGAAATGCCAGATTCCGTTGTTGCTTCTCAAGTAGAATTTGGAACATGGCCAGCTCAATTACCAAGTGAATACACACCATCAGATTTAATCAGAACCGAATATTTCAAAAAAGGAACTGAACCAACCGAAGTATCACCACGTTTTGATAAATTAGACCCCGTAACAAACTTAAAAGCAACCACAAGTGGTAATACCGTTCGTCTAACTTGGAGTGGTGAAACACCAGAAATATTAACTGAAAGTTATTTACGAGAATACTTTAGTCAAGATGTCTTTGGAAATGGAACAGAAAGTTTTGTTAATCAAAGATTAAGTTATAATAACAATACCTTAGGAGGATATGGTTATGGTATCTATGTTGAAGATTCAAGTGGTAATTTAACCGAAGTTGGTTTCACTACAAATAACAATTACACCTACAGTGCTACAACAGGAGGTAACATAACTATCGTTGTTAAAGCCGAATACCGTAACTTCAAATCCAATGCCAGCGATGGTGTTGAAGTCGAAGTCAATGTATCAGGAGGAGGATCAACTAGTAGTAATAACCTAAATATTGATATAGGTTTGAGTAATATAACACCATCTGCAGGAAATTATAATGAACCAAATATAACCGTTACCTATAATGGTGAAGATGTAACAGATGATGCTAACATTAATTATACCGTCATTATTAATGGTAATACTCATAATGTAAATTCCGCTAATGCCGTTGAAAATCTCATCAATCAACAATCAGCGGGTACCTACTATATCCAATATCGAGTAACATATAATGGTGAAAGTACAGAAGCAACTAGAACCGTTACTGTTCATTAACAAAAGAGTAATCACTTAAGATTACTCTTTTTCTAACACCTCATAAAATTCATCATTAACAACCAATGAAATAAACTCATTCTTACTGACAATATAAGTATCTAACCAACTACCAAACATTTTCTCCAAAAAACTCATCTTAAATTCACTACCACTATTATAAAATAAAACCTTAACCCTATCACTAAAAGAAATATCAATTCTATCTTCCCCATTCAAAATATAAATAAAATCACATTTCCCAAAATCATCTTTATAAAACCATTCATCACCATATATACAAAACAAATAATTATCAAAAACAATACCTATCATATTATCAAGAAAAATTTCTACCCCATCCAAAACCAATCTATTATCTAAAATATATTTATCCTGATAATCAATATCAACATCAGTTTCATCAAGTAATACCAAATAATCAACTCTATCAATATTATTAAACTTATCATCAAATAACAACAAAAAATTACTATTACTATCATCTTCATATATACCAAATTCACTAATATAAAAACGATAACTATCATCATTCTCAAAAGTAGGTAAATTATCGCTACAACCACTTAAAAACAATAAACAAAATAATATTAATATCTTCATAAGTATCACCTATCATACCCTATGAAAAAAAAGACCATTTAATACAGGTCTTATTTATAATTATTAATAACAAATTTCATAATATCATCATGATCATTCCTAATTTTACCATATACAATCATTTTTTCAATATCATTCATAATATTCTTAAGATAACTACCAGCATCCTTATTTAAAACTCTCATAATATCATTAGGTTTAACAACAATATCTTTTTTATTATTAATAACTAAATTATTATATATCTCATTTATTTTTGTCTTATTAAGTCCTTTTATCATTGCCACTACAGTACATAAATATAACCCATTACAATATATAACATATGGATCATATATATCCTCGTTAAGTAAAAACCTAATTCTTTCCATTTGCTGTTTTTCTATCTTTGTAAAAGGATAAAGACTATCTACATCAAGTTGACTCCATATTCCAATAATATCATTAACCATAACAGTCTTACTAAGATTAGGAATATCCAAAAACTTATCCAACTTAAGTTCCAAAATAAGCTTTTTCCCTTTCTCTCTATTCGAAGAAGAAAAAATCTTATTAAGTTCCTCTTTCTTTCTTACATAAGAAAGTTTTTTTAACAAATAACCATATTTCTTCAAATAATGCATTGTCTTATCATCAATTACTAAATCTAATCTAGTAGCAAACCTAATAGCCCTTAAAATTCTAAGAACATCTTCTTTAATACGATATCTAGGATTACCCACAGTTCTAATAATTCTCTTATCAATATCATCTCTAACATTAAGAAAATCCAAAATATCACCATTTTTATCCATACATAAAGTATTAATAGTAAAATCTCTTCTAAGTAAATCCTTCTTAATATTATCAATATATTTAATCTTTACAGGTTTACGATTATCCTCATACTTAATTTCTTTTCTAAAAGTAGTAATATCAAATTTATACTTCTTATAAATAACACTAACTGAACCATATTGAATACTAGAAACAGGTACAGTTTCAAAAATATCCATAATATCCTTAGGTTTAGCATTAGTACAAATATCAACATCCATTGTCTCTATATTAAGTAAATAATCTCTAACATAACCTCCAACAATATAAGCAATATAACCATGATTTTCCAATATTTTAATAACTTCTAGGGCAATATCTTGCATAAATCACCTCAAAATATTATCGTTTTTTATTAATAATCTCATCTCTTATCATATCAATAAATTCTGATACACTAGTTGTAGTAGTTTTATCCTCGCCATGTTTACGATAACTAACAGTATCATTATCCTTTTCCTTATCTCCTAATACCAAAGTATAAGGAATCTTCTTTGTTTGACTTTCTCTCATCTTATAACCAAGTTTCTCATCACGTGCATCAACTTCTACTCTAATATCATATTCCCTTAACATATCTCTAATCTTATTAGCATATTCCAAATGATACTCATCATTAACGGGAATAATATTAATTTGAACAGGACTTAACCAAAGAGGAAAAGCACCACCATAGTGTTCAATCAAAATACCAATAAATCTTTCAATTGAACCATAAATAACTCTATGTAACATAACAGGTCTTTTCTTAGAACCATCAGAGTCAATATAAGTAAGATCAAAACGTTCAGGTAAATTCATATCAAGTTGAATAGTACCACATTGCCATACTCTACCTAAAGAATCCTTAATATGAAAATCCAATTTAGGACCATAAAAAGCTCCATCACCAGGATTAATCTTACAATCATGTCCTGCTTTATGACAAGCATCTTCTAAAGCCTTTTCTGATTTATCCCATATAGCAATATCACCAATATATTTTTCTAAAGGCCTAGTAGATAATTCAATATCATAAGTAAGGCCAAAAACACTATACATTCTATCAATAAAATTAATTAAACGAACAACTTCACTTTCAATTTGATCTTCTCTCATAAAGATATGGGCATCATCTTGAGTAAAAGTTCTTACTCTAAATAAACCATTTAAAGCCCCACTAGCTTCATGTCGATGAACTTGACCAAGTTCTCCAATACGAAGAGGCAAATCCTTATAAGAATGCAAACTATTCTTATAAACTAACATACCACCAGGACAATTCATAGGTTTAATAGCAAAAGTTTTATCATCAATTTCACTAGTATACATATTTTCTCTATAATTATACCAATGACCAGATAATTCCCATAGATCCTTGTTCAACATAATAGGGGTCTTAACAAACAAATATCCCTCTTTAGTATGTTCCTTATACCAAAAATTCTCAAGTTCATTTCTCAAAATCATACCCTTAGGTAAAAAGAAAGGAAATCCCGGTCCATATTCACTAATCATAAATAAATCAAGTTCCCTACCTAATTTCTTATGATCTCTCTTTTTAGCTTCCTCTAAGAAATCAAGATGTTCTTTAAGTTCCTCTTCCGTAGGAAAACAAATACCATAAATACGTTGTAACATCTTATTATTAGAATCTCCCTTAAAATAAGCACCACTTACTTTAAGTAATTTAAAATTCTTAAGTAACTTAACATTATCCACATGAGGACCACGACATAAATCAGTAAAATCCCCCTGTGAATAACAACTAATTGAGCCATCATCCATTCTCTGAATCAAATCAATCTTATAAGGATCATCCTTAAACATCTCTAAAGCTTCCTTCTTAGATATCTCATGACGAATAATCTTCTTACCATCTTTAGCAATCTTTTTCATTTCTTTCTCTATTAATGGCAAATCATCTTCTGTCAAAGTCTTATCGCCCAAATCAATATCATAATAAAAACCCTCTTCAATTACAGGCCCTACCCAAAATTTAGCTTCAGGATATAAATGCTTAACCGCCTGTGCCATTAGATGAGCACAACTATGATTAAGTACACTAAGTTTACTATCTTCTTTAACATTTATCATAAAAATTCACTCACTTTCTCTTTCTTTTAACATTTCTTTTAAACTTTTTAATACCCGTATCATAACAAGATACCTTTCGTCTTAACGTATTACTTTCTACCTTATCATTGATAATACCACATATAACTGAATAAATAGGTAAACCACTTACATCTTCTTTTAATTTAATTAACTCAGAATAAGATAAATTATCAACGTCAACCATAACCTCATTACCATACTTATCGATATAAATCATTTTAAACCTCCCATCAAAAAAAGCACCCCTTTATTAAGGAGTGCAATGCACGGTACCATCCTACCTTTAACTTAATTAATATAACGGTTTTAACCGGAGATCTCTTTCAAGTTCTATTCCAAGGTAGTAACTATATAAATAATAAATAAGTTTTCACCAACCACTTACTCTCTACATTATTAACTTATATAACCATGTCCTCTTCAAACATATTTAATAAATACAAATATATTATATTATATGAAAAATAAAATGTCAAGGAAACCAATTTAAAAAAATTATTCTATGTTGTTAATTTATGATAATGTTAGTATATGTTAACTTTTGATTATGTTAGTCCATATAAATAACTATGTTATAATTAATG
>CALVUN010000002.1 GCA_944363595.1 uncultured Bacilli bacterium
TTTCCATACAACAGAGTTTTACAATCCAAAGACCTTCATCACTCACGCGGCATTGCTCGTTCAGGGTTTCCCCCATTGACGAATATTCCTAACTGCTGTCTCCCGTAGGAGTCTGGGCCGTGTCTCAGTCCCAGTGTGGCCGTTTAACCTCTCAGTCCGGCTACGCATCGTTACCTTGGTAGGCCATTACCCTGCCAACTAGTTAATACGCCGCAGGCCCATCTCTAAGCGAAGCTTTAAAGGCTCCTTTCTATATAACCTCGACAGTTATATCTTATTCGGTATTAGCAATCGTTTCCAACTGTTATCCCCATCTTAAAGGTAGGTCACCCACGTGTTACTCACCCGTCTGCCACTAGGTGGGAATCCATTTCCAACTTTGTGCAAGCACTCCGTCTTCTATGGGCCACCTCGTTCGACTTGCATGTCTTAGGCATGCCGCCAGCGTTCATCCTGAGCCAGGATCAAACTCTCCAAAAAAAAATTTATTTGTTAAGTTTTTTCTTATTCTTATTTTTCTGGCTTCAAAATTGACGTTTTTGCTCAGTTTTCAAAGAACTTTTTCTCTCTTTTTGCATCCCCTTTTCGTGAATGCATTACTAATATAACATTTTAGTTTTGGGTTGTCAACACTTTTTTTCACTTTTTTTTAGATTTTTTCTTTATTTATAAGTATATGAGGAAGATTATGGTAATTTTATATTTTTTATTGCTAATAATAAAAAAAAAGCAATAGGTTTTATTGCTCGATTTTTTTGATTGCTTCTAATTTATTTATTTTTATACCTTGGCTTACAAATTTTTCTTCATATTCAGTCATTATATTGTCTTCTAGTAATTCATCATGTTCTTGGTACAGATCGCTTGTTGCAAATATTATTTGATAACCACTTGCGTTTAATGTTTCTTTTGAATAATTAAATAGATTATCATTATCAGTTTTCATAATAATATGTGGTGACTTTTGAAATATTAAGTCATATTTAGATAAAAAGATAGGACTTGTTAGTCGTCTTTTAGCATGTCTTTCTTTAGGCCATGGATCTGAAAAATTGAGATAAATTAAATTAATTTCATGATCAAATACTTCATTAATTTCTTTAGCATCAATTCTTATTAGTTTTAAATTGGGTATATCTAAATCATTTGATTTTTGAATTGCTCTTACTATAACACTATCAAATTTTTCAATACCGATAAAATTAATGTGTGGATTTTTAATTGCATTTTCAATAATGAATTTTCCTTTACCCATGCCTATTTCAATATAAATAGGATTATTATTTTTAAATAATTGATGCCATTTACCACGATATTCTTTAGGATTATCTAAATAGTGTGTCCCCTCTTTTATGATTTCATAAGCTCCTTTTACTTTTTTCAATCGCATTTTGTTCACTCGCTTTCTTGTTTTTAGTATATCATATGTTTTAGAATAAATAAATCTTTTTATTAGTGTTAACACTTTTTAGGTTTTAGCATATATTAAAGTGAAAGTTTTAAGGAGTTGATATTATGAAAGATGACCGTGATATGTTTTATAGTAACTATGGGTATTCTGGTATGCCTAATCCGATGATGGGGATGAATCCAAATATGATGATGCCTAATATGATGATGAATCCTAATATGGGAATGTATAATAATATGGGTTATTCTTCTAATCAAGGAATGAATGGAATTAATGCTAATAATTTGTATACGGATATTGAAAATAAAATTAATAAAATGGAAAGACAGATTAAGAGACTTGATCAAAGAGTTTCTCGATTAGAAGCACCTTATTCTAATAATACAACAAATATTTATAATGAACCTGATAGTAATATGTATATGATATAAAAGCAAGTCAGATGAACGACTTGCTTTTTAAACTGTTTCAGATAATTGATATAAATTATTGTTACTTTGATTACGACTATGTCTTGAAACACATCCAGCACAAATAACAATTGTTATAACTAAAATTACACAAAATGAACCAAAGATAATTTGCATTAATTGTTTTTTGGCTTTATCTTCGTTTTTTTTCTTTTTTTTGTCCATGTTCACTCACCTTATTTTTACCTTTCTTTTTTTATTATTATATCATTTATTTACATTTATGGAGATTTTTAGCTTTTTTTTATTTTAATTTTACATTTTTTAGACATTATTAATTTTATATGATAGAATATTGTTATAAGGAAAGAAAGGGATGTTATGAATTTGTTATTTTTGCGAAAAGCAATTTTATTAATACATGGCTTTGCAGGTGGCCCTTGGGATTATGATAATTTGAATAATGAATTGCAATTATATATAGATTTTGATGTTTATTCTTTTACTCTACCAGGACACGATAAGATGATTATCTCGAAAGTTACAAAAAATGATTGGATAAAGGAATCTGAAAAGCAATTAGAAAATTTAATTAAAAAGGGATATAAGACAATTTATGTTGTTGGACATAGTATGGGTGGTGTTCTTGCTTGTCATTTGGCTAAAAAATATAGTCAGGTTAAAAAATTGGTTTTGGCCGCGCCAGCATTTCGTTATTTTGTTTTTAAAGATGATAAATTGGATGTTATTGATAGTTTAAAACAGATGACAACGCTTTTTAAAGATTATGAACCTAACGTTGTGTTGTCGAGAATTTTTAAAATTCCTTTTTCTACAGCTGTACAATTTATGAAACTTGTCGATGAACATCAGGATGATCCTAAAGATATTACTTGTCCTATTTTACTTATACAGGGGTTGAATGATAAAGTGGTACCTTTAGATAGTTCTTTATATGTTTATAATAATGTTAAAAGTGATATTAAATTATTAGTTGAGGTAAACGGTGTTACTCATGATGTTTTTAGAGGTGAAAGAAGTAAAGAAATTAATGAGTTAGTTATTGACTTTCTAAGAAATAAAAATTATTGGCCAAAAGAGGGTATAAAAAATATATAATCTTTTATGTGATTATATATTTTTTTACATATTTAGTATTAGTAGTTCTGGCTTTAATATTAAGATAAAGCATATTAGTATTAGTACTATGGTGCTGATTATTTTGGTTAATTTGCTATGTTTATTGGGAATACCTATTAGTTTTAGTATTTTCATAATAATTATTAAGATAATTATATTTACTAGAAAAAAACATAGTATATATAATATTGTATATAGTGTATACTCTAAGATGTTTGAATTATTTAGGGAAAGAAGTGATGAAAATATTGGTAATTTTTCTTGTTGACATGATAATGTAATAATACCTATGGAAGAAGCTAAAATGATTGTGGTTATTAAAGAAATTTGAATATGTTTTTGTTTGATGATAGTAGTTATTTTTTTATTTTGTTTGCTATTGCTACTAGGGTTTAGATTGATGTAGACTCCTATGATGATAGTTAATGCAACAATAATTTTAAAAATTGGTATTATTTTAATAAAATTAGATATATTTAATAGTTGGATTTGAAATAATAAATGAAGACATGTTATAACTAGTAAGAAAGTGATACCTATAAGATACTTATTTTTTTTGTTTGCTATATTTACAAGAAGGCATATTAAAAATAATGATATCAATATATTGTCTAAATTAAAGGCAGAGGTAAATCCTAGCAACACTGCAATAATGGGGAGTGTTAAGTTTTTTGTTTCTATTTGTCCAATGATGGGAATATTTATTTTATAATTACCGTAATCTTCAATATATTTATCTATATTACTGTTATCTTCAATAGGATAAGTGGGTAGTTCTTTTACCCCTACTAACTTTCCAACTTGATCTTGATAACCATGATTACTATAATAATCGATTGTTGCTTCGAAGATTCTTTTGGTATTTTCATAGCTATAACCTGTGAAAGTTTTTTCACCAATGATAGTAAATGGTACTCCAGATATACGAACATCAAACATATTGGATACTTTACCTAAGAGATTGTTGTTTTCTTTATTACTTATATCATATTTATATATTCTTATATTTTCATGTTCTTCTTCTAGTAAATTTAATAATTTTAGTTCATCTTGACAATAATGACATGTATCTGAATGAAAAAAATATATATTAACGATATTTTTTTCTTGGGCATAAGTGTATGATGAAAAAGATATAAAGAATATAATATAGACTATAATTAATGAAATTATTTTTTTCATGATGACTTCCTAACTGGTTGGTATGTTTTTTTGAATGATGTTGTATTTATTATTGGTAAAGATGTTTTTGAAATTTGATGGAATATGAAATACAATATATGAAAAGAATTATACCAATTAGTGCTATATTTTAAAATCTGCATTTTATACCTACTTTCTTAATAATAAATGATGATAACAGCGGTCAAAAGTTTCTAGAAATTTATTTACTTCTTCTACAGTTGTTAAATATGATAAACTTATTCTTAATGTTTGGTATGATAAATCTCTATTTTTGGTTAAGGCATAGACAGCATTAGACATGGAGTCAGTTTTAGAACAAGCACTTTTGGTAGATATATAAATGTTTTCTTCTTCTAAAGCATGAATAAATGTTTCGGGTTTTATTCCTTTTAGACTGAAGTTGATCGTGTGAGGAATAGAATTAATTGTACTATTGATATGGACATTGGGATAGGTTTTTAATTTTTCTTTAATGATATTATTTAGTTTAGTAATATATGTATAATTATCCTCTATATGAGGAAGAATTAACTCTAAAGCTTTTAACATTGAAACGATCAATGGTAATGGTGGTGTACCACTTCTAAATGGGGTGGTTGATTTACCACCATGTATTAGTGGATCGATAATGATATTTTCTTTTTTGATTAAAAGCCCTATTCCTTTTATACCGTAAAATTTATGGGCAGAAATACTAGCAAGATCGATATTGGTAAAATCGATATTTATTTTGCCGATAGCTTGAGTACAATCGACATGAAAAAAGCATTTAGGATAGTCTTTGATAACTTTGGCAATGTCATTTATATTTTGCTTTAATCCTATTTCACTATCAACTGCACATATACTTACTAGTATGGTATCATCTCTTATTAGTTGTTTTAAGTTATCAATATCAACAAGACCATTGTCATCTATTTTTACGAAATCTACTTCAAAGCCTAGTTTTGTTAAGTAATTTAATGGTTCAATAACCGATGAATGTTCTAAATATGTTGTTATAATATGTTTACCACGATTTTGATATTTTAGACATATTCCTTTAATGGCTGTATTATTGGATTCACTGGCACCTGATGTGTAAATTATTTCTTTTTCTTTGACTTTTAGTAGTTTAGCAATACGACTGGTGGTATAATCTTCTAATTCTTTTGATTTTATACCTAGTTTATGAAGTGAATTGCTATTACCTGGATAATCAAGGCATACTTTGTTAAATATTTCTAATACTTTTTTATCGACAGGAGTTGTTGCCGAATAGTCTAAATAGATCATTTCATCACGTCCTTTTGTGTTTTATTATATCATGGATATTTTAAGATGTAAATTAAGGAATTTTATAAATGGACAAATAGTATGTATAATATTTATTTTTTTGTTATCTTGATTGGACAGAAATTTGTTTTTGATTATTATAGACTGTCAGTTTTAAAAGAATATTGATACCATAACAAGGGCAATAATAATACAAGATAAATCCGCTAGTAAACCTACTTTTAGGGCATATTTTATTTTTTTTATTCCTATGCTACTGAAATACAAACCTATAATATAAATGGTTGTGTCGGTACTTCCTTGAATGACGGATGCTACACGACCTATATAAGTATCTGGTCCTTGAGTTACAAGTATGTTGTTCATTATTATTAGTGAAGATGAGCCTGATATGGGACGCATAAGGGCTAAGGGTATAATATCTTTGGGGATATTTATGATTTTTAAAATGGGATTTAAAAGATTTGTTAAGTCAATAATTATATTGCTTTTTAAGAGTACGTTAATCGATATGATCATGGCTAAAATAGTTGGAAAAATGTCTAAGGTCATTTTTAATCCTTCTTTAACACCTTGGATAAAGCTATCAAATATACTTACTTTGTTGATTAGTCCATGAATGATAACAATTATGACAATAATGGGAATAATGAAACTAGATATTTGTTGCATATTTTTTTCTCCTTAATAAATAGAAAAGCCGATCTAAAATTAGTCCTATAATGCAAGATAAAAAGCTTGTGATAATACTTACTAAGACTATATCGGTGGGATTATTGGAGCCAGCGATAATGCGAAAACTAATGACAGTTGTAGGAATAATTGTAACTGAAGCTGTATTTATAACTAAGAATGTTATCATACTTCTAGTTGCTGTATCTTTTTCATGATTTAGGCTTTGCATGGATTTCATGGCTTTTAGACCAAAGGGTGTCGCGGCATTTCCTAATCCTAACATATTCATAATGATATTAGAGGATATGAGAGTTAAGGCTTCATGTCCGGGGGGAATCTCTGGAAAAAGTTTGGTTATTAATGGGGTTATTTTACGACTTATTGTTTTGATTAGTCCACTATCGGATGCTATTTGCATGATACCTAGCCATAGACACATAATGGGTAATAATTGCAATATCATATTAATTGATGAAGATGCTGACGTTAATATTTCGGTATTAATATCTTCGGTATTCCCTGTTATGAAACTATAAATTATACCAATTATAAAGAAACCACCCCAAATATAATTTATCATGATTTAAACCACGAAATGATAATTTCCCAAAAACTTTTTTTCTCTTGCTCCTTTTGTTTATGAACATATATTTTGGTTGTGGTTAATAATTTATCATCTAAATATATTTCATTTACTCCAACTTCTTCATTGTCTTGATAGTTTTTTAGTTTAGTTAATTTGACGTGACTTATGAGATTACCTGTTTCGTTTTCTTTTAATGTTACATATACATCTTTTTTTATATATAAATTATTTTGATAATAGGTATCACCAAAAACTTGATAATTGTCTTTATTTAATACTTTATAACTTGCATAATTTTCTTTGGCATATGTATATAATTCTTGATGGGTATTCCAATCATCACTATCACGAATGGTAACTACAACTAAATCCATATTATCAATATTAGCGGTACTGACTAAGGTGCGACCGGCATTTTTGGTATAACCTGTTTTTCCACCAGTGATGTAATCGTATGCTAATAATTTATTTTTATTAGTCCATGAATAAGTTTTTTTGTTGGTTTTTACGATATGTTTTTTAGTTTTAGTAATGGTTTTATATTCTTCGTTTTGCATAGCATAACTGGTTAAAAGTGCCATATCATAACAACTTGAATAATTTCCTTCGTTATTTTCGTCATCTAAACCACTAGGATTATTAAAAGTTGTATTTTTCATACCTAGTTCTTGGGCTTTTTGATTCATCATGGTAACAAAATTTTGAATACTACCTCCAACATATTTGGCAATCATTACAGCAGCATCGTTACCACTTCTTAACATTAAGCCATATAATAAATCTCTTAAGGTTATCTCTTCCCCTACTTCAATGTAAATACCAGAACCGTGAGCTTGATTAATTGTTTCATCTACGATAACAATATCATTTAGATTTTTATTTTCTATGGCTATTATGCAGGTCATAATTTTAGATATTGATGCTATTAAATGGGAACTACTTTCATTTTTAGATGAAAGTATACGACCTGTATTCATATCCATCAATACATAAGAAGATGCTGTATTAGTGGATGCTTCTACTTTTATGGGATATAACATGAATATAATGGAAATAATAATGAATATATATTTTTTTTTCATATTTTTCACCTATTCATTTATATGTCCATGATTATTTTTTTATGTCCTTTTAGGAGATACTTAAATGGGAATGATTTTAATTTTACTTTTAAAAAAAGAAGTGATATAATACAAGCACGGAGGAAAACATGAAAATTGATTATGTTTTGTTGTCTGAAATAATTAAAAGTAATATTGATATTATGGGTATTATTTCTTTTATTGTTGAGGCTACAACAAGAGTAAAAGATTATTATCCTGATTATGAAAATTGGTTTAGATATAAACACATTCCTGGTGTTATAAAAGGCGAAAGGGATACAATTCTAGCTATTTATGATTATAAAATTATTGGAGTGTGTAATATTAAAATCATAGATGAGAAAAAGATATGTACTTTATATGTTAATTATTATTTTAGAAGAAAGAGAATTGGTAGTGAATTAGTAAAAATAGCTACTAATTTATTAAAGATAGATAATCCTCTTATTACTATGCCAGAAAATTGTTTTGATAACTATAAAGGAATTATTAATTTTTTTGACTGGAAAGTGATGGACGTTGTTGATAATTGTTATAAAGATGGTAATAAAGAATTAGTTTTTAATGGTAAACTTGATAATATTTATGATAATTATGAAATTAAAAATGGGATTTGGTTAAATAAAAAACTTAATAAAAAATTTAATGATATTAATTATTGACATAAAAAAAAGTTTTTAATTCTTTTTTATTGCTTTATTGCACGAATAATGAATCGATGATATAATTAATGAGAAATGAGGTGATTAAATGCACATTATTGAACTTACAGAAAAACAATTTAAGAATTATTCTATTATTCATAGTAGAAAGAATATTTATCAAACTGTTAATTATGCTAAAATGCAAGAAAAATATGGCTTTAGTTACCTATTTTTGGGATTAGTCGATGATAATGATAATGTTGTAGCGGCTTCTTTAATTTTGGAAAATATTATTAATAAAAAGTTTAGATATGGTATTGCTCCTGCGGGTTATTTAATTGATTTTAATGATCTTTCTTTAGTTAAAATTTTTACAGAATTATTACGTGAATATCTTGCTAAAAAAGATTATATTTATCTTAGAATTAATCCTCTTTTATATTATAAGTTGCACGATAGTGATGGCGTTTTATTAGAGGATAATTCAGAGCTAGTAGATAAATATAAAAGTATTGGATACCGTTATTTAGGATTTGATAGTGAAAGATTTAATAGTAATATTATTCTTAAAACTAAAAGTACAGCAGAAAATACTTATAAGTCTTTTAAAAGGACAACTAGAAGAGAAATTAATAATGCACTTCATATGGGAATTACAGTTTATAAAGGTGGTATTAATGATTTAGAGACTTTTTATGGAATGGTAAGAAAAAAAAGTAATAAAAGTATTGAATATTATAATGATTATATGCAATATTTTAATGATGGTAATATGAAGATGGAACTTTATTTTGCTAAAATTGATCCACAAATTTATATTAATAATTATAGGTATCTTTTAAAGGAAGAAACGACTTATAATGATAAGTTAGCTTATATTATTAGAACTAAAGGTAATAAAACATCGTCAGGACTTATTAATAAGAAAATGGTATCTGATAAGAAAATGGTTAGATATAATAATGAAATTGTTAAAGGGTCTAATTTACTTAGAGATTACCCTAAGGGACTCATTGTTGGTACATGTGCAATTATATGTAATGGGCATGAGGTTTATTTTATGGTCGATGGATATGAAAAAAAAGTAAAGGATATTCATTCAGTTAATTTGATTATCTGGGAAGTTATTAAAAAATATATGAAAGATGGTTATCGTAAATTTAATTTAGGAAAGATTTATAGTAATTTGGATAATGTTAATAGTAAATATCATGGTATTTTTTATGCTAAAAGAGGATTTAACGGTAAGGTTGTTACTTATCCTGGTGATTTTGATTTAGTAATTAATAATTTACTATACCCTTTATTTAGAAAAAAATAATAGTTATAGGTTTTGAACTTATAACTATTTTTTTATCTTTTATAAATATAACTGAATAGAAAGAAATTTTTTGATAATAAAAAAGTCACTTTATGTGACTTCTTTATTATTCAATAATTTCTGATACTACACCTGCTCCAACAGTACGTCCACCTTCACGAATTGAGAATTGAGTACCGTTTTCAACAGCGATTGGTGCAATTAATTCAACTGTCATTGTTACATTATCTCCAGGCATAACCATTTCAGTTCCTTCAGGTAAAGTGATAACACCAGTTACATCAGTAGTTCTGAAATAGAATTGTGGACGATAGTTACTGAAGAATGGAGTATGTCTTCCACCTTCTTCTTTAGATAAAACATAAACTTCTGCTTTGAACTTTTTGTGTGGATGAACACTTCCTGGTTTAGCAAGTACTTGACCACGTTCAACTTCTTCACGAGCAATACCACGTAATAATACTCCGGCATTATCTCCCGCTACAGCACTGTCTAATTGTTTTCTAAACATTTCAATTCCTGTAACAACTGTTTTCTTAGTAGGTTTTAATCCTACGATTTCAACTTCATCATTTAATTTTAATGTACCTCTTTCAACACGTCCAGTAACAACTGTTCCACGACCTGTGATAGTGAATACATCTTCAATTGACATTAAGAATGGTTTTTCTGTATCTCTTTCTGGAGTTGGAATCCATTCATCAACTGCATCCATTAAATCTTCAATTGATTTTACATATTTTGGATCTCCTTCAAGAGCTTTTAAAGCAGAACCTCTAATTACTGGAGTATTATCTCCATCAAATCCGTATTCATTTAATAATTCACGAATTTCCATTTCTACTAAATCTAATAATTCTTCATCGTCAACCATATCGCATTTGTTCATGAAGACAACCATTCTAGGAACACCAACTTGTCTTGATAATAAAATGTGTTCTCTTGTTTGAGCCATAGGTCCATCTGTTGCTGCAATTACTAGGATAGCTCCATCCATTTGAGCAGCACCAGTGATCATGTTTTTAACATAGTCAGCATGGCCTGGGCAGTCAACGTGTGCATAGTGTCTTTTTGCTGTTTGATATTCAACGTGAGAAGTATTGATTGTGATACCTCTTTCTCTTTCTTCTGGTGCTTTATCGATGTTTGCATAATCAACGAAATCGGCTCCACCTTTAGCTGCTAAAACTTTAGTAATTGCAGCAGTTAATGTAGTTTTACCATGGTCAACATGGCCAATTGTACCAATGTTAACATGTGGTTTTGAACGATCAAATTTTTCTTTTGCCATTTTTTCTTTCCTCTCTTTCTTAATTAATTACATACTCTATTTTATCAAATTTTGGAAATATTGCAATAGTTTTTAGTTATTTAAGCATTAATTTTACTAATTTCCACCATTTTTCTTAATGATTCCTTCAGCAATATTCTTAGGTACTTCTTCGTAGTGATCTAATTCCATTGTGAAGGTTCCACGTCCTTGTGTATTTGAACGTAAACTTGTTGCATAACCAAACATTTCTGCAAGTGGTACCATAGCTTCAAAGGCAATTGCATTACCACGTGATTCTTGACCTAATGGACGACCACGTCTTGAAGTTATATCTCCCATTACGGCACCAGTATATTCATCAGGTGCAACGATTTGTACTTTCATGATTGGTTCTAATAAGATTGGTTGACATTTGTTTTTAGCTTCTTTGAGTGCTAATGATGCAGCAATTTTGAAAGCCATTTCTGATGAGTCAACATCATGATATGATCCGTCGAATAATGTTGCTTTGATATCAACCATTGGATATCCTGCAAGAATACCTGTTTGCATTGCTTCTTGTAATCCTTTATCAATAACAGGAATATATTCACGTGGTACAACACCACCAACAATGCGATCAACAAATTCATATCCTTTACCTGGATTTGGTTCAAATTTAATCCATACGTGTCCATATTGTCCACGACCTCCTGATTGCTTGATATGTTTTCCTTCACAATCAGCAGCTTGTTTAATTGTTTCACGATATGCAACTTGAGGAGCACCAATTGTGGCTTCAACTCCAAATTCACGTTTCATACGGTCAACTATAATATCTAAGTGTAATTCACCCATACCGGCAATTACTGTTTGGCCTGTTTCAACATCAGTGTGTCTTCTGAATGTTGGATCTTCTTCAGCTAGTTTTTGTAGAGCAACTGCCATTTTGTCTTGATCAGCTTTTGATTTTGGCTCTACAGCAACTTCCATAACTGGATCTGGGAAATCCATTCCTTTCATAATAACATGTTTCTTTTCATCACATACTGTATCTGCAGTTGTGGTATTTTTTAAGCCAACTGCTGCAGCAATATCACCAGCATATACTTCATCTATTTCTTCACGGTGATTAGCATGCATTTGAAGAATACGACCAATTCTTTCTTTAACATCTTTTGTTGAGTTTAATACATATGAACCACTTTTTAATGTACCTGAATAAACTCTAAAGAAAGTTAGTTTTCCAACATATGGATCAGTCATGATTTTAAAAGCTAAAGCTGTAAATGGTTCTGAATCTGATGGATGTCTTAATACTTCGTTTCCATTTTCATCAGTACATTCTATTGAAGCTATATCAGTTGGTGCTGGCAAATAGTCAATAACGGCATCTAGTAATAGTTTTACTCCTTTATTTCCTAAAGCTGTTCCGCACATTACTGGGAAGAATTCAGCTTTTAGCACTCCTGTTCTGATTGCTTTCTTGATCATTTCTTCAGTTACTTCGCCACCTTCTAGATAATTCATCATTAATTCTTCATCAAAGTCAGCAGCTTTTTCAATTAATATATTGCGGTATTCTTCAACTTGGTCTTTCATATCATCAGGAATAGGTATTTCTTTGTAGTCTTCTTCTTGTTTTCCATCATAGTGATATGCTTTTCTTGTGATTAAGTCGATAACACCATCAAAATTATCTTCGGCACCGATTGGTAATTCAATTGGAGCACTGTTTGCTCCTAAACGATCTTCTATACTTTTTAAAGTCATATAGAAATCGGCACCCATTTTATCCATTTTATTAGCAAAAATGATTCTTGGTACTTTGTATTCATTTGCTTGACGCCATACTGTTTCACTTTGTGGTTCAACACCAGCTTGAGCATCAAGTAATAATACAGCACCATCTAATACTCTAAGGCTTCTTTGAACTTCAATTGTAAAGTCAACGTGACCTTGAGTATCAATTATATTGAATCGATAGCCTTTCCAAAATGCTGTAGTAGCGGCACTTGTTATTGTAATACCACGCTCTTGTTCTTGTTCCATCCAGTCCATTTGGCTAGCTCCATCGTGAGTTTCACCAATTTTATGGATTTTACCGGTATGGTATAAAATACGTTCTGTGCATGTTGTTTTACCAGCATCAATATGGGCCATGATTCCAAAATTACGTGTTTTTTCTAACGAAACTTTACGAGCCATATTTATTTTCCTTTCTTATTTTATATTTTACCAACGATAATGTGCGAATGCTTTGTTGGCTTCAGCCATCTTGTGTGTATCTTCACGTTTTTTAACAGAAGCACCAGTTCCATTTGATGCATCAATAATTTCATT
>CALVUN010000003.1 GCA_944363595.1 uncultured Bacilli bacterium
TTTATCCTAAGTGTAAGATTGTTACGAATTTAGAATTAACTGATTATCCGTTTGATAATGAACGTGTGTTTTTATTTCAAGAGGCTAAGGATTTAACTAGATATAAAAATGGTTATAACGGTGTAATATTTTTAATTGACGAAATACAATTGTATTTTAATAGTTTAGGTTCAAAAAATATTGACATAGACGTTATGACACAGATTTCCCAACAACGTAAACAACGCATTCATATTGTTGCTACCAGCCAGGTGTTTGGACGAATGTCCAAGCAACTGCGGGAGCAATTCGATACTGTAATTTATTGTGAAAAGAAATGGTTAGGATTTATGCAAAAGAATAGTTTAATTGATAGAAATTCTATAGATAGTCAAGAAAGTACTGGAACTAATCTAAAAGGTACAGTAAAAAAGGTTTATCGTTACTTTAAAAGTCCAGAAAGTTTTAAAAGATATGATACTTATAAAGTTATCGAAAACAAGAATATAAAAATTGAAAGAGAAAGGAATGATATATATGATACTACAAACAATTGATTATCAAGTAATTATTGATACATTAGCTGTGATTATGACTTATAGTGCTCCTATTTTTATTATATTTGAAATTGCAAGTCGTTTACTGTCTTTATTTTTGGATTTTGTAGGTGGAAAGAAGAGAGTGACATTATGACAGATTTGGAATTAGCTGAAAAAACCTGGCTTGACAAATATTGGGCCGTTTTGCAAAGTGATTATGATTATTATTTGTTTACTACTAATAGTTCTAATAATTATTTAGATATGTCTCAGTTACAGTCCGGTCAAAATTATTCTTTACAAAGTCAATATGATATTTGTTTGTTTAATGAGTCTGCAACTGTCGATGTAGTAAAAGATTATAGTCAAAAAATTACGATTTCACATTGCGAAAAAAGATACGTAATTAATGTTGTTCATAATTACGTTGTTCAAGCTGAAACTAACAATTATACGACTACTAGTGTTGGCTTTTCTGTTAATAATAATTTAGATAATTTTAATACGTATAGATATTATAAAACGAATTATTTTGATAGTACTAGTTCTAGTTCTGATGTTTCTTTAAATGTTGATACGTTAGTTCCTTACTTTTTAGTTTTAGCTAGTCTGTTATGTTTGATATTTTTTTCTTTAGTATTTAGGAGGAGGTAGTTATGAAATATATTAGTTCTTTTATTAAGCTGTTATTGTTTTTTGGCGTATTAGTTTTTTTATTTTTATTAGCTCCTTTGTTTTCTAATGCTGCGACTTTAGAAAGTCAATTACAGTTTCGTGTTTCTAGTTATTATTTAAACGAGTCAGAACCTTTTATTTATTATAATGGCTCTTATCAACAATTAGATTTTTTAGATGGAGAAATACCTCCTTTTAGTGAGAAAATGCCTCCGTATTATGGTTATTGGGGATTTTCTAATACCTGGACTGGTAATAGCAATTATAATGGTATGTATTATCGTATGTTAGTCAAAACAAATTCTGATATTGAGTATTATAACGCTCCAGAAGAGTTATATATTCCTGTTCGACTTCCTATGTCTAATGATATTGAAGAGGATTATACAATTATTAGTTTTAGAGTTTATAGTGCATGTAATTACGATATCAGCCAAGAAGTCTGTGACGAAGTTGGTATTTTAAGACCTGGAATGCTTACTGCTGAGCTTGGTAGTCGTATTACTAATCGTAATGGCAAGTTTTCATTTGAGGGTAGTAATGCTTGTACGATTACTACTGTTGACGGATTTAATCAAGCTATGATTAATTGTGTTATTCCCACTGACAGAACTTCTGATAATTCTGGGGAGTATCGTGTATTAAAGTTAAATTTGAATAGTGATATTTATAGAACGTTTAGCCCAGAGGGTGAAGATTATTATCAAGATTTTTATGACATATTTGTTCGAGATATTTTTTATTATCAAGGAACTGATAGTTCCATTCATGATGTTAGTGTTTCTGTAGATAAAGATACTGCTACGGCTGTTTTAACGACTGATAATGCTTCTGATGTGACTCAATATTGTGTTGAACTTCGTACTCCTGCTGGTTCATTAATTAGTGAGTGTCAAGAGTCTAATACTTTTACTTTTAATGATTTGTCGAATGGTCAATATGAGTTAGGTACTATTATTTATTATAATGACGGTTCTCAATCTATGAGAGTGACTGAACTTTTTGACATTACGGATAGTGTGAAGCCTGTGCTTAATTTTAATATTTATATGGGTGGATATGATGATAAGTTATACGTTGATTTGTGTGGTAGTTATGGTATCGCTGCACCACTTCAGTATTATTATTATCAATTAGATGGTGGAGAATGGATTCAAAGTACTACTTGTACTCATGACTTTGATGTAGATGGTTATGGTTATTATGATGTAAAGGTTTATGTAGAAGATGAGCTAGGTAATCAATCTTTACAATCTGGTTTGGCTACTAATTTTAGTGACCCTACTGAGAAGAATCAAAATTTTATTGAAGAGATTGGTAATAGTTTTTTAGAATTTATTGATACGACGCTTGACCCTGATACGTGGTTTGGTATTAGTAGTAATGAGTTATCGGATTGGTTTACCCGAATGAATACTCTTTTTAGTGAACAGTTTGGTTTTTTAGCTTATCCTTTTACTTGGATTTTAACTCTTTTACAACGATTAGTTGAGTATGAAGACACAGGTTCTTATGTAATTAGTTGGGGTGACATTAAAGTTCCTAACTTTGATGTAAATATTATTGAAGCCGGTTCGTTTGATTTAGCAAGTTTGTTAGATAATTCTACGATAGCTACTTTTCATGACTTATATTTTACATGTTTGAATGGATTGATTATTTTATCGTTTTTAAATTTATGTTTAAACAAAATTAATTCTGTTTTAGGTAGTCATGATGTTCAAGTTTATGAGATTACTTCTACGACTGATTCTCAGTCTTATTCTGACCGTTCGTCTGCTTCGTCTTCGTTGTCTGTTCGTAATCGAATTGGTCAAGGTAATGCTGGGCTTAGTGGTTCTCAGTCTAAGACAAGGTCTGATGGAAGTTCAATTACTACTACTACGACGAGAAGGAGGCGTATTAAATGATAATTACTGCTGTTTTAGAATTGTGTGAGATGTTGCTTACGATTATTTTTGGTTTACTTCCAGATATTCCTAATTTTGATAGTGGTGTTCTTAATAGTTTAAATGGATTTATTAATTTGATATTTGATAATTTAGATTTGCTAGGATTTTTTATTGATATTGAATTGATTGGTGCTTTAATACCTTGGCTGATTATTATTCTTAATTTTGAACATATCTATGATTTCGTTATGTGGATTGTCAGAAAGATTCCGATTCTTAATATTAGTTAAAAAAGAAGATAATTTTTTTTCTTTAAATTTTGCACAATTAAGAATAATTTTGTTTCATTCTATAATTTATAGGAGTTTGTTCTTTACAATAGGTGGTTACATGATACCCTCTTTGGGGAAGAAGACTACACACCCTCTTTTACTGCCCTCTTTTATAGTGTAGGCGTGTTCCCGTCTTCTTTGAAATCATGTGACCAGGTTCCTGTTGTCAAGAAGAAACAGAGTATTGTATATAATCGAAGATTTAACCTTTATTTCAGAAATTAGGATATGAAACATTATGTAAAATTAAAAGCAAAATTTTCTTTTTTAACGATAGCCTTATGTGAACCGTTCTACTTGACTAAAGGTTCACTTAAACGAATTTTCACATCTAATTAGGTGTATAGAAAGGAGCTAAACGTGGACGTTCTAAAACATAAAAATGACACTACTCATACTATTGTTGCTGAGTATAATACACGAATAAAAACGTATGCGAATAAAGAGAAGAAAGTCATTTTCCATAGTTATTCTAATTTGAAAGGCTATGGACAAGAAAAAAAGAAAAATAGTTTATATGAAATTACAGAAGAAGAAAGAGAACGACAACGTAAAAAAAATTTATATAGAACAAAAATGAATATTGTAGACTTGATATATCACAACGGATTAAAAGAACCCTGGCAATATTTTGTGACTCTGACTTTTAATCCTGGCGAAGTAGATTCACTTGATTATGATGTAGTAGTGAAAGCTATGCGAAAGTGGATAGATAACATGCAACATCAAAATCCAGGAATGTCATATGTTATTACACCAGAGTTGCACAAAAGTGGTAGAGTGCACTGGCATGGTGTATTTAAAAATGTATCGAACTGGAATTTAGTCCAGGCAAGAACTCCAAGTGGTCGATTGATAAAAAAGAATGGCCTACAGATTTACAATCTTACTAATTACAAGTATGGTTATACAACTGTGAGTGAAATTCAGAACCAGGAAGCTGTTTCGGTCTATGTTAGTAAGTACATTACAAAAGATTTGATTGATAAAGCATACAAAAAAAGATACTGGTGTTCTAGAGACCTAGAAAAGCCTCCGATAGAGTATGCACAATTTGATGAAGAGTCTTTGACTATCTTCATTGATAAGTACAACGTTAAGGATTTGGTTGAGAAGAAAACGGAAAACTCCAAAAGCTTGTATTTATCGTTGAATACTGATTTTACTAGTAATTTGAATGAAGATTTGGTATAATATTACCAACGAGGAGGTAGATAAAAATTTGACAAGAAAGAAAAAATATGTATAATAAGTTCTCGTGAGAGCGAGGAGATAAAAAAATGAGCTTTGAAGAAGCTTACGAAGAATTTAAAGAATATGCTAAGAAACGGCATAAAAAACAAAGTTTTAACAACCTACTATATGATTTTAAAACAAAAGTTTTACCTTACTTTAAAGGTAGAGATATTTATTCACTCAGCGAAAAGGACATTTTGAAGTGGAAAGACATTATTGCTAATTTTAATTATAGTAATAAATACAATGCAAAGATATATTATGTTTTTTGTGAATTCTTTGATTATTGTTATTTATATCTTAATTTAGAACGTAATTATGTGCGTGATGTTGGAAGTTTTAAACGACATCATGAAGTACATAAATCTGATTATTATACTTTAAGTGAGTTTAATACTTTTATTAAAGGTTTTGATAATTATGTTTATGAAGCTTATTATACTTTTATGTTTTTTACTGGTACGCGTCCTAGTGAAGCTATGGCATTAAAATTTAGTGATATACATGGAAAGTATATTTCTATTAATAAATCTATAGAACGACGTGGTAAACGTGAATTGATATCTTGTAAGAATGTATATTCTAATAGAGATATATTACTTTCGAAAAGAGTTTTAAAGTATTTGAAAGTTTTGTATAAGATGTATGGTAGTAAGAATGATTATTTTATATTTGGTGGTGACAAGCCTCTTAGTTCGTCTACTTGTGATAGATACAAAAGAATTGCTTGTGAACGTATGAATATTAGACCTATTACACAACATCAATTTAGACATTCTTATGCTACATTCTTAATTAGTAATGGAATACCTATCAACAACGTTTCTAAGTTATTAGGTCATAGTAATATTCAAGTAACGTCTAAAGTATATGTACATCAAGATTTATCACAAGAAAAAAGAGTACTGAGTACTCTTAATTCAAAAAGCTTTTCTTTTAATAACCTACTATATAATTTTAAAAGAAAACTTGATTTATTAAAACATTTTTCAATGTTTTAAACTATATGGCGCTCAATGTAGGACTCGAACCTACGACCCAACGGTTAACAGCCGTTTGCTCTACCGACTGAGCTAATTGAGCAGTACATACTGATTATATAGTAAATTTAAGGGAAATGTCAACAAAAAAGTGCAAAAATATGTTATAATTTTGTTAGAAAATAGGTGGCGAAGATGGAGCAAAACAAAAATACGATTGAAACTTTAGAAGAACAGCCTAAAATGACTGATATTCCAACAACTTCTTTTCGACCAATTGAAGAAATTAAAGAAGAGCAAGGGAATATTCTCAAAAGTTATGAAGAACAACAACACAAGAAAAGTGATGTGACTATTCCAGATTTGTCAGGAGATGTTCGAAAGTTAGAACATGAATTGGCCAAGAAAAAAAATATGGTTTCAATTCCGG
>CALVUN010000004.1 GCA_944363595.1 uncultured Bacilli bacterium
TGAATTTAACATTTTCATTTGGATTAATGTTTTATCAGCATTAATACCCATTTCGCCACCTAAGGCATCTATTTCTCTAACGATGATACCTTTAGCAGAACCACCGATCGATGGGTTACAGGGCATGGTGGCAATGTTGTTTTTACTTCCTGTGATAAGAAGGGTCTTATGACCAAGACGGGCACCAGCAAGAGCGGCTTCACAGCCAGCATGACCACCACCGACAACAATTATTTCATATTCCATTTTTACACCTACTTTCCAAGACAGAAACGTGAGAACATTTCATCTATTAATTCATCAGTATATGTTTGACCGATGATTTCTCCTAATTTTGACCAACATTCTTTGATGTTTATTTCGACAATATCTATGGGATCGCCATTTGTAATATTACTAAGAGCTTCATCTAGATATTTTTGAGCTTGTTTTAGTAAAGCAATACTACGAGCATTACTTAAATAACTTAAATCTTCTTGTTCTAATTGTTCTAAATTAAATAATTCAATAATTTTATCTTTGATTTTTTGAATTCCCACATTATTTTTAATACTAATTTTGATAGCTTCAGCGGGATAATCTAATTTGGTTGGTAAATCAATTTTGTTGATAACGATAATATGTTTTTGGGGATGAAGTTGACTAAGTAGTTCTTCATCTTCTTTCGTTAATGGCTCATTATTATTTAACATATAAATAATAAGATCTGATTTACTTATGACACTCTTACTTTTTTCAACACCAATTTTTTCCACAATATTGTTGGTATCTCTAATACCCGCTGTATCAATAAAATTTAAAATGATACCATTTAAGGTAATTGTTCCTTCGACGATATCTCTAGTAGTGCCTTCAATATCGGTAACAATAGCTTTATCTTCTTCAAGAAGAGCATTTAATAAACTACTTTTACCAACATTAGGACGCCCGATGATACCTATATTGATACCTTCATTAATAAGTTTACCGTCTTCAGATTTGGTTATAAGATGTTTTAGTTCTTGATTTAGAATTTTTAAATCAGGCAAGATTTTTTCATTGGTAACTACTTCAATATCTTCGTACTCTGGATAATCAATGTTAACTTCAATATTAGAAATAATATCCACTAAATGGTTACGAAGATAGTTGATTTGATTAGAAACGGAACCACTTAATTGGTTAATAGACATAGTTCTAGCTTTATCTGTTTTGGCATTGATAAGATTAATAATACCATCAGCTTCCACTAAATCGATACGACCGTTTAAAAAGGCTCTTTTACTAAATTCACCGGGTTCCGCTAGAGTAGCACCATTTGTTAAAACTAACTCTAAAACTTTATTAGTAGTAGCAATACCACCATGACAATTGATTTCGACAACATCTTCAGCAGTGAAAGTCTTAGGAGCACGCATTACACTCACTAATACTTCATCAATAGTATTATCTTCTTCCACGATATGACCATAGTGAATGGTATGGGTAGGAACATTAGTTAAATCTTTACCTTTAAATATTTTATTTACGATATTAATAGCATCTTTACCACTTACTCTAACAATAGAGATAGCACCGACACCTAGAGCCGTTGAAATAGCGGCGATAGTATTATCCATAGTATCACTTCCTTGGGTAATTATTTTATCATATTTTTGAATAATTTTAAAGTACATAGAAAAAAGAAAGTTCTATTCACTTTCTTTTGGTTTAATAACAACACAACGATTTGGTTCTTCGCCAGCACTTTCTGTATAGACAAATTTATCGTTACTAAGAGTACTATGAATGATTCTTCGTTCAAAGGAATTCATTGGATCTAATTTAGCTTCAACTTTAGTTTTAGCTACTTCTCGAGCAACTCTTTTAGCAAGAACTTCTAGATTTTTATTTTTCTTTTCTTTATAGTTTTCAACATCTAGGATGATAGATATGTGTTCATTAGTTTGATTATTAATAATTTGTCTAATAATAGTTTGAAGAGAACTTAAATTGCGACCGCCTTTTCCTATTAATATAGAGTTGTTATCAGAAAAGATAGTTACAGTGATATTATTTTCTCTTTTTCTAACTTCTAAGTTGGCATTGATATTCATAAGAGTCAAGATATCGTTTAATGTATCTTTTAAATTATCAATAATATCGTTATACGTTATTACTTCTATTTTAACTAACTTTTTTAACAAACCATTTTTTTCTTCAACAACTTTGACAGTAATGTTATCGCGGTTGGTATTTAGTTCAGTAAGAGCTTTTTCAATTGCTTCTTCTTTGGTTTTAGCTTCATAATAATACTTTTTCATTATTTATCCTTCCTTCTTTCTACCCATATGTTTTGAGCGATAGTGAATAGACTTGATGTTATCCAGTATAGTCCTAAAGCTGTAGGCAATGTGAATGAAGCAATGAAAATGATTCCTAACATAAAGTAGATGGTAAATTTCATTTGCTTGGCTTGAGCACTTTGATCTTGAAGAGTCTTACGGAAAGAGAAATAAGAAGTTAAAAGAATTAAGGCAAGTAATAAAATATACCAATAATTACCTTGAGAAATGCCTATGATTGGGGTTGTTCCCATTTGGAAAACTAAGAAGTTATTTTCAAAGATGGATGGGGTTCTATTGATAGCTTCTAAGAAAGCAAATAGTAATGGTAATTGGATAAATGATAATAAACATCCTGAAATAGGGTTAATTTTATATTTTTGATATATAGCTAACATTTCTTGAGCTTTTCTAGTTTGATCTTCTTGTGATTCTTTACCACGATATTTCACTTCTAATTTTTGTAGTTCAGGTTGGGCTTTTTTCATTAATTCAGATTGCATCGCGGTCTTTTTAGTAATAGGCATTAAAATAAGACGAATAATTAAACATGTCAAGATAATTGCTAGACCATAATTATTTACTAAATGTCCAACATTAATAATAACCCATGCTAGTGGTTTAACAAAAACACTAGTCCATATTCCTTCATAATTTTGAGTAGGATTAGGATTAAATTTAGTACATTCAGGTAATTTATCTAAATCAACATCATTTTCTTCATATATTTTTATAACATCTTCATCAGTTGGACGACAAATAATATTTTCGGTGATTGATTGACCTGTTTTATCGTTAGTTACAGTTTTATTATCACTATCTTTTAAAACTTGCGTACATCCTGATAACATAAATAAACATAATGATAATATTAATATTTTCTTTTTCATTGTTTAGCTCCTATCTTTTTCATTAGATTTAAAAATTCTTTTTCCATATCTTGGTAGGATAAATCTTTTAAACCTTTCCTTATTATTATAACATAGTCTTTGTCTTTTTGTATATATTTTTGATTATTATCAATTATATTTTTTACTCTTCTTTTTATTTTGTTTCGAACAACAGCTTTACCTGTTTTCGTTGGAACTGTAATACCATACCTAGTTTGGGAAGAATTAGGACGATAAAATATTGAGTAATATTTATTTTTGATGGTATTGTTAAGATTAAGAATTTCAGAAAATTCTTTATTTTTTTTGATAATGTCTTTTTTTTTCATTTTTAGCTCCTTTTTAAAATAAACAAAAAACCACATATCTGTGGTTTATGCACATAATTTTTTTCTTTTTTTCGCTCTTCTTCTATTAATAACTTTACCTTCAATACGGCTGAAGAAACCATGTTTCTTAGCTTTTTTACGATTATTTGGTTGATAAGTTCTTTTCATATTTATAACACCTCCAAAGTAAAATGCTATTTTATTATAGCTTTTAATGGGGGTAATGTCAAGGATTTTTGCTTTTTTTTATTTTTTTATTGGATTTTATGTGAATTTTTGTTATAATGGATATAAATAAAGAATAGAGGGGAAAATTATGTTTAAAGAAATTAAAGCTATTAGTAAGAATTATGCAATTGTTAATTTTGAAGGAACAGGTAGTGAAGATTTACTTAATTATAATGTTATTTTTGAAGAAGAAAATAAGAAGATACTCGGTGAAGTTGAAGAAGTTAATGGTCATGATATTAGTATTACTTTTTTAGGAGAATTTGTGAATGGTCGTTTTTTATCGGGTATTATAAGAAAACCTAGTTTTAATGCTAAGGTAAGAATGATTAATCAAGATGAATTAGGAGAATTAGTAGGAGATAATAATGATAGAAGTATGATATTGGGTTTAGCTCCTCTTTACAATGATTATCCTATTAAGATAGATATTGATGCAATGTGGAGTAATCACTCTGCAATTTTAGGTAATACTGGTTCTGGTAAAACTTATGGTGTTGCTAGATTAGTACAAAATTTATTTTTAATGAAAGGACGTATTCCTTTTAATAGTAATATTTTTATTTTTAATAATACTAATGAATATGATAATGCTTTTAGAAGTATTAATAGTTATAATATTAATTTTAATTATAAGATGTATACAACTAGTTTTGATTATAAAGATGCTGAACTAATTAGAATTCCTCTTTGGTTACTTAGTCCTGATGATTTTGCAAATTTACTTGATGTTACTTCTTATACACAGTTAAGTGTTATTGAAAGAATGTTAAGTTTTGTTACTGCTTTTGCTAAAGATGATGCTGAATCTAATAAATATAAAAATCATTTGATAGCTAAAGCTATTATTTCGGTTATGTATTCTAATCAAACTTCTGCGAGAATTAGAGATCAGATTTTTACAATTCTAAATGATTGTCATACCCCTGAGCTTAATCTCGATGTTATGATTCCTGGTGTTGGGTATGAAAGACAACTTAGAAAATGTTTTGATTTGGATAGTAAGGGTGAATTTGTTGAAAGAATTTTGGTTACAGGATATATTCAACAATTCGTAGATAATAATACAAAATGGAATGAAGAGTATGAACCTGTATACTTTACTTTGGATGATTTGGAAATTGCACTTAGTTTTACGCTTATTTCTGAGGGATTATTACTTAATGAAAAATCATACGGTGAGGGTATGGCTTTAAAAGTTAAATTACATTCTATTAATAATAGTTCTTTAGGTCAGTTCTTTAAATATGATAGTTTTATTAATATTAATCAGTTTATTAATAGTTTAATTATGGTTGGTACTAATAAAAGGGCTCAAATTATTAATTTTGTTTTAGAGGGAGTCGATGATCGTTTTGCAAAAACTTTAGTAAAGATCTTCTCAAGAATATTATTTAGATTTACTAAAGGTTTACCTAATCGGGGATCTATGCCTATTCATATTATGTTAGAAGAAGCTCATCGTTATGTTCAAAAGGATACAGATAATAGTATACTTGGATATAACATCTTTGAAAGAATTGCTAAGGAAGGACGTAAATTTGGTTTAGTTTTAGACTTGATAACTCAAAGACCGACAGAGTTATCGGAAACGGTTATTTCGCAATGTAGTAATTTCTTAATTTTTAAAATTAATCATCCTACTGATATGGAATATATTAGGAAGATGGTTCCTAATATTAGTAATGATGTTATTGAAAAGCAAAAATCACTACAGTCTGGTACCTGTGTTGCTTTTGGAAATATGATGAAAATACCTTTAATTGTTAAAATGGAAAAACCTAATCCTGAACCTATGAGTAGTAATGCTAGTATTTTTGATAAATGGATTATTGAATGGAAAAATTGAAACTAAAGATTTGACTTGGTCATTCTTTAGTTTTTTTTAGTTTTCCACAAGATAAGTTTTTTTAAGCTTATCAATTTTTTTTTATTAAAAAATGAGTTTTCCACAGTTTCCACTTTTAAGGTAAAAAATATCAACAGTGGAAAAAAAACTGTTCAAAGTTGATAACTGTAGAAAAGCTAAATAAAGCCTTTAAATATAAGTGTTTAGCTTGTGGATAAGTTGTGGATAAGCCTGTTTGTTTATTTTTGTAGAAAATTGTCGAAAAATGAGTTTTCCACAGGTATTGTGGAAAAAATGTTGAAAAATGTCGAAAAATTGTGGAAAAAAGTGTAGACAAATCTTTTTTTTATGCTAAAATGAAATTATGCGGTTAGGAGGTAGCTTTATGGACATCAATATTATATGGAATAGCTTTTTGGAAAAAATTAAAGAGCAACTTTCTTCTTTATCTTATGACACTTGGTTTAAAGATACTAGACTTGTTAGTTTAGAGGATAATAATGCTATTGTAGTTGTACCAATGATTCTTCATAAGAAGCATTTAGTTGAAAATTATTTAGAAATTATGGAAGATGTCTTTAATTCTATTACAGGTACTAACTTTAACTTTATTTTTATGACGGAAGATGAATATGCTAGTAAGCAAAATGGCAATGATAATGGAAAAGCTGATTTAATTAAGGAATTAGAAAAAGATGCTGGGGTTCCTTATCAGAGTAGCGAAGATGCTAATTTGAATAGTAATTATACTTTTGATAATTTTATTGTAGGGGATAGTAATAGATTTGCTTTTGTGGCTGCTAGAGCTGTTGCTGAGAAACCTGGTAAGGCTTATAATCCTTTATTTTTATATGGTAAAAGTGGATTAGGTAAAACTCATTTAATGCATTCAATAGGTAATTATATTATTGAAAATTCTAATAAAAAGGTTTTATATATATCTAGTGATAAGTTTGTTAATGATTTTATTAATGCAGTTAGGAATAACGATAATAATAATTTTGATAGAATTGATAGCTTTAAAAATAAGTATAGAAATATTGATGTTTTAATGATCGATGATATTCAGTTTTTGGGTAGTGCTACTAAAGGACAAGAGGAGTTCTTTCATACTTTTAATGAACTCTATAATTCAAAGAAGCAGATTGTTATTGCCTCTGATAGGTCTGTTGATGATTTAAAAATGTTAGAAAATAGATTATTAACTAGATTTAACTGGGGACTTACCGCGAATATTACACCACCTGATTTTGAGCTTAGAATGAATATTATTGAGAAAAAAATTGCTCATCAGGAAACTTCATCAATGGTACCTAAAGAAGTTATTGAATATATTGCTAATAATTTTGCTTCGGATGTTCGACAATTGGAGGGAGCAATTACAAGAGTTTTTGCTTATGCTTTAATGATGAATCGAGGTAATATTGATTTAGATACTGCAGTTGATGCTTTGAAAGATCAATTAACTGATAGAAGTGTTTATAAAAATGATGTTCATAGGATTCAAAGAGTTGTATGTGACTATTTTAAGGTAACTATTGAAGATATTAAAGGCAAGAAAAGAAGTCAAAATATTAATTACCCAAGACAGGTTGCTATTTATTTATGCCGCGAATTAACCAACGAATCTTATCCGAAGATTGGGACTTATTTTGGTGGAAGAGATCATTCAACCATTATTAATGCTTATGAAAAAATAAAAAAAGACCTGGAGAAAAATGATCAATTAAAGGTTGTTATTAGAGATCTAAAAAAACAGTTATCAACTTAGTTGTGGATAAATAAAAAGTTTTACACAAGTTATCAACAGGTATTGTGGATAAAAAACACTTTATAAATAAAGGGTTTATGTTAGTTTTCCACAGTTTCCACTGTATAATAATAAATATATATAATATATAATAAATAATAATAGAAAGAAGGAATGAAAAATGAAATTTGTTATTAAAAGAGATGTTTTACTAAGTAATTTAAATCATGCTAGTAAAGCTATATCATCAAGAAATTTGATTCCTATCTTAACGGGGATTAAGTTTGAATTAAAAGAAGAGGGGTTATATTTATCTGCTAGTGATACTGATATATCTATTCAATGTTTTGTACCTAAAGATGATATTGAAGAAATTAAAGAGTTAGGTAGTATTGTTATTGGTGGCAAATATATTGTGGATATTGTCAGAAAATTACCTGATACGGATATTTCAATTGAAGTACTAGATGGATATAAGATGATTATTAGTACAAATAATACGGAGTTTAATTTGAATGGAGTTAATCCTAATGAATTTCCTAATTTGGAATTAGAAGAAACTAAGGAGCCTATTATACTTCAAACTAATATTTTTAAGACTATTATTAATCAAACTTTTTTTGCTACTTCACAGAACGAGTCTAGACCTTTACTTACAGGAATAAATTTTAAAATTGATGGTAATCAATTGGAGGTAATGGCAACTGATTCTTATAGATTGGCGAAAAAGTCAATTATTATTGATAAAACTTTTGATAATGAGGTTAATATTGTTATTCCTGGTAAAAATTTACTTGAATTATCGAAGATTTTTGATGATGATGATAATAATGTTGAACTTCATTTATTTAATAATAAGATTTTATTTAAGTATAAGAATATATTATTTTTATCTAGATTGTTAAGTGGAACTTATCCAGCAACATCTTCAATTATTCCTAATGTGTTTGAAATTGAATTTGAATGTTCTGCAACTGAATTTTATGATATGATTGATAGGGCTTCTTTACTTACTTCCGATAGGGATAAAAATACTATTAGTTTAATTTTAAATAAAAATGATTTAACTATTTCTTCTAATTCTCCTGAAATAGGTAAAGTAGAAGAGAAAATGGTTGTTAATAGTGATAGTGAGATTAAAATATCATTTAGTTCAAAGTTTATGTTAGATGCTATTAAGAGTTTTAATACGGATAAAATTAAAATTTATATGAATAATGATAGTAATCCTATTGTTGTAAAATCTGACGAAGATATTTCTTTAGTACAATTAGTTTTGCCAATAAAAACATATTAAAATTGAAAAATTGATATATAGTTGAGACATTTTTTTAAGAAAATGTCTTTTTTTTGGCATTTTTTTGATTTTTTCGACAAAATTTTACAAAATTCGACTTTTTTTTGTGATTTAATATGTAGGCGAAAGGGGGGATGAGAGATGTTGAAGGAGTATGAGATTAATGCTTCTACTTTGATGATTATTCCTTATCGTTCTGATTATTCTAAGGTTATTGAATTGGATCGGATTGTTTTTGTTAAAAGGAAACCTAAACAGATTATTGATGATAGCTGTAAGTTTTTTGGTAATAGTTATCAAGGCAGATGTATGGGGACTAAATATTTGATAAATGTGACAGTTAAAGCTCCAATTATTATTGAGGAAACAAAGAAAGTTATTTTTTTTCCTACTAAGTCACCTAGAGATGATAATTGTGTATGGGTATCATCTAATAATTTGCAACGTTTTATAAAAAGAGATGATAAAACGGTCCTTGTTTTTGGAGAAAAGAATATGTATGAGATTAATTCTTCTTATTATATTATTGATAATCAAGTTACTCGTTGTATTAAGTTAGAAAAAGCTTTAAATGAAAGCAAAAAATACATATAAATTATGTATTTTTGCTTTTTTTTTAGGGCTTTTTATGGTATAATTAGTATGTATAGAGAGGGATACTTACTTTAGAAAAAAGGTGATATTTTGAGTAAAAAATGTGGTTTAAATGGTTATTAAGAAATTAATGTTAAAAAATTATCGAAATTATGATGATCTTGATATTAGTTTTAGTGATAGATTAAATATTATAATAGGAGATAATGCTCAAGGTAAAACTAATATTTTGGAAGCTATTTATGTTTTAGCGGTAACTAAATCCTATCTTGGAGTAAATGATAAAAATTTGATTAAGATAGGATATAAGTTTTCTCTCATTAAAGCGGTAATTGATAAGGAAGATAGTTTAAAAAATTTGGAAATTGTTATTAATGATAATGGAAAAAAAATTAAAATTAATAATAAAGAAATTAAAAAACTTAGTGATTATGTATCTAATTTTAGGGTTATTCTTTTTAGTCCTGATAATATTAGAATGATAAAGGAAGGTCCTGGAATTAGGAGAAGATTTTTAAACGTTGAACTTAGTCAGTTATCGAATAGGTATGTTAAATTAGTAAATGATTTTAATAGTTTACTGAAACAGAGAAATGAATTTATTAGGGTTATGAATCTTAGTAGTAATAATGATATTAGTTATTTAGATGTTATTGATAGTAAATTTGTACAATTAGCTGTTGATATTTATGGTTATAGAAAGAAATTTATTGATCAAGTTAATGAAGAAATAGGTAATATTTATGAAAAAATTGCTGGTTTTAGTGATTTAGTTATTAAGTATCATTCTAATATTGATTATGATGATGATAAGAAAGTTATGATTAGTAATTTATATGATAAGCTTAAGAAATCATTTGATAAGGATAAAAATTATGGTATGACATTTACAGGACCGCATCGTGATGATTTTTATTTTTATTTGGGAGGAAAAAATATTTCTTTATATGGTTCACAAGGGCAACTTCGAATGGCAATATTGGCTTTAAAATTAGCAGAAATTGGTATTTTTACAAAGTATAGTGGAGATAAGCCTATATTACTTTTGGATGATATTTTTAGTGAACTTGATGTTACTAAGAAAAATAGGTTAATAGATTATATTTTTAATGATGTTCAGACAATTATTACAACTACGGATATTAATTTAATTGATACTAAACTTGTGGAAAATGCCAATGTATTTGTTATTAGTGGTGGAAAAGTCATTTCACAAGTTGATAATAATTAGGAAGGATAAGTGATTTTATGACAAATAAACCTATCGAACATTATGATTCTTCAGATATTCAGGTATTAGAAGGATTAGAGGCTGTTAGAAAAAGACCTGGTATGTATATTGGTACAACTAGTGCTAGAGGTTTACATCATTTAGTATGGGAAATTGTAGATAATTCAATCGATGAGGCTTTAGCTGGTTATTGTGATGATATTGAAATTATTGTTAATAAAGATGGTTCTGTAACTGTTAAAGACGATGGAAGAGGTATTCCTGTTGGTATTCACCCTAAAACTGGTATATCTACAGTTGAAACTGTTTATACAGTACTTCATGCTGGTGGTAAATTTGGTGGTGGTGGATATAAAGTATCTGGTGGACTACATGGAGTTGGTGCTAGTGTTGTCAACGCACTTAGTAAATGGGTAGATGTAACTGTTTATAAAGATGGTAAAATATACAATGCTAAGTTTTCTAATGGTGGACATACTGATCAGCCCCTTACTGTTATTGGTGAATGTAGTCCGAATAGAACTGGGACAACAGTTTCTTTTATGCCTGATAGTGCTATTTTTAAGGAAACTACTACTTTTGATTATGATGTTTTAAAAATTAGAGCTAGAGAATTGGCTTTTTTGAATAAAGGTCTTAGAATTATTTTGCGTGATGATAGAGTTGAAGATAGGAAAGATATTTTTGTTTATGATGGTGGTATTAAAGAATTTGTAAAAATGCTTAATAAAAATGTTAATCCTATTCATGATGATATTATTTATATTGAGGGTGTCGAAGATGATGTTACTTTGGAAGTTGCTCTTCAATATAATGATGGTTATAATAGTTCTATTCATTCTTTTGTTAATAATATTACTACTCCTGAGGGTGGTACTCATGAAGATGGTGTTAAGAATAGTTTAACAAGAATTATTAATAGTTATGGAAAGGCTAATAAATTACTTAAGGATAATGCTGATGCATTGACTGGTGATGATGTACGTGAGGGTCTCACAATGGTTATATCAGCAAAAGTTCCTGATCCTCAGTTTGAAGGACAAACAAAGACGAAGTTAGGTAATAGTGAAGTAAGAAAGATTGCTGCGAATATATTTGGTTCTGAATTTGAAAGATTTTTATTAGAGCATCCAGATCAAGCGAAGATAATTGTGGAAAAATCTATTACGGCTTCAAGAGCAAGGGTAGCTGCAAAAAAGGCAAGAGAGTTGACTAGACGTAAGGGTGGATTAGAACTTACTAATCAGTGGGGAAAACTTACTGATTGTTCTTCAAAGGATGCTACTATATCTGAAATTTTTATTGTCTATTTTGATAGTGCTGCTGGTAGTGCTAAAACGTGTAGAGATCCTGCTACTCAAGCAATTTTACCAATTCGTGGCAAGATTTTAAATGTTGAAAAAGCTCGTTTGGATCGTATTTTAGGTAACGAAGAGATTAGAACGATTATTACTGCTTTTGGTACAGGAATTGGTGAAGAGTTTGATATTAGTAAACTTAGATATCATAAAATTATTATTATGACTGATGCTGATGTTGATGGTGCACATATTAGAACATTGCTTTTAACACTATTTTACCGCTATTTCAGGCCACTTATTGAGCAAGGACATGTATATGCTGCGCAACCACCTTTATATTCAATTAAACATGGTAAAACAATTAAATATGTGCTTGATGATGATGAACTTAATGAATATTTGAAAACTTTACCAGAAAATGCAAAACCTGAAATTGGTAGAATGAAAGGTTTAGGAGAAATGGATCCTGTTGAATTGAGGGATACAACTATGAGTATTGAAAGTCGTATTCTTAAGAGAATTGATTTAGAAGATGCTGTACAAGCTGATGAAATTTTCCAAATTTTAATGGGTGAGGATGTAGAGCCAAGACGTAAATTTATTGAAGAAAATGCACTTCAAGTTATGAATCTAGATGTTTAGGAGGTTAAAGTTATGAATGAGAATGAGAGAGATAAAAAAGTTGATGTTAATATTGTAAATGAAATGCGAACATCTTTTTTAGATTATTCGATGAGCGTTATTGTTGCTAGAGCTATACCTGATGTAAGAGATGGCTTAAAACCTGTTCATAGAAGAGTTTTATATACACTTTATGAGGAAGGTATGACACCTGATAAGAAATATCAGAAGAGTGCTAATGCAGTAGGTGCTGTTATGGGTCATTATCATCCTCATGGAGATAGTGCTATTTATGATACAATGGTTAGAATGGCACAAGATTTTACTTATCGTCATGTATTAGTTGATGGGCATGGTAACTTTGGTTCTATTGATGGTGATGGTGCAGCAGCATCACGTTATACAGAAGCTAGATTGGGTAAAATTTCAATGGAATTATTGCGTGATTTGAATAAGGATACTGTTGATTTTGCTCCTAACTATGATGGGCAGAGAAAAGAGCCTACTGTTTTACCAAGTAGATTTCCTAATATTTTAGTTAATGGTAATATGGGAATTGCCGTTGGTATGGCTACTAATATACCTCCACATAATTTGGGTGAAGCAATTGATGCATGTGTTGCTTATATTGATAATCCTGATATTGAGCTTAATGAGTTAATGGAGTATATTAAAGGACCTGATTTTCCTACTGGTGGTATTATTTTAGGTAATAGTGGTATTAGGAAAGCTTATGAAACGGGTAGAGGTACTATTACTTTAAGAGCTAAAGTTGAAATTGAGGACCATCATGGTAAAGATAGAATTATTATAACTGAACTACCTTATCAAGTTAATAAAAAGAGTTTAATTACGCGAATTGCTGAACTTGTTAGGGATAAGGTTATTGATGGTATTAGTAATTTAACTGATGAAACTGCTTTAGCAGGTATTAGAATTGTTATTGATGTTAAAAAAGAAGCTAATGCTAATGTTGTTTTAAATAATTTATATAAGCATACGCAATTACAAGTATCTTATGGTATTAATTTTTTGATGTTAGATGCGGGAAAACCTAGAATTATGGGACTTAAATTGATTTTGGAAAAGTATTTGGAACATCAAAAGAATGTTATTTATCGTAGATGTCAATTTGAACTTAAAAAATATCAAGCTAGATTGCATATTTTAGAAGGATTGAAGATTGCACTTGATCATATAGATGAGGTTATTAAAATTATTAGATCGGCTGAGACTGATGAAGAGGCTGCTAATAAACTTAAAGTTAACTTTGGCTTATCTGATGCTCAAACACAAGCAATTTTGGAAATGAAGTTAAGACGTCTAACAGGACTTGAAAAGGAAAAAATTCTCGATGAGATTGCAGAACTTACTAAGTTAATTAACGAGCTTAATGAAATATTGGCTAGTGAAGCTAGGATAATGGAAATTATTAAGAAAGAAATGTTAGAAATTAAAGATAAGTATGCTGATGATCGTCGTACTACTATTGATATGACCGCTGTTGATTATATAGAAGATGAATCTTTAATACCTGTGGAAAACGTAGTTGTAACTTTAACTAATAAGGGTTATATTAAACGTGTACCTGTTAACATGTATAGGACACAACATCGTGGTGGTGTTGGTATTAAAGGTATGAGTACTAATGAAGAAGATTTTGTGGAAAACTTAATTAATGTTACAACACATGATTATATTTTGTTTTTCACTAGTAGTGGAAAAGTATATCGTATGAAAGGTTATGAAATTCCTGAATATGGTCGTCAGTCTAAAGGATTACCTATTATTAATTTATTAAGTTTGGATAAGAATGAATATATTACTTCTTTGCTTCCTATATCAAATGATGATGATTATAAATATTTAGTTTTTGCTACTAAAAATGGTTTTATTAAAAGAACTGATATATCTGAATTTGATAGTATAAGAAATAATGGTAAAAAAGCTATTACTTTACGTGATGATGATGAATTAATTTCTGTTAGGAAGACTACTGGTCATGATGAAATTTTAATGTGTTCTTCTAATGGTCGTATGGTTAGATTTGAAGAAGATAATATTAGAGTAATGGGAAGAAGTGCTTCTGGAGTTCGTGGTATTAATTTGGATGGTGGATATCTTGTTGGAATGGAAATAGCTGTGGAAAACGTTGATGTACTTGTTGTTACTGAAAAAGGTTATGGAAAAAAGACTCCTATTGATGAATATCGTGTTACAAATCGTGGTGGAAAAGGTGTAAAAACGTTGAATATTACTGAAAAAAATGGTTCTATTGTTTCATTTAAGACTGTCATTGACAATATGGATTTAATGATTATAACTGATACTGGTATAATTATTAGGTTAGATATTGATGGTATTTCCACTATGAGTCGTGTAACACAAGGTGTTAAGCTTATTAATTTAAAAGATGATCAAAAAGTAAGTTCAATTGCTATTATTAATAAAGATGAAAATGAATTGTTAGATAATAATATAGAAGCATAAAGCTTCTTTTTTTTTGCTTTATCCTGTGGAAAACTCATTTTTTCTTTCTTTTTTTGTTGATAACTAATATTTTAATGTAATTTGTATGAATTGATAATGAGTTTAAAATTATAAAAAATTATGTATATTGTTTTATATTAATTGTTTAATTTTAAGTGAATACAGAAATTATATTGTAAAAAAACTGTTGATAACAAAATATTTCCCGATATAATATAAGGGTATATATGAATATTTAAAAAATAAAAAAATCAGAATTTAATAAAAATATTTTGCTTTTATAGTGTATGTTCCACGTGAAACCTTAGATGTATTTATTAATTGATTATGGATTACGTTTCACTTGAAACATAAAAAGCTATTAATATTATTTATTTTAAAGTATGTTTCACGTGGAACATTTAAAGTTATTTATATTATTTGTTTTAAAGTATGTTCCACGTGGAACACAGAAATTTTATTGTAAAAAAACTGTTGATAACAAAATATTTCCCGATATAATATAAGGGTATATATGAATATTTAAAAAATAAGAAATCA
>CALVUN010000005.1 GCA_944363595.1 uncultured Bacilli bacterium
ATGAAAAAGAGGCAGAAGAATTTATTATTTATTGGTTACCTAAAATGCAAGATAATAATTATAATTATATTTATTTTATGAATATGGATGAAATTAATGAAATAATGCCTCTTTATATATCGGAAAAGCCTGATACTTTAATTAGAGTTTTTATGCAATTTAAACCGCTTGATAAATATATAAAAGTAAAAGAACAAAAATTAGAAAAAATAGAAAGAGAAGGCTTTACAGTTGTAGAATGGGGTGGAACTGAGTTACGATGAGAAAGAGTGAAACATTTAGATTAACTTTAAGAAGTTGTGGGATAATGTATTTTGTGGCTATTATAGCTAGTTGTATATCAAAGTCAATAGATTATTTTATATATGATATGGGGTGCTCTCCCATAGAGATTTTTATTGAATCTTTATTTCCTGCTTTTTTTATTACTGGCTTTTTTGCGGGAATATCATTAATGTTTATTATTATTTCAAGAAAAAAGTGGTGGTATAGAAATACTAATAAGATTAATAATAAAAAAGATGAAGTAACTATTAGTAATAATAATCAAAGTGATATAAACAATAATGAAAAAAAGAATATAGATAATAATCTTCCATTTGATACACAAGTTCATTAAAATATATTTAAAATATTGTCTATTTATTTAGACTATGATATAATTATATTGTTAGAAATGGAGGCTACATAATGGAAATTGCAGTGATTATTGTATCAATTTTACTTATTGCAATTGTTTTACTACAAAGTGGTAAAGCAGAAGCAGCATCACAAATTATTCAGGGTGGTAATGCTGATTTATTTGCTAATCGTAAAGAAAGAGGACCACAGTTATTTATTACAAGATTAACGATGTTTTTAGGTTTTGTTTTCTTTATTTTATGTTTAATTATGTCTATATAGCTTACTATAAGTAAGCTTTTTTCTGAATATGAGGGAGGATTATATGGAGAAAGAAATTTTATTGATATTAGATAATAAGAATAATCCTAGTTTGGCTATTATGGATATTTATGATAAATTAGGACTTAGTACAACGGAAGAATTAACAGAGTTACAGGCTACTTTAAATATGATGGTAGAAAATGGTAGTTTATATTATAGTGAAAAAAAGAAAAAATATATGTTGCTTGAAAACAGTCATATGTTAAGGGGTAAATTTATTATGAATCCTAAGGGGTTTGGCTTTGTTGATTTAGGAAGGGATACTAAGGATATTTATATTGGTTCTGGTAATATTAATGGTGCTAGAAATGGTGATACTGTTTTGATTGAATTAATTGGGGATAAGACTGAAGGTAAAGTTATTAAAATAGTTAAAAGAGATGTATCATCATTTGTGGGAGAAATATATATAAAAAATAATAAATATTATGTTGATGCTTTGAATAAAGATAGAACTATCGATATGGAGATACCTAAAGATAAGTTAAATGGTGCAGTAGAGGGACATAAAGTATTAGTTAAACCTACAAATGGTAGTAAGTATATTGGTGAAGTAGTAGAAGTTATTGGGCATAAGAATGATGTTGGTATTGATATTTTATCTTTTGTATATGATCATGATTTTAGACCCTATTTTAGTGAAGAAGTTAAAGAAGAATTAAAGTCAATTCCTAATTATGTCAGTGAAGAAGAAATGGTAGGAAGACTTGATTTAAGAAATGAAGTTATTTTTACGATCGATGGAGCTGATACTAAAGATATTGATGATGCTGTTTCTATTAAAAAGAATGAAGATGGTACTTATGAATTAGGTGTTCATATTGCTGATGTTTCTCATTATGTTAAAGATGATACAGCATTAGGTGAAGAGGCATATAATCGTGGTACTAGTGTTTATTTAGTCGATCGAGTTGTACCTATGCTTCCTCATCAACTTTCTAATGGTATTTGTTCTTTAAATGAAAATGAAGATAGATTAGCTATGTCTTGTATTATGACTATCGATAATAATGGTAATGTTAAACATTATGATATTAAAAAGAGTGTTATTAGAAGTAAAAAGAAAATGACTTATGATAGTGTTAATCATTTACTTGAAGATAATATTATTGATGATGGATATCAAGAATTTGCAAGTCATCTTCATTTAATGAATGAATTATCTGATATACTTAGAAAAAAGATGATTAAAAGAGGTTATATTGAATTTGAAGATCCAGAAGCTAAGATATTAGTAGATGAGAAGTGTCACCCTTATGATATTAAATTAAGAGAACAAAGAACGGGTGAAAAGTTAATTGAAAATTTTATGATTGTTGCCAATGAAACGGTAGCTAGTGATATATATTACCGAGGATTACCTGGTATTTATAGAGTACATGATAAACCCGATATGGAAAGATTACAACGTTTTTTAGATTTTGTTAGTGCTAGAGGATATGTTATTAAGGGTAAGAGAAATGATAAAATGACCGCTAGGGATTTACAGTATATGTTAGATCAACTTAAAGATAAACCAGAAAGTAGACTCTTGAATGAACTTGCTATTAGAAGTCAAAAGAAAGCAATTTATTCAGAAAATAATATTGGTCACTTTGGTTTAGGTAGTAAGTGTTATGCTCATTTTACATCGCCAATTAGAAGATTTCCTGATTTAACATTACATCGTTTAATTAAAGATTATGATGAACATTATTCTTTAGAAGTAATTAAACATTGGGAAGAAGTTTTACCTACAATTGCTTTACATTCTTCAAAGAAAGAACAAGATTCTGTTGCTTGTGAAAGAGATGTCGATAAGATGAAGAAAGCTGAGTATATGGAAGATCATATTGGAGAGATATATGATGGTATAATCAGTGGTGTTATGGAATTTGGTATGTTCGTAGAACTTCCTAATACAGTTGAAGGATTAGTTAAAGCTAGTGATATAGAAGGTGATTATTATGAATATGATAGTAAGACTATGTCACTTATTGGGGTAAATTCTAAGAAAAGATATATGTTTGGTGATACAGTTAAAGTAAAAGTTGTGGGGGCATCGAAAGAGACTATGAATGTTGATTTTGAATTAGTAAAGGAGTTAAAAAATAATGGCAAAGAAAAGAAGAAAAGTTAAGAGAAAACTTAAGGTAGGAAGAATTGTATTAGCACTTATAATTTTAATTTTAATAGTATTAGGTGTTACTTTTGTAATATCAAAGGTTATTTCAGATGATCCTAAACCTAGTAATGAACATATTGCCGATGATAATAAAGAAGAAGTTACATCTTTAAATATGATCATGGTAGGGGATGCTTTAATCCATTCATCTATTTATAATGATGCTTTAGAAAAAACTAATTATAATGGTTATGATTTTGCTTCAATGCTAACGTATATTAAAGATATTGTCAGTGATTATGATCTTGCTTATTATAATCAAGAAACTATTTTAGGGGGAGATGAAATAGGTTTATCAGATTATCCTACTTTTAATTCACCATATGAATTTGGTGATGCTATGTTAGATGCTGGTTTTAATATGGTTAGTTTAGCTACAAATCATACTTTCGATAGGGGTGAAGAAGGCGTCGAAAATTCTTGTGCTTATTGGAAACAACATGAAGATGATGTCTTATATGCTGGTAGTTATTGTAGTCTAGAAGAACGTAATGAAGTTAAGGTTAAAGAAATGAATGGTATTACTTATAGTATGTTATCTTATACTTATGGTACGAATGGGATTTATGTACCAGAAGATGAAGAATATATGGTTAATGTATGGCCTACTGATTTGGCTATAAATGATCCTTTAAATGATAGTGAATATCAAGCATATAAAGAACAAGTTAAAAAAGATGTAGAAGCAGTTAGAGATAAAGTTGATGTTTTGATGGTAGCAATGCATTGGGGAGTTGAATATACGCATACACCAACAGCATATCAAGAAGATATGGCTGATTATTTAGCAAGTTTAGGTGTCGATATTATCATTGGTAGTCATCCTCATGTTATTCAACCTGTTACATGGATAGATGATACTTTAGTTATTTATTCATTAGGTAATTTTATTTCCGCTCAAGAGACAGATATGGATTATGCAAAAATGGTAGGACTTATGCCATCATTGACTATTACTAAAACTACTAAAGGTGATAATGTTGATATTGAAATTAGTAATATTAAGAATGATTTAATTTTTACATATTACAGTGGTTGGCGTAATTTTAAAGTTGTTCCTTTTTCTAGTCCTGATATTTATGATTATATAAGTGATGCAAGTCGTCTATATAATGAATATAGTGTTGTTGTTAAGGATATGGATGAAACAATGGTTGTAAGTGAATTAGGATAGTGATAAGATGGAAATTATAAATCGTAAAGCTCGTTTTGATTATGAAATTGAAGATACTTATGAAGCTGGTATGGTTTTAAAAGGAACGGAAATTAAATCAATTAGGCTAGGGAAGGCTAATATTAAAGATAGTTATGCTATTATTAAGAATAATGAAATATTTCTTCTTAATATGCATATTGCTTTATATAAAGAAGGAAATCAATTTAATCATGAAGAGACTAGAACAAGAAAATTATTACTTCATAAGAAAGAAATTAGTAAGTTAAAAGATAAAGTTGAAATACAAGGATATACTTTAATTCCTCTTAAAGTATATTTTAAAGATGGTATAGCTAAAGTATTAATCGGAGTAGCTAGAGGTAAAAAAAATTATGATAAACGTGAAACAATTAAAAAAAGAGATATGGAAAGGGAACTATTAAAGAATAATAAATATCGTTAGGAAGTGTTTTAATGATAGATAATTATGATTTTGTAGAGCGTTATAAATATATAAAAGATAATATTTATAATATATTAGGTCCTTATCTTAATATTAAAAAATATGATATAAAGATATTATTTGATTATATTGATATTACTGATAGAAAGTTAATTATTGCTCTTTTATCAATTCTTTTTGATGAGGGTAAATTAGATGAATTAAGGGGATATAAATATATTGAAGAGTTAAAAAGTAATAAAGAATATATGAATAAAGTAGATGAAAATATGTATATTTTTAATGATATGAATACTAGTGAAGAACAGCTTTTAATATATTTATTTAGATATTTACATGTATTTACCTGCTATAACATAGTTTTAGAAGTTAATGGAAGAAATATTATTAATTTTTATAATGAAATAGCTAAGATGATAGGTAATATTGATAATGTTAATTATTTATTAAATAATTCAGAACTTAGATATTTATTTAATAGAGATAAACATATATTTTTAAATAATATAGCTTTTAACTTTAATCTTAGATATATTTTTGAATTAGATAAAGAAATTAAAAAATGGGATATGAATAGTGTTAAGAAATTAGTGAAGTGATTAAATGTGAATGAAAAAATTTTAAAATTGAAAGAGATTATTGATAATAGTAATAATATTGTTGTAATGACAGGAGCGGGAGTATCTACATTATCAGGGATACCTGATTTTAGAAGTAAAGATGGATTATATAATATGAAATATAAATATAATCCTGAAGAGATACTTAGTCATCATTTTTTTATGAATAAGACATTAGAATTTTATAATTTTTATAAAGATAAGATGAATTCTTTAGATAAAAAGCCTAATATTTTACATGAATATTTATTTAACTTAGAGAAAATAGGTAAACTTAAAATGATTATTACGCAAAATATTGATGGATTACATACCAAAGCAGGCAATAAGAATGTTATTGAACTTCATGGAAGTATTTTGCGTAATTATTGTATGAAATGTCATAAATATTATGATGCTAGTTATGTTTTTAATAGTAGTGATATTCCTAAATGTACATGTGGTGGTATTATTAAGCCTGATGTTGTATTATATGAAGAAAGTCTTAAAGAAGATGATATTATTAATAGTATTAATATTATTAGAAAGGCAGATACTTTAATTATAATTGGAACATCTTTATTAGTATATCCGGCAAATTCTTTGATTAGTTATTTTAGAGGAAAGAATTTAATTATAATTAATAATGAAAAAACAAATTATGATAAGATAGCTACGTTAGTTATTAATGACGATATTTTTATGGTTACAAAAAAACTTATGTAAAACTATTTACAAATTTAAAAAAAGTGTAGTATAATTATATTATCTTTTTTATGCCGGCCTGGCGGAATGGTAGACGCGACAGACTCAAAATCTGTTACTAGCAATAGTGTGAGGGTTCAAGTCCCTTGGCCGGTACCATAAGGAAATCTGTTCGAATTTATTCGAGTTTTGATAAATGACTAATTCAGAAATGGGTTAGTTTTTTTTGTTTAGAAAACTATCCTACTAGGAAAGGATGGTACTATGGTAAATATTATTAAAGAAGAATTATCTATTGAAGAATCGTTAAGTATGAAATTTAGTGGAGTCAAAGATATTAGTTTGAACTAGTGTTTTGACTCTTTTTTTAAGAAAAGGAGTTGAAGATTTATGAAATATGAAGAAAGAATTTGTGAATTATATTTAAGAGTATTAACTAGAAGATCAAGCAAAAAAAGGATTTAGTTTACCAGAACAAAAGGAACGATTAGAGGCACTTTAAAACTTCAAAATTTAGTAAAGATAAAAGATGATAAATTAGAACTTTAGCGATAAGATTTTGTGATAAGTTTTACTAAACTAAGGCTTTATTAAATAAATCAGAGGAAGCATATTTAATGGCTATTGAAATTATTAATAAACCTACTATTAATTATAGAACTGAAGGTTTTTGCTTTTTTATTTGCAATGCTTGGGAATTATTGCTTAAAGCATACTTGATTAATAAAGCAAAGGATATAAATGCTATAAATTATAAAGATGGTTCAAATAGAACTATAGGACTAGATGAATGCGTTGAAAAAGTATTTACTAGTACAACAGATAAAACTAAAACTAATATTTCATTTATAAGAAATATTAGAAATAAATCAACGCATTTAATACTTCCTGAATTTGATTTTATGTTAGCTCCTGCTTTTCAGAGATGTTTAATAAATTATAATAAGTTCTTTAAAAAACAATTTCCAGATTACAACTTAAATGAAAAAGTAATACCATATGTAGCATTAGTAAACCCTGGAGATAATCAAGATGTGTCATCTTTAGTCCTTAATCCGGCTAATTTAATATTGTTTGATAAATTAAAAAATGAAATAGATACGGATGAAAGTTTAGTTCAAACTTTAAGATTAGTTTCTACAAAGAAAGAATCAGAAGCAGATATTAAATATACTATAGTCAAAGAAGGAGGAGAAAAGGCAAAGTTTATAAATGTACCTAAAAATATTGAAGTCACTCATCCCTATACAACACAAGAAGTTATTAAAAAAATATGTGAGACTATAGAAATAACATTAGGCCCAAATCATGGATTTACTTCAAATAAATTTCACGATATATGTAAAAGAAAAAATATTAAAGGAAATCAAGACTATTGTTATCAATTTCCTTATTCTAAAAATAACATTAAAAAATATAGTGATTTAGCCATTGAATATATAAGTCAACTTTACATTGAAGAAAATAAAAAAAAATGATGAATAATTTAAATCAATATGATATAATATATTTGTAGATGGGATACTTGTGAAGGATTAACGATGTGTTGGCAAAGCCAGTAAGCATATTTTATATGTGAGCATTCATCTCGCCTGGGGTATCCCATCTTTTTTTGATTTGATATTTTAATTAAAAAGGTCTATAATTTAATTATATTTTATAAGCAATGAAGAAGAAGAGTAAAATATTTTCAATGTATAGAGAGTTAATAGTTGGTGTAAATTAACATTTGAGATATTTGAACGAAGCTTTGAAGCAAAATAATGTATACAAGTTATTTCGTTAATCGCATTAAGATATAGAGATATATAATTATTAGTTAATTATATAAATTAAAGTGGTACTACGATAGATTCGTCCTTATTGGATGAATTTATTTTTTGTGTGTTAGGCATGGCATATAACAGGTGGTGAAAGTCCACTATACACGTAAGTATTTGCGAAGTATTATGGAAAAGCAACGCATTAATAGTGATGTTAGGGTTATTGATATTAATACGATTATTAGAGTTGCTATTACAAGTAAATCAATGACTCATGATTTATACTAAATAATGAGTTATTAGGAGGAGGTTAAATTAAAAATAGAATAAATTTAATCTAAATTATTTCATATAATTAAATATTAAAATAAAAATAGTACAAAATGTAAAATAAAAATGGTACAAAATGTAAAATAAGTACTCGATATTTTTTAAAATATGGTATAATATGGGTAGGAGATGATATGTTATGAAGAAATATTTACCTAGAATTGTAGATGATATTTTAAAAAATAAGTTAGAATATATGGGTGCTGTTGTAATTGAGGGTCCTAAATGGTGTGGGAAATCCACTACTGCTAAACAATTTTGTAAGAGTGTAATAGAGTTACAAGATCCAGACATGAAAATTCAATATGATAATATTAGTGAAACGAAACCATCATTATTTTTAGAAGGTGAAAAACCAAGATTATTTGATGAATGGCAAATGTATCCTGTCATATGGGATTCTATTAGAACTAATGTAGATCGTACTGGAAAAAAAGGTCAATATATATTGACAGGATCGGCAAAACCAGTTGAAAATGGAATTATGCATACAGGAACTGGAAGAATTTCTAAATTACTTATGAGAACTATGTCATTATATGAATCAGGGGATTCTAATGGCTCTGTTTCTTTAAAAGATATTATCGATGGAAAGGATATATCAGGTGTATCAACTCTTGAATTTGAAGACATTATAAATGTTATGATAAGAGGTGGATGGCCTGAGTCTTTAAATATCAGTGGAGATAATAAGTTTAAAGTATCTAAAGAATATGTACAAAGTTTAATTAATGAAGATGTTAGAACAGTAGATGGTGTAGAAAGAAATAAAATAAAGATGGAGTCTTTATTAAAAAGTGTAAGTAGAAATGTTTCTAGATCAATAAATAAAAAAACAATAATAAATGATATGTCAGCTATATTTAGAGAAGAGATAACAAGACCTACAGTAGATGATTATTTAACTACATTAGAAAAATTATTTGTATTAGAATATGTACCCGCTACTAATTTGAATTTGAGATCATCAATACAATTAAGAACTAATCCTAAAATAGAATTGGTAGATCCTTCCATTGTAATTGCATCTTTGGGATTAAAAAAAGAAGATTTAATAAATGACTTAAATTTTACCGGATTTATATTTGAAAATATGTGTTATAGGGACTTAAAAATATATGCTGATTCTTTGGGAGCTGAATTGTTTTATTATAGAGATAACAAAGATTTTGAAATTGATTTTATTTTAAGGTGTGAAAATGGTAAATGGGGAGCTATTGAGGTAAAACTTGGAGCTAAACAAATAGAAGAAGCTGCTAAAAATTTAAAAAAGTTCAAAGAAAAAGTTAATATTGAAAAAAGTGGTGAACCATCGTTTTTACTTGTTTTAAGTGGGGCAGGATTATCATATGTTCGTGAAGATGGAATATATGTTGTATCAATAGGAAATCTTAAAAATTAATTAATTTTCAATTTTCCAATACTATGTTATACAATTAAATAGTTTTTAATTTGCATATTATCTTAATTTGTGGTATTATTTAGTCATGGGAGGTTAAATATGATTAGATTTTCAATTAGTGATTATATGGAAGTTAAGGGAGGTAAAAAGGATTGTCCACATCCTATTTTAACAGATAGTTTAATTAATTATGATAGATTAGGTAGTAGATATCAATGTCTTATATGTGGTAGAACTATAGATAAGAAAATGCCTATTGATAATAGATATGTTATTAATATGAGTAAAGAATTGACACCAATTAAATATAATAATTGTAAGAGCTTAATAAGTGATATTATATCTTCTAATATTAATCGTCCTAATGTCGATATTATTAGGTTATTAAGAGAATATGATGATGTTTTTGTTTCAAAAGATAGTCATAAGAAAATAAAAAAAAAATAATACTAATTACAACTGTATTATTTTTTTTTTTTAATTTAACTATAAAAGAATTAATTATCTATATTGTTTTTTAAATTCTATATTACATTTTTTCATTATTTTCATTTTTTAATAATTTTAAAAATTCTTGAGCACTATAACTTAATGATTTATTTTTTAAATAGATAAGACCAATATGACGCTTGTCTAGCTGGGGAACAACATTTAATTCAAATAGTTCACCATTATTTAATTCTTTTTTTATGAAGTCTCTTGTAACTAAGCTAATTCCTAAACCTATTTTAGCAAAATAAGTAACTAAAGAGTAACTAGCAAGTTCCATTTCAGGAATTAAAGTTACATTATGTAATAGGCAGAAATTATCTAAAAAATATCTTGTATTAGAGCCTTTAGCCATTAAAATTAGAGGATAGTCATTTAATTTTTTTAATGGTATTGTTTTCATTTTTAAGTCATTGTAATTAGAATTTGCTACAAAGCAATCTTGAATTGTTTTTAAATTCTTTATTGTGAAATCACTTGGAATTTCATAAGGTAAGTTTAATATTATAAAGTCTATTATACCATTTCGTGCTTTAATAATTAATTCATCAGTAGGGTTAGTATAGATTTTTATTTTTATTTGGGGATATTTTTTATGAAATTCTTCTATGTATTTTAATAAAAAATTTCTCGTTAAAGTATTACTTATCCCTATGTTTATATATCCATTTGTCATGTTAATCATTTCCATCAATTTTTGCTCAGCATTATTAATTAAATCCATGGCATCAGTTAATTTTGAATATAGCATTTTACCTTCTTCTGTTAAGTAAACACCTGATTTAGTTCGTACAAATAATTGGCAATTTAATTGCTCTTCTAAGCATTTTATTGATTTACTAACACCTTTGAGTTTAGGTAAAATTTAAGTTATGCAAAGAAAAAGTGAAAATGTGTTATCCACAGTTTCACTTTTTTGTACATAAAATAAGGAAAAAACTTCCATTTTCTGTTATAATTATATTAACATAATAAATTAGCACTAAACAAAAAATAAGGAGGTTCTTTCCATGAATAATTATACTACAAATACATACGAAATGAAAAGAGAAATTATCAATTTTTCAAAAAAAATTTCTATAGGATTAAAAAAGCCAACAGGTAAATTTATATCAGATATGCAATACGGTCTATCTAAGGGTGGTAGCTGTTTAGTATCAGAAACAGCTAGAGCATTAGATGAAGATATTAAATTAAATTATACAATTGAACGATTATGTGATAATCTAAATAATCTTTCAGATGAAGAAAAGGAAATGGTATGGAATAATTACTTAAGCGAAATAGACAAAGTATTAGATAAAGATAATGCTATTGTATTATTTGATGATAGTGATATTAATAAAGAATATAGTAGAAAGTTAGAAGATTTAGATAGAGTAGTAGATGGTTCAAGCAAAGATAAGAGAATAGTAAATGGATATCATGTTTGCGAAGCAACTGCATTAACTAAAAATGAAAAACAACCTATAAGTATATATAGCAAAATATATTCTTGTAAAAGTAAAGAATTTGTAAGTAAAAATGATTATACAATGAAAAGCATAAAAACAGCAGAAAATATATTTGGTGAAAATTTTACAGGAATATTTGATAGAGGTTATGATGATAATAAAATATTTGATTATATGAGTAAAAACCATCATAAATTTGTAGTTAGATTAGATGATGTAAGAACTCTTTTATTTAAGGGAAAAAGAAGAAAAGTTGGAGAAGTAGCGGATTCAAGAAAAGGGAAAATAGTAATGAAAGCTTTGTTCGATAATAATGAAGAAAAAGAACTATTATTAACTCATACAAAAGCATTATTACCATATAACAAAGAAGAATATACATTAGTAATAGTATATGGATTAAGTGAAGAAAAGCCAATGAAGTTACTAACAAATATTGATATTAAAGATAAAAATGATGTAATAAAAGTTGTAAGGTTATATTTATCAAGATGGAGAATTGAAGAACATTTCAGAGGCAAAAAGCAAGAATATGATTTTGAAAATATGAGAGTAAGAACATTAAAAGGTATGAATAATTTAAATATGATATTAACAATACATTTAGGACATATAGCTATGTTAGCTGATAATATAGATAATAAATTATTAACAATAAAAATAATATATGCGAGTAAATCATTAAAAGAAAATTCAATAGTTTGGTTAAGTCAGATAGCAAGGGGGATAAAAAAGATACTTTCTTATGCACGTATTGGGATAAAAGAATGGAAGGATATTGAAGTAAGAGAAAAATATAAACAATTAGAGTTAAAACTCTAATATATTATTAACTTATACAGTAAAAAAAAGAACATAGATATGTTCTCATTTTGAATGTAAAAAACAAGATAATTAACAATATATTTTGATATGCCATTGCAATTTGATATAAAATTTGTGTTATTTAAATATTTTTGTTGTAAAAAACCTAAACTCAAATTACTAACACCAGGTTGACTAATCATCAATTTTTTGGCAGCTTTTGTTATATTTTTTTGTTCTGCGACAATTAAAAATATTTTATATAATTCTAAATTTATATTCATGATTTTCCCCCCTTATAGATTTAATTATAACTTATAGTTATGATAAGATAACTAATAAGTATTTGTATTATATCATTTTTTAATTTATAATACAACACGAAGGGAGGATATATAAGTAATTGTTAAGAAATAATTAAAAAATAAGATAGGAAGGAGTCAAAATGAATTTTTTAGAAATAGGTGCTACAGCATTTGGATTATTACAAGGTTACTTAGTAATGATAAATAAAAGAAGTAATTGGATAGCATATATTATTCAAATGATGTTGATGTTTGCTTTTTCTCTTAGTGTACATCTATATGGAGATTCTATTAATAATTTATGTTACATTTTTGTGGGAATAATAGGATTTATTGTATGGAATAAAAAAGATGAAAAAGATATTAAAGTATGTTCTTTGAAAGAAAGAATTATTTATATAACAACTATGTTATTTGCAACGTTTATTTTTTATTTAATATTGAAAGAAACAGATGATCCATTACCTTTGATTGATTCTTTTACTACAGTTTCTTCATTTATAGCTACATATTATATGATCATTAAGAAAATTGATACTTGGGTAATATGGTTTGTTAATGATATATTTTATTGTATTACTTATTTGTTACTTCCTAATCAAGCTTTATATTTATTTGCTCTTAATTTAATATGGACATTTATGGCTATTGGTAGTTTCATTAATTGGAGGAAAATTATGATAAATAATGGAGGTAAAAAAGCATGAAAAAAATTTATTTAGCGGGTAAATTTAATTTGATTAAGAATAATAATTTAAGTTTAAGTGAGAAGTTGGTTAATGATTTTAGGGCTATTTTATTAGGTAATGCTCACTTATTAACCTTTGCTCAGGATAATTTAAAATTGAATGAAAAGTATATTTATGGTGGACCATTTTATTGTGAACAAGCATCAAATGGTGATTATACTTCGACAGATTGTAATGTTGTTTTAGAAAATGAATATAAAGCAGTACTTGATTCAGATATCTATGTCGCGGTATTTGGAGAAAAATTTTCAGTAGGTACTATTGTTGAACTTGATTGGGCTTTGGATAATAATAAAGAAATTATAATTTTATATCAAGAAGAAGATTCTAATTATACTATTAAATCTGATTATTGGTTTGCTATTGCTAATGCTTTAAAAAGAAATAAGAATATAAAATTATATAAATATAAGAGTATAGATGAGGTTGTTAAATATTTACAAGGAGTGTTAGAATGATTAAATATAAGGAATTAGAATTAATTTTTTCTTCATTTGAATGTGATAAAAATTGTCCTTATTGTACCGCTAAAATTACTAAGTGGCCAATAAAAGATAATTGTTTAGATAAACTTTTGGATAAATTAATTTTATTGAAGAAGAAAAATATTAGATTTAAGTATTTTATAATTTCAGGAAATGGGGAGCCATCTTTAAATAGTTATGATGATTTAAAAAAGGTTAAAGATATAACTAATTATGTAGATATATTTGATGAAAAGAGATTACAATCAAGCGGTAATATTTTTTATGAAGATGATAAGTTTAAACTATTAAAAGATGATTTTATGATAGAAATTACAAGATGTTATTTTGATTCTAAGAAAGATATGGAGATTCTTGGCTATAAAAGAGATTATATTAATACAGAAAATTTTAAAAAGGCTAATATTAGACTTAATTATGTAATGATGAAAAATAAGACTTTTGATGAATATTTAGATGAAATAAAGATGTTTATTGATAAATATCCTAATATTAAAACTGTCAGTTTAAAGACTTTAAATGTTAATACTTTAAATGATGATACTAATAATAAATATTCTAAATGGATACTTGAAAATGGACTTACGAAGAGGGACTCTGATAAGATAATTAATTATATGTCTAGTAGGGCAATATTTAAGTGTAAAGATGAGAAATTTTTTGATAGGTATGAATGGATTTATCGTGGTATTCCCATTACTTTTTATGTAAAAAAATTAGATTATGGTTATGCTAATATGGTTTATTATGGTGGTGAATTAGTCGATTATCATTTGCACCATATTTTATTTGAGGAGATGTAATTATGGTTAAATTAAGATTAGGAAAAATTAATAATGAAGAAAGAAAATTTATACCGACTAAGATGGAATATTTAGAAAAGTATTTAAGTGAAATAGAATATAAAGAAGAATATATTTTAACACAAACTTATCTTAATGGTTTTAAATATCGTGAATATAATGATCGTGGTGTTTTTAAATATACAAGAAATAATAAGATGAGTAAAATTACTGATGTTAAAGAAATTTCTAGTAGGGAATTTTATGATGTTTTAAAAAATAATGATTATAAATGTGTAAGAAAGATTAGAAAATATTATATTGATGGTGATTATGAAATTGATGTTGATTATTTTATTAGCCCTATTAAGATGATTATGGTCGAAGTTTCTTCTTTGAAATCATTGGATGATTATATTCCTAAGAAAGGTTTTATAGAGGTATCTAATACTAAGACTTTTGAAAATTATGGAATTTATAATGGTATGGTTAAATCTAATAGTACAATAATTGAAGGTACTGATGGTGTTGGTAAAACAGAAACAATAAAAAAATTACTAGAAAATGGAATAATATGCCAGGATCGTTTAATTGATGTTGTATCTAATAATATGCTTTTTGATATAGATATGGCTGTTCGTAGTAAAAAGATAGAGGATTATTTAATAAATAATGATGATGATATAATTATACTTATTAATAATGATAAAGAAGAACTTGAAAGGCGTATTAGTTTGAGAGATGTGTTATCTGAATATGATTTGGATGCATATAGGTATAACCAGCTGTATTTAGATACTTTTAATTATATGAAAGAAAATAATATGTTACATAATAAAATGTTTTTAGTTGATTGTACTAATTTATCTATTGATGAACAAGTAAAAGAAGTTAAAAAAATAATTGAAAGATAATAATTGTGGAGGTTTTTTAAATGTTTAATATAGGGAAAATAAAATACTCAATAATACATAATATAGCAATTAATATGCTTGCTAAAAAAAGAAAGATGAAAGAAGATTTTTTAGAACAAATTAAGTATCATGATATGGATAAGGTTTTAAATTATATGGTTAGTAGTGTATTTACTACTCATATTAAACATGTAAGTAATTCTAATCATCATTTAGAATCATCTTATAAAAAGAATTATAATGATTTAATAGAAGCAATTATGGATTGGGAAGTAGCTAGATATACTAAAAGTGATAAACCTCTAAATGCTTATCAGACTTTAGAAAAATATTATCCTTCATATAAAGATATTATTTTACCTATTTTGAAAGAATTTAATTTAGATAATAATAATATTGATATGGATATAGAAATAGTTAAAAAGTTAAATAATATTAATTTATCTAATGAAGATATTTTAAATTATGTTATTGATTATATTAATTATTTAAAAGATAATAAAATAGAAACTTATTATGATTTAGATAATATGATTTTAATGATCTATCAAAGTTTGAGTAAAGATGAACAATTATATTTTAAAAGTCATATGAATAGTGATTATTTAAAATCAATTTTAAAGTTTAAAAGAAAGAAAAGAATAGGATTATTTACACATAAAAATGCTTATTATGATGCTATTTCAAGTACTATTTCTTTAGCTAATTATATTAGTTGTTTGACTAATGATGAGGATATAGAAGTAATTTTGGTAATTGAAGATATTAAAAAAATAAGTAATAATTTAAAAGCTTATACGAAAGAAGAAGTGAATGATATTGATTTTGATTTAGTAATTGTTCTAGATGTTAATGAGCAAGATAGGGTTTATGGATTTGATTTAATTAATAGAGTTTTAATTAATAATAGATATGTAATTGATCATCATGATAAAAATAGAGTTGAAATAGAAGCTTTAAAAACTAATAAAATGATTCTTCCTAGTTATTCTTCTACTTGTGAAATAATTACGGAGTTACTTGCCTTTAATGGTTTTTTAATTCCTAAAGAGATGGCTTATAATTTATATAAGGGTATTTTAAGTGATACTTTTTTATTAGAAAGAAATGTAACATTAAATACAGAAAAAATGATAAATTATTTGGGTTTAACAGAACAAGAGAAAATGGACATTCAATGTGATATGAATAAAATTGATGAAAATAATCTTTTAGATAAAAAAAGAAAATTAACTTTATAATTTATATGTAGATACAAGAAATATATTTCTTGTGTTTATTTTTTGTTTGTGTTACAATATACTTCCATCTGGAGGAATATTATGGACAATATTTTATCATTTAAAATTGATAATCTTGAATTTGAAATAAGAAATCTTTTTAATTTATATAATGATTTAACAATTAAAGATATAAAAAAATATTTAGATAGGGATAAGAAATTTTATAGTATTAAAGAAATTGAATATGTTGTAAATATATTATCAGTGGATTATGGAATAATTATAAGAGATGATTTTTGGAAAAAAGATGCTGTATATCATTATGTTATTAATAAATATTATTGGGATTCTGCTTTTTCTAAGCATTATTATTCATTTACTGTCGATGATATTGATAATAAGAAAATTTTATTAATATCTGATACTCATATTGGTAATTTGCAATTTGAAAATTATTCTATGTTACATAATATTTATGATTATGCTTTAAAAAAGGGTGTAGATAAATGTTTTCATTTAGGAGATATTTTTTCACGAATAGATTATGATAAAGATTATATTAAGAAATTTGAAAATCAATTAGCTTTATTTAGTAAATATTATCCTGATTGTTCTGAAATAAAAACTTATTCATTAATTGGTAATCATGATGAATACTTTAATGGTTTTTTGACATATGAAAAGATGATGAATATACCTATTAAATATGATTTAAGGCAATTATCTAGATATGTAAGTAATTTTTATGTTATACCTAGAACAGCTTGGAATATTGATTTTTCTAATGTTAAGATGCATCTTAGTCATAAGTTATATCTTAATTGGATGATTCGTGATAAAAAACTTAATGTATTAGAGGAAATAAATGATAATGATTTTTTTGATAAAATGGATTATAATTTATTAATATCAGGTCATTTGCATAAAGGTTTTATTTATAATTATGTAAGTGATAATCAAGATCATCTTTTTTTAGGAGTACCCTCCACGACTAAATTGAATCAAAATGGGGTAGTAGCATATATTATTTCTTTAAATTATGATGATTTAGGTAATGTAAGTGATATTGATGTTACACTATTGTTAAGTAATAGTAACAATAAAATATATGAAGATGAAACATTTAACTTTAATTTTCAAGGAAAGAATAAAAGTTTAAAAAGAAGTTTTTAATCTTTTATTCTTTTAATTTTTATTGTATAATTAAAATAGGTGAGCAGTATGAATAATAAAGGTTTTACTTTAATAGAGTTACTTGGAGTAATAATTATTATTTCTCTTGTTATGATAATTGGTTTTTCAATAATTAATAATAGTTTAGCTTTGAGTAAGGAAGAAGCTTATAATATTATGAAAAATAATGTTAGTAATGCCGCGTTAAATTATATTAAGGAATGTGAAGGTAATTTAATTAGTTGTGATAATGAATATGAATGGTATGATAGTAGTAATGGTGAGACTTGTATTGTTAGAGTTAATTATTTACTTAATCACGGTTATTTTAGGGGAGAAAATATTCTTAGTCCTATCGATAATAGTGATGTTAGTAATTGTATGGTTGTCTATATATATAGAGATAAAAATATGGTTTTATCTACAAGGGTTGATGATAGTGAGTGTAAATAAAAGAAGTTGTCGAATTATGACAGCTTCTTTTAATAATAAAATGGTCGTGGTGGGTAAGGATATGGATATGGTGGATAAGGCCTTGGATAGAAAGAGGGCGCTAATAAGCCTCCGGTTATACCACCAAGAATAAATGGTCCTAAAAAGCCACCACCAATAAATCTATTATTATTTATATTAGGTCGTGGACGAGGACGAAATGATGGGTTCATTTGTCTGTTATTATACATGGTATCAGGCTCCTTTCATATTATTATATAAAAAATATATAGAAAAGGTGATAGTTATGGAAAGTAAAATTGTTAAATTAGCTAATATTATTGTTGATTATTCATTAAAGGTTAAACAGGGAGATAGGGTTTTAATTTCATGTGAAACTTTAGAACCTAAGCCTTTAGTTAAAAAATTAGTAGATTTAATAATGAATCGTAGTGCATATGTAATGGTTAAATTTATTGATCCTGATATTAATGGTTTAATTAATGAAAAAATTAATGATAATATATTAGATAGTTTTGTTAAGAGAAAAGAATTTGAAGTAGATAATTTTGATTCTTATATTACTATTTGTTATAGTGTCAATGATTATATTGATATTAAAAGAAATAGTAGTGTTATAAGTAAACTTAATAATATGACTAAAGAGATTGATCATGTTAGAGTTAATAAAAGAAAATGGGTATTAATTAATTATCCTTCTTATTTAGATGCTTATAAGGCCAAGATGAAGAGTGATGAATTTTATGAATATGCTATAGATACTATGACAATGGATTATGCTAAGATGAATGAACTTATTAAGCCTTTAAAAGATTTGATGGAAAAGACTGATAAAGTTAGAATTACAGGGCCTGATACGGATATTAGCTTTAGTATTAAAGGTATGAGAGCAGTTCCATGTACAGGCGAGTTTAATATTCCTGATGGGGAAATATTTACGGCACCAATTAAGGATAGTGTCAATGGAATAATTACTTATAATACAAGAAGTGTTTATCATGGGGAGACTTTCGGGAATGTTAGATTAGAATTTAAAGATGGTAGGATTGTTAAGGTAAGTTCAAAAGAGGGAAATCAAGATAAATTAGATGAAATATTTAATTTAGATGAAGGAGCACGTTATATTGGTGAATTTGCTTTAGGTTTTAATCCTATGGTTATTAATCCTATGGGGGATATTTTATTTGATGAAAAAATAAAGGGAAGTTTACATTTTACACCAGGACAATGTTATGATGACGCTAATAATGGTAATAATTCAATGATACATTGGGATTTGGTATTAATTCAAAGAGATGATTATGGGGGAGGAGAAATTTATTTTGATGATGTTTTAATTAGAAAAGATGGAAAGTTTGTTTTACCAGAACTTATACCTCTTAATTTTGATAATTATGGAAAAGTTAAATAAATAACTTTCTTTTTTTTGTATTAATTGGTATAATTAATTATGAAAGTAGGTGTGATATGAGAAATGATGTACCACCAAATGTAATGGAAATGTTATTTAATAATGGTTATGAAGAGCAAATTATAGATATAGTTATGGATAAACAAGATGATGGTAACTATGAAATAAGTGATATTCCTATTTCACCACTTACGATGCAAAAGGGAAAAGATAAGATTATTATTAGTTTAAAAGTATATGATATATATAGAAACTTATTAGAAAGAATTAGTAATAGTGAAACTTCATGGGAAATTCCTTTCTTTATATTAGGTAAAAAGAAAGATAATTATATTTTATTTGAGGATATTGTATATGATATAACGGAAGCTGAATCTGATTTTCATGTTTGTAATAATATTAATAAATTTAGAGAACTTTTAAATGATAATAATTATGATGTTATTTCTATTGGCCATACTCATGGTAAGATTAGTGATGATAAGAAAAAGAATACTTTAACAGAAGAGTTATCTTTAGAATTAAAAGATAAATATATGATTAGAGATATTGGTTTAAATGTTTCGATTGCAGATATTTGGCAATTAGAGGCATTTAAGGAAATTGCTCATCTTACTAGTAATAAGAGTATTTTAGAGACTATTATTATGTATAATGGTGATATGATTGTTATTAGTGATAATGTGGCTAAAATTAATGATATTAGGGCTATATTGGATGATAAAGAAGTAATAGTAATTTCAACTGGTGATGTTATAGAAAGTAAAAAAAGTAAAAAATAAAATGAAAAAATAAAAGAAAGGTATTTTATTTTATTATTTTTTTTGATATAATAAGTGAAGAGTAGGTGAAGTACATGAAAAGGAAACTATTACTACTACTATCTATTTTAATAATATCGGGGTGTACTAATATTAATAATCTTAGTTATAGTGAACTTATTAATGAGTCATTAAGCTCTGATTTAGTTTTATTAAATAAAGTATCTACTGGTTATAAGTATTATTTACCTAGAGGGGTAGTTTTAAAGGAAGATAATGATTTTAATCAGAAATTAAGAGTTATGGATACTTATTTATATATGTATGTCGATATTGTTAGTTATTATTATAAAAATGAGCTTAATTATAAAGAAACAGAGGATTTTAGTTATTTTTATCAAAATATTATCAAAGATGGTAAAACTGGTTATGTAGGTATTAGACAAGAAGATGATGAATATTTTGTTAAAATTGTCTATAATTATGCTAAGATTGAAGCTTATGTAAAAGAAAATCAAATTAGTAGTACGATTAGTTATGCTATGATATTATTAAATAGTATTAGGTATAATGATACTTTAATTGATAGAATAGTTAATGATACTTCAGTTAGTTCTTCAGAAATAACTTATGAAATAGATAAACCAAGTGGTTCAGAAAGTAAGTTTTCTCAGTATTTGAGTGAATATGTCCAAGAAGAAGATAATGACAATGATGTTGTATTACCTGATGAATATGAAAACGAGTAAGAAAGAGGTGCTTTTAAATGGGACTATTAGATAAGTTTAAAGATTTATTTACGGATGTTGAGGAGGTAGAAGAAGAGAAAGTAATCGAGGAAGAAGAAAGTACTCCTCCAGAAGAAAATAAACTTCCTACTTTTATGCGTGAGAAGATTGAACGGGAAGAACAAGAAAAAGTTATTCCTTTAGAACAACCTAAAGAAGAGAAAAAAGATAATGAGGAGTTAATAAAACCTAATAATAGTTTTCGTTTCCCAATTGATTATGATGATGAGGATGATGTACTTTTAGTTAGAAAAGAACAAAAAGAAGAAAAAATAATGCGAAGAGAAATAAAACATGAGGATGTTACTCCCAAGTCTAAACCTAAAGTAGAACTTTATAATAAGAGTGCTAAAGAAAAAGAAAAGAATAAAGTTGAAGAAAAGAGATTTGCTCCTTCGCCAATTATATCACCAGTATATGGTATTTTAGATAAAAATTATCATCAAGATGATGTTAAAGCTAAAGAAGAAGATTCATATGAATTACAAAGGCCTTCTAAGAAACTTGATTTTGAGAGTGTTAGAAAGAAAGCTTTTGGTACTTTAAGTGATGATATTAAAGATAATATGATGTGTGAAAATTGTGAGTTATTGAAGGAATTAAAAGAAAGTACTAAGATTGAAAAAATCAGTGAAGATGATTTGTTATATGAGATGACAGAAGAAGATAAGTCGGATAATACTGATGATATTACAATTAATGAAGCTGTTGAAAATTATTATGATTTTGGTGTTGCTTATGAGCCCGATAGTAATGATAAGAAAAATAATAATCAAGATGAAGTTGTTATTGTTAATCATAATGATGAAGAGTCAAAAGCTTCTAAAATTGAAGTAAAAGAAGATAATGAAACTTTAGATAATGATGATGTTAGTGTTATTAAAGATGATAATTTAGATAATAATAAAAAAATAGTAGAAGATACACCTCTTGAAGATTTGGAACTTACTGATGATTTATTTAATTTAATTGATTCAATGTATATGGAAAAGGATGATAAGAATGATTGAAACTAATCCCGCACTAGTTGTTTTACCTATTATTTTATATATACTTGGTTCTATTTTACTAGTAGTATTAATAATATTAGGTATAAAGTTAATTATTACAATGAATAAAATTGAAAAAGTAGTAGATGATGTTAATGTTAAAGTTAATAAACTTAATAATTTATTTAATATTATAGATAATGTAACAGATAAATTTGCATTAATAACAGATAATATTATTGAAGGAATTAGTTTACTTGTTAAAAAGATATTTGGAAAAGGAAAGGATGATAGTAATGGGTAAGAAAAAAAGTGGTTTAGGTAAGTTTGCTTTAGGTCTTGGAATAGGCGCAGGTTTAGGTATTTTGTTTGCTCCTAAAAAGGGTAGTGAGACAAGAAGAGATCTTAAGAAAAAATTAGATGAACTTGTTAATCAAATTAAAGAGATCGATGTTAATGAAGTTAAAGATGAATTCTTTAATAAAGTTGATGAAATTAAAAAAGAATTAGAAGATTTAGATAAGGAAAAAGTTATTAAGTTAGCAAAGAAAAAAGGTGAAGAGTTAAAAACTAAATGTGGTGAATTAATTGAACTTGCTAAAGAAAAAGGAACACCTGTATTAGAAAGTGTTGCTAATGATGTTAGAGAAAAAGCTATTTTAGTTACAAAAGAAGTATTAAATAGATTAGAGAAGAATGATGAAAAAGTAAAATAATTCTTCTTTTTTATTTGATAATGTGCTATAATAAAATTGAAAGAAGTGATAAGATGAAGAGAATTTTAACTGGTTTACAACCTACTGGGGTTATTACTTTAGGTAATTATGTTGGGGCAATTAGAAAGATGAAACAATTACAAGATGAGTATGATTCGTTTATATTTGTCGCAGATATGCATGCAATTACAATACCTCAAGATAGTAAAGAGTTACCTAAGAATATTAGGAGTTTAGTAGCATTATATTTAGCTTGTGGTATTGATCCTAAAAAGAACACTATATATATTCAATCAGAAAATATTTATCATGCTAATGTTAGTTGGATGCTAGAATGTAACTCTTATTATGGTGAATTATCAAGAATGACCCAATTTAAAGACAAGAGTAGAAAGAATGCTAATTTTACTGTAGGACTTCTTACTTATCCTGTCTTAATGGCAGCAGATATTATTATTTATGATGCTGATTATGTACCTGTTGGTGTTGATCAAAAACAACATGTAGAACTTGCTAGAGATATTGCTATTAGATTTAACAAAAAATATGGAGATACATTTAAAATTCCTGATTTTTATTATACAGATACAGAAGTAAAGATTATGGATTTACAAGATCCTACTAAAAAGATGAGTAAATCAGCAGAAAACCCTAAAGGTGTTATAAAATTATTGGATGATATTGATGATATAAGAAAGAAGATTATGAAAGCTACAACTGATAGTGAATCTATTGTTAGATTTGATCCGGAAAATAAACCAGGAGTATCTAATTTAATGGGTATATATGCATCTTTAACTTATAAAACTATGGATGAAATAGAAGAAGAATTTAAAGGTCAAAATTATGGAACATTTAAGAAAGCAGTCGCAGATGTTGTATGTAGTGAAATAGAAAAAATACAATCTAGATATTATGAAATATTAAATGGTAGTGAATTAGATAAAATATTAGATGATGGTAGAGAAAAAACTATGGCAATAGCTAAGGAAAAATATGAGATAATGAAGAAAAAAATTGGATTATATCGTGGATAAATATCTTGATATTAAATTAAAAATATGGTAAGATTAATACATAAGATATAGAAAGGTAGGTGCTCTTCCCATGGATAAAGTATATTATAATAAGTTAACTACAATGATACTAGGGGGGGGGGTATAAATTAACTACCTTTAATATAATTAATAGTATAAAACTACAAAGATTTAAGTTTAGTATATAACTAAGCTTGTTTTTTTGTAGTTTTTTTATATGGAAAGGAAGGAAGTTAAGTATGAAATATCTAAAAAAATATTACTTATTAATATTACTAATAATATCATTAATTGGCGTATCAGTATATGGAACTTATGCTATGTTTACATCTAGTGTAGAAACTAATATGGTAAATATAGATACAAGTATGACATATAAATTTAAGATTAATGGTACTCAGGAATTAAAAGTAAGTGCAGGTTCTAAGCTTAGATTTAATGCTGTAGTAGAAAATGATATGGATGGTAAAATATCTTATGGTATGTATTATAAAATGATTAGTCCTAGTACATTACCTAGTGGTGTCATAATAGCCCAAGTATCAGATGATTTAACTATGTTAGCTAAAGGGCAATTAGAAAAAGGAGCTCAAACGACAGTACCAATGGTAATAAAGAATACATCAGATAGTGAGATAACTGTAGAAATAGGTGTAAGAACAGGATATGCAACAGATAGTCAAGGAGTAGATGATATTATCTATAATGAAGGAGAAATACCTATAACTAGTTTTCAAACCAGTGAAGAGGCGGGGAATGATAGCTGTACCGCAACAGTGGAATGTACAACAGATTGTTCAAGTAAACAAGTTGATGGAAAATGGATGGAAGTATGTTATTGTTATACGGGAAATGAGGGAAGTCCACCACCAATTAGTGGAACAGAATTAGTAGAACAAATAAAATCACAAGTTAATCCTGGAACACCTGATTTTAGCCAGACGGCCACAACAGATGAAGGAATATATAGTGCGCAAGATAACTATGGAACAAGTTATTATTTTAGAGGAGCCGTAACAAATAACTATGTTAAATTTGCGGGATATTACTGGCGAATAATTCGAATAAATGGAGATGGAACAATAAGATTAATTTATGATGGAACAAGTGCGCATGCAAATGGCGAAGGTAGTAGTGATAGACAAATAGGTAGAAGTGTATATAATAATACCGATAGAGATAACGCATATGTAGGATATATGTATGGACAAACAGGAGCTAGTAGTTATAATAACACTCATGCAAATACAAATAATAGTACAATAAAAACGACAGTAGATAATTGGTATAAAACAAACATAGTAGATGCAGGTTATAGTGATAAAGTAGCAGATGTAATCTATTGTAATGATCGAAGTATGAAAAGTGGAACAGGCTATGGAACGACGGAAACATATTATGGTGCTTATCAAAGAATAGAAGATGGAAACAATCCAGTACTAACATGTACCAATCAAAATGATAGATTTACGGTAGAAGATACAAGTAAAGGGAATGGAGCATTAACATATCCAGTAGGCTTAATAACAATAGATGAAGTAGAGATGGCGGGTGTAAATTCGGCAACTACAAGTAGTAATGGAAAATATTATTATTTATACACAGGTAATGGGTATTGGACAATGAGCCCGTCTGGTTTATACCGTGGTTACGCGCTCGGGTTTTACGTGCAATATACTAGTCGCATCAGCTACGACAGTGTGGACTACACGTTCGGTGTGCGGCCCGTGCTTTCTCTCAAATCTGACGTAACATTAATGGGTTCTGGAACCATGAATGACCCTTGGACCGTACAAAATTAAGAAAACCAATTGACAGTCACTAAATAATCCATTATAATATTCTATGTAATTAATTCCTTGTACTAAGTGACAAAGTACATAAATAAGGAAATCGCTAAATAAGCGTTATCATAAAAAAGAGCACTTAAAGTGAAATAAGGTGGCACCGCGGATATTAATTCGTCCTTATAGCTTAAGTGTTTTTTTATATAAAAAGAAAGGAAGTAAATTATGAAAAAAACATACATAAATGATTTAAAAAACCATGGTAATGAAGAAGTAGTAGTAAAAGGATTTGTCGATAAAATAAGAGATTTACAATATGTCCAATTTATTATTTTAAGAGATATAACAGGAAAAGTACAATTAACAGTAGAAAAAAATGAAGAAAATAAAGAATTGACAGAACTATTTACTAATTTAACTCTAGAAAGTACCATCAGTGCTACTTGTAAAGTATTAATTAACGAAAAAGTAAAATTAGGGGGCTTAGAATTAATACCAAGTAAAGTAGAAGTAACAAGTAAATCTTTACCAGAATTACCATTTGACATCAAAAGTAAAGACAATGCTTTAAGAGAAACAAGATTAGATTATCGTTTCTTAGATCTAAGAAGAGAAGAAAATCAACTACTATTTCAATGTGAAACATATCTAGAACATAGTATGCGAGAATTTTGTTTAAATAATAATTTCATTGAAATACATAGTCCCAAAATTTCTGAGGGAACTGCCGAAGGAGGCGCTGAAGTATTCAAATTAGATTATTTCGGTAAACAAGCAAGTTTATCACAATCACCCCAATTTTATAAACAAATGGCCATTGCCTCAGGATTTGATAAAGTATTTGAAATAGGAACTGTTTTTCGTGCTGAAAATTCCCATACATCATATCATGCAACCGAAATAAATATGGTCGATATCGAAATAGGGGATATAGACAGTGTCGAAGATGTAATGGATTTCCAAGAAGCATGGTTAAAATATAGTTTTAACAAGTTAAAAGAAAAATATGGTGAAAAAATAAAAAAACACTTTAACGTTGAAATAAGTAATGTCGATATTAATTTTCCTCGTATAACATTTAAAGAAGCTAAAGAAATACTAAAAGAAAAATATCACTATATAGGTAGTGCTAAAGAAGACTTCGAACGAAAAGAAGAAGAATTACTAGGTAAATATGCTAAAGAAAAATATCATAGTGATTTCATCTTTGTAACCAATTACCCTTATAGTGCAAGACCATTTTATAGTATGAAAAATAATGCTGGTACAACTGAAACCTATGACTTATTATATAAAGGAATAGAGATCACCAGTGGAGCCCAAAGAGAGCATCGTTATGATATTCTAACTAAACAAATCAAAGAAAAAGGTATTGACCCTCAAACACTAGATTTTTATATTGAATTTTTCAAATATGGATGTCCTCCTCACGGTGGTTTTGGATTTGGTATGGCTAGACTATTAATGCGTATTTTTGAAATAGATAACATAAGAGAAGCAACATTTATCTACCGTGGTCCAACAAGATTAAAACCATAAGGAAAATATGAAAGAACTAAAAGATATTGAAAAATCCATCATTAAGAAATACCGCAAAGAAATTTATAGTAGATTTATTCGTGCCATAAAAGATTTTAATCTAATTGAACCAAATGATCATATTTGTATATGCATAAGTGGAGGTAAAGATTCATTTCTATTAGCCAAATGTATGCAAGAATTAAAAAGACATAACAAATTTCCTTTTAAATTAACCTTCCTAGTCATGGATCCAGGATATACTAAAGAAAATCTCAACCAAATAATTAATAATGCCAAATATTTAAACATTCAAATAGAAATATATAAATCAAATATCTTCGAAGTAATAAAAGAAACCAAAGGCAAAAGCCCATGTTATCTATGTGCTAGAATGCGTCGTGGATGCTTATATAGTAAAGCCCAAGAACTAGGTTGTAACAAAATAGCCCTAGGCCATCACTTCAATGACGTTATAGAAACCATTCTCTTAAATCAACTTTACAATGGCCATTTCTCAGGAATGTTACCTATCCTAGATAGTGATAATTTTAAAGGAATGAAACTAATAAGACCCCTATATTATGTCAAAGAAAAAGATATAATATCCTGGGTAAAAAACAGTGAATTAACATTTTTAGATTGTGCTTGTTCTGTAACCAAAAAAGACATAGGTAAAAGAAAAGAAATAAAAAAACTAATAAACTATCTCTTACAAGATAATAAAAATGCTGATATTAATATTTTCAATTCCATGTTTAACGTCAATCCCAATACCACGATTGAAAAAGGAGGAAAAAATGCAAGATTTACAAATAAAAACCAATTATAATGAAAAACTAATAAAAAAATATATGATAGATCATTTCTTTATAAGAACCAAAAAAGTAAAAATAATAATCAATATCATCATTGTCATATGCACTATATTAACAATAATTCTAATGACAAACAAAATAACTACTTTTAATATAGTATGTTTAATAATCTATATTCTAGGTTTTATTGAATTCAATACCAGTATATTACCAAAATTTAGTTTTAACAAGCTAAAAAAGAGTAGTAAACTATCTATAAATACTAATAATGAATATATACTAAGTAATAAAGAAATAGAAATTAAAAACAATATAGGTTCTTCTAAAATAAACTATCTTGATATATATCAATGCGTCGAAGTAAAAAATGCCTATTATATATATTTATCAGATAGACAAGCATTCATTATCGATAAAGAACAATTAACTAAAGAAGAAAACCAAAAATTAGTTAAAATACTAACTACCAAAATTAAAAACTACCAAAAAATAAACAAATAAATTAACTACAAGTTAAAACACTAGTAATACAATATAAACTATGTTATAATCAAAGTACCTAGAGAGTTCGTTATCTATAGTATAAAACCGACTAAAGATATATATAGGGAATTTAATATATATTATGTGTTGAAGACCTACAATGTAGGGATCCTAATTAATATATTGTAATTACCCACCTGTGTGGTTACGCGCGGGTTTTATCTTAAATAGAACACGGCTCTTTGGGTTTTATTTTGTATATTGAAAGAAGGAATAATATGTTAAAAATAAACACTATTGCCCCCAATTTTACTTTACCAAATGAAAATAAAGAACTAATATCCCTAAAAGATTACCTAGGTACTAAGGTTATACTATACTTTTATCCCAAAGATATGACTACTGGTTGTACTAAAGAAGCATGTGATTTTCGTGATAATTATCAATTATTTAAAGAAAAAAACTATAATATAATAGGTATAAGTAAAGATACATCAAACTCCCATGCCAAATTTAAAAACATGTATAAATTACCATTCATCTTACTAGCAGATAAAGATAAAGAAGTATGTAAACTATATGATGTTTTAAAAGAAAAAAGCATGTATGGTAAAAAATACCTAGGTATTTCAAGATCAACATACATAATAAATGAAGAAGGAATAATTACCCATGTATTTGAAGATGTGGACTATAAAACACATATTCAAGATATCATTAAAGAAATTGGAGATTAAATATGTTTGAAAGAGAAATATCCTTAATAGGACAAGAAAATTTAACTAAAATTCAAAACCAAACTGTTGCTCTAATAGGACTAGGGGGAGTAGGGGGATATACCCTAGAAACCCTCGTAAGATGTGGTATAAAAAACATATTAGTAGTGGATTACGATACTATAGAATTAACTAATTTAAACAGACAAATACTAACTACTAATAACAATATAGGAGAAAAAAAAGTACTAGAAGCCCAAAAAAGAGCTCTAAGTATTAATCCCAATATTAATATTATTCCCATTGATTTATATATAGATAAAGATAATTATCAAGAATTATTCAAATATCATATAGACTATCTTATCGATGCTTGCGATAGCATCAATACCAAAAAATTACTTATTAAAGAATCTCTTTCTAGAAAAATAAAAATAATTTCCTGTATGGGAACAGGTAATAAATTAGACCCATCATTACTAAAAATAACTACTATTGATAAAACATCATATGACCCATTAGCCAAAATAATAAGAAAGTACATAAAAGATAATCACTTATCACCCAAACTTCCTGTTGTATCATCCACTGAAAAACCAATTATCACATCAAACAAACAAATAGCATCCATAAGTTATGTCCCTGCCTATGCTGGCTTATTACTAACAAAATACATAATCGATGATATCATAAAAAATAAATAAGATACAAGCTACTTGTATCTTTTAAGTTTATCCATAATATCTCTAAATAACCTCTCATTACGATTATTCTTAGGAACATAATACTCTCTATTCTTAATTCTATCAGGTAAATATTGCTGTTTAACATAACTATTAGGATAATCATGTGGATACAGATAAGTATCACTAGGATTATGCAAATGCTTAGGAACATTTCCCGTATCAAAAGACCTAATATCATTTAAAGCCTTATCAATAGCCATTTCAGCACTATTACTTTTAGGGGATAAAGCAAGTTCAATAACAACCGAACTAAGAATAATTCTAGCTTCCGGTAATCCCACCCTAAAAGCACAGTTAACCGCCGCATCCACTTTAGGACCCATACTAGAATTAGCAAGTCCAATATCCTCATAAACAATAACCGATAACCTACGGCAAATACTATCCAAATCTCCCCCTTCGATTAATCTTGCCAAATAATAAACACTAGCATGAACATCACTTCCTCGAATAGACTTCTGTAAAGCACTGAGTAAATCATAATAACCATCCCCATCCTTATCATGAAAAATATTCTTTTTACCAGAAACACTTTCAACAACATCACAATTAATCATATGATCATCATTAGCATAATAACAAACCTCAAGTAAATTATAAGCATAACGAAGATCACTACCCGCTAAATTAATAATCATATTAATAGCCTCATCATCGATCTTAATATCAGGTAAAAATTCACTCTTAATAGCCCTATCCATAGCTATTTTCATATCTTCATATAAAATATCTTTAAGTTCAAAAATCTGACATCTACTCCTAATCGCAGGATTAATACTATGATAAGGATTAGAAGTAGTCATACCAATAAGAACAATAAGCCCACTTTCCAAATAGGGAAGAAGTAAATCCTGTTTATCCTTATTCATCCTATGAATCTCATCTATAATCAAAACCATTCCACCATAAACCTTAGCCTCTTCAATAACAATATCAAAATCCTTCTTATTATTAACAACAGCATTAAGCATTCTATATTTAACATCAAGCTCATTAACAATACAAAGAGCAATACTAGTCTTACCAATGCCAGGTTTACCATATAAAATCATCGAAAATAACTTCTTATTTTTAACCATATTAAAAATAATTTTCCCATCACCAATCAAATGCTGCTGTCCAACAATATCATCAAGTTTTTTTGGCCTAAGTTTAATTGCTAATAAATCATTCATCTAAATCACCAATATAATTTTAACAAAGAAAAAAACATAAGTAAATAGCGAAATATATAATTTAACTACCTAAAAAAGCCGATTTTATGCTATAATTAACATAAGATATGGAGGAATATACATGCATAACATAAATATAAATATAGATAATCCAACTGATATATACAACAAGTATAACAATAATTACCTAAATGATGACTTAGATAACTATCTATTAACAAATACCAAATACATCAAAAGAAAAGAAAAAATAACCCTTAATATAAAAGGAAATATAAACAAAGAAGACCAAATCAAAATTAAAAAAACAATAAATAAACACTATATGAATAAATATAACAGCCTAAAAATTATCGATAAATATGATGATATATATCGTTTCATATTACTAATAATAGGTATAAGTTTTATAATCATATCCGAAAAACTAATATCATTTATAAGTGAATTATTCCTAATCGCTGGTTGGGTAGTTATCTGGGAAATGATCTATGATATACTATTTAATCAATTAAAAAGAAATAAAGACAAAAACCACTACCAAAAATTAGCAAGTGCCAAAATAAAATATCAAGATGAGGAAGATAATCAATGATCGATATTACAAAATTAAAATTAAACAAAATAAATCAATCCCTATTAGAGGAATATCAAGCTTATCTATTAACAAATAAACACTTGCAAGATAATAGTATAAATGCATATATTTATGATATCTATCTATATTTATCATATCTAGAAAAAAAACAAATAAATTATCAAAATATCACTAAAGATAACATAATTGACTATCTAACCAATTTAGATAAATCAAAACCAAGTATATATACAACAGTAAGAAAAATATCATCTATAAAAACATTTCATAAATATCTAGCCAAAGAATTCAATATAGAAGATATAAGTACTAAAATAGAACCACCACGTTTCTATCAACATTTACCCAATGTCTTAACATTTGAAGAAGTAAAAGCATTATTAGATATACCATTAAATACACCATTTGACTACCGTAATAAAGCTATGATCGAATTAATGTATGCAACAGGCCTTAGAGTAAGTGAATTATGCAATTTAGAACTAAGTGATATTGATTTTGAACAAAAATATGTAAGATGTTTTGGAAAAGGAAGTAAAGAAAGAATTGTTCCCATTGGGGATATAGCTCTTAAATATGTCCATATCTATATATATGAATATCGAGATAGTATGAAAAAAGGTTATCTAACAAATAAAATCTTTTTAAATAATCATGGAAAACCCATGACTAGACAAGGCTTTTTATTTATTTTAAAAAATATTGCTGAAAATGTAGGAATAACCAAAAACATAACTCCCCATATGTTAAGGCACTCCTTTGCCACCCATCTATTAAATAATGGAGCGGATTTAAGAAGTATCCAAATTATGCTAGGACACGAAAACCTATCAACAACAGGTATATATACCAACTTAAGTGATGATACAAAAATTGAAAACTATAAATTATATCACCCCAGAGGTTAAAAGAAAGAAGGATTAAAATGACAAAAATAAATAAATTAATGTTTCGTGAATACGATATAAGAGGAATATATGGTAATGAATTAACTACTGAAGTTGCCTATTTAATAGGAAGAGCTTTTGCCACCAAATTAACTGAATTAAACAAAAAAGATACACTTGTCGGTTACGATAATCGAACATCTTCAATTCCCCTTATGAAAGAATTAGTAAGAGGAATAACCGAAGGAGGTATAAATGTCCACTTATTAGGTTTAGTAACTACTCCTATGTATTATTTTTCATGGGATTATCTAAATATCAAATGTGGAATAATGATTACAGCCTCACATAACCCCAAAGAATACAATGGTTTCAAATTCAGTTACAATGGTATTCATAATACTTATGGCAAAGATGTTTACGAACTATATGAAATAATCGAAAAAGGGATATTTAGTGAAGGGAAGGGGAGTATTACTCATCACGATGTAAAAGATGCATATATCGATTTATTAACTAAAGATATCCATTTAACAAATAGACCCCTAAAAGTAGTATTTGACTGTGGTAATGGAACAACAAGTATTGTAGCTAAAGATATATTTAAAAAATTAAATATAACATCAATCCCCCTATTTTCAGAATCAGATCCCACTTTTCCTAATCACCATCCCGATCCCTGCGTCGAAGAAAACCTTAAACAACTAAAAGAAAAAGTATTAAAAGAAAAAGCTAACGTTGGTGTAGCATATGATGGTGATGGTGATAGAGTAGGGGTAGTAGATGAAAAAGGAAATATGATAGAAACAGATAAATTTATGATAATTATCTGGCGAAATATCTATAATAAAGTAGCCAAAAAGAAAGCCTTATACGATGTAAAATGTTCTAAAGCCTTAGAAGATGAATTAATCAAATTAGGTATCGAACCACATTGCTTTAGAACAGGAAATTCATATACCAAAGCCGAAGTAGTTCGTGGTGATTATCCTTTCGGAGGCGAATACTCAGGTCATGTCTATTTCAGAGATCATTTCCCTGGCTATGATGATGGCATATATGCAAGTCTAAGACTAATAGAAATATTATCAAATAGTACTAAAGAAGTATCAGAATTACTAGAAGGAATAAATAAATACTATTCCACTAAAGAATTAAAATTAGAAGTAAAAGACGAATTAAAACAACAATATATCGACAAAGTAAAAAAATATTGTCTTAATAAAGGATATAAAATACTCACAATAGATGGTGTTAAAGTCTTATTCGATGATGGCTTTGCTTTAATAAGATCATCAAATACAACTCCCAATATAACATACCGTTATGAAGGAAAAACAGAAAAAAGATTAAAAGAAATAAGTATAGAATTTAATAGTCTATTAACTAAAATAAAAGAAGGAGAGTAGGAGTTACTCTTCTTCTTCTTTTTCATCTTGATTTTCAAAACTATAACAAATAGTATCATTAGTATTGTCACAGTCATCATTATCACAAGTACAACTAACTTTAATTTCATCAAGTTCACACACATCATCATCAACATTATTATATTTACATGTATGAACATCGCACTTAATAACTTGCTTATTATTATCTTTTTCCATATTTTTTCCTCCCATAATATTATTAACCCAAAATAAAAAATAATACTAAAAAATAAATATATTTATCTTCTTTTATATAGAACTTAACATAATATATATTATCGGAAGTAAGATATAATAAATAAATAACAGTAAAATAAACCCTAATATTAATTATAAAATTAATAATTAATCATAAATATTAAACTGAAATTAAACTTTAGATGCATAACTGTACACAAAATTAAATCTCAAATTAAATAAAAGCCATATATTTTATTATAATCTATTTATTAAGAACTATCTATTAGTTAATAATATATCCCTATTAATAAATATATCATAATTATTGATAAAATTATAATTAATAAGTCCCCTATTTTTTAACTTTAAAATCAGTAGGGGACTTATTTACCAAATTTAAGAATATAAACTAATAATAAACGATTAATTTTAATTATTAATACATAAAATTATTAATATTAATTATTAATAAAAAAATATAATATTATTATATATTAAAACATAAAACTATAATAATAATATATATAATAGATTAAAAAAATATAAATATATCTATATTAAATATAAGATAAAAATAAATAACTCCCCTACTACCAAACAAAAAAGTAGGGGATAGATAACATTCTATTCCCCTTCTCTATCTTTATCAATAACTCTACAACTTCTAATTTCTCCCGTAAAACGACTTCTCTTAAGTACTTTAATATGTACTTTTTTAGGTTTTATATGTTTCTTCTTATCACAATTAACAATAGAAGTATATTCACTTTTTCTCTTATAATCATTTAAAAAAGCATAAAAAGTATCATATTTATCTTTTTTATCAATAATATATTGAAGTATTTCATCCTGATAAATACCATCACGATTAATAATTACCAAATTACTAATCTTATTAGTTCTAAAAGCAATACCTGTAACAACTTCGATCATCCATTTATTATCCCTTTTAGGAAGAAAATAAACAACTTGACCCTCAATTAAACCTTTAAATATCTTTTTCATAACCATCTCTCCCCTACTCATTATCTAAGCAATATTACGACTTTGAATTTCGGCAATCTTATCAAATACTTCACTAGCATTTTGTGTATTAATCTCATCGTATCCAAGCTCTCTTAAAGCTTGTACTTTCGCCGTATTAAGTTCTTGTGTCCTACTCATTTTCTCTTCTTTTTTACGTTCCAAATCCTCTTCCCAACGACGATGCGATTGTGCTAATTTAGTCCTAGAAGCACCACCATTATTATATAGTGACATTGCAGAAAACATAATACTTTCAAATACAAATTGATGATCCTCTTCAAAAGCATAATCCGTAGGCTTAACATAACCTGAAGATTTAGCAACATAACCAAGAATATATTTAAGCTCTTTCATAGTCCCCATAGACTGCATAAAATGATATAAATAAGTTAAGGTAATATAAGAAGTTTTAGTTTTATCTTCATTAAGTATCTCCTTAATCAAGAAAACAATTTCATTAATTAAATCCTGTTCTTCTTTTTTTAAACCAGATAAATCAATAATTTCCTCTTTCTTAACAATATTTCTCTTACTATTAAAAATCTTATTACCTACACTTTGAATATAATCATCAGTAAGTTCCAAATCATTAATCTCTGAAGAATTATTAACTTCAAGCAATTTATACAATAATTGACATTTTTCATTAGGTATTTTAGACAAATCCTCACCATCCAAATAATTGTAAACCATCTGTCTAGAAACCCCTAAATACTTAGCCAAATTAACTTTTGAAATATTAGCTTTTTTAAGAATCAAATTAATTTTTTCAATTATATTCATATAAAATCCTCTCCTTATCTAAAGTTGACACACAAAAAACGTTACAACGTCTATCTAACATCTAATATAAGTATAACATTAAAAAAAGAGAATATCAAGAAGTAAGCAAAATAAAATAATATTATATGAATATATTTATATCAAATAATTATTTAACTTCTTTAATAATACCCCCACCAAGACAAAGATCACCATCATATAATACACAAAATTGTCCAGGTGTTACCGCTTTTGCTTTATCATATGTAACTTTTAAACAATTATTATCAAGATATTCAACATGACATTTAATATCATTTTGTCTATATCTAAATTTACATTGACAATCAGTAATTTTATTATCTGTCAAAAAATTAAAATTTTCAATAATGGCCATATTAGAATACAAGAATTTATTATCATCGCCATTTGCAACATACAAAATATTATTTTTAAGATCTTTTTTAACGACAAAACTGCGATCATGATTACCACCCAAATGTAAACCACGTCTTTGACCTAAAGTATAATACATAAGACCAATATGTTCACCGACAACCTCATTAGTATCAATGTTGACAATTTTTCCAGGAATATTAGGTAAATAATTCTCTAAAAACTTTGTAAAATTACGTTCACCAATAAAACAAATACCCGTAGAATCTTTCTTTTTTGCCGTAACTAAATCATACTTTAAAGCAATCTTTCTAACTTCCGTTTTTTCAATATCACCAAGAGGAAATAACACATTTTTAAATTTTTCCCTATTAACATATGCTAAAAAATAACTTTGATCCTTATTCTTATCTTTAGCCTTAAATAACTTACCATCCACCATTTTAGCATAATGACCAGTAGCAATATAATCCGCTCCTAATTCTATAGCCTTATCAATAAAAGCATCAAATTTAATATATTTATTACACATAACATCAGGGTTAGGCGTCCTGCCTTTATTAAGTTCATCTAAAAAATAAGTAAAAACATTATCCCAATACTCCTTCACAAAATCAACTCGATATAAAGGAATATCCAATTTCTTACAAACCTCTAAAGCATCATTATAATCAACTTCCTGAGGACATATATCATTATTCAAATTAGGATTACCAAGATAATCATTATTAATAGTACTGTCCCAGTTGCGCATAAATAAGCCAATAACATTATATCCTTGTTCTTTTAACAAAATAGCCGCAACTGAACTATCAACCCCTCCAGACATACCAATAACAACCGTTTTTTTCATCTAAACCACCTCTTTTACTACCAATATTTTATCACAATATAAATAATTTGACAAATAACTAAATAAATTCACATAATAACTTCATCAAATTAGGAAGTACAAACGCTTCCCAACCACTAGAAAGTGCACTAATAAATAAACAAAAAATAAAAATAATTAAAAATTTCTTAAACGAATGACCCAAATTTTTACCCATTTTAATTTGCCTAATCATATCCATAGAAAACATAACACTATAAATACCCAAAAGCAAAATAACCAAAATATTTAAAAGTTGACTTGGAAAAATATAAATCAAACTAACTAAAGTTCCTTTCAAACCCAAAGTATATATAATTGAAGCAAGAGAGAATCCTAACACAAAACCCTTAATATAAATAATAAAAATATTACATATAAGACCAACAATCGTCATACCTAAAATAAAAAGTAAGCCCCCCAAAATAAAGTTAGTAATTAAACTATTCCAAAAAGTAGCAAGCATGTCCAAATCATTACCACTTACTAAAGTCATAAAACCATTAATATTCTCCGTAACTAACTCCTTATCACTATCATTTAAAATAGTAATAAATAAACATCCCGAAATAATACCTACCATTAAAACACTAAAAACAAAATAATTAATTCTCTTACTAGGTACAATAATTCTAATTATCTTCTTTAGTTTCAAATTCATTACCCTATCACCAGTTAAATATATTCTAAATAACTTGCAAATATTCCTAAACTTTAGTATAATTATCTAGTGAGGTGTACTATGAGTAAAGAAAAAAAGCAAGAAAAAGTAAATAAAAAAAAGAAAAAGAACAAAAAAAGCACTAATCTAGCAGCACGTATCTTTGCCGTCTTCATGATAATTATGATGCTAGCATCTGTATTTGCTACATGTTTAGCGTATATTATAAGATAATAACTAGGATTAATACTTCTAGTTTTTTTTATTTTCATTAATTCTTATTTAACTAAAAAAATCATATATTTACTAGGTGACTATTAATGAAAAGTAAATTTATCAAATCAACACTTATCCTCTTACTAGGAGGCTTTATTAGTAAAATATTAGGTATGATTATAAAAATAGTCTTAACTAGAGTTATATCAACTGATGGAATAGGACTATATATGTTAATCTTACCAACATTTAATCTCTTTATAACCTTATGTTCTCTAGGTCTACCAACAGCCATATCTAAAATGGTAAGTGAAAGAAAAAACAATAATAAAAAAATAGTCCTATCATTAATAAAACCAATTCTAATCTATAATATCATTCTAATAATAATATTATATCTAATAAGTCCTATTCTATCTAATAATTTATTAAAAAATACTGATACCTATTATCCCCTTATAGCAATAGGATTAACACTACCTTTTATATGTATATCAGGTATCATAAAAGGCTATTTCTTTGGTAAAGAACGCATGATTCCCCATACTATATCAAATATAACAGAACAATTAGTAAGATTAACGCTAACAATACTATATATTCCTAAACTATTACATTTTAGTCTAACTATCGCTGTTACAGGTGTAGTACTAATAAACATTCTAAGTGAATTATCATCTATCATTATATTACTATTTTTCTTACCCCCAAATGCAACAATTACCAAAGAAGACTTCCAAGTAAATAAAAATATTACTAAAGATGTCCTAAATATAAGTATACCTACGACAGGATCTAGACTAATAGGTAGTATTGTCTATTTCTTAGAGCCAATAATCCTTACCTATACCCTAATAAAATCAGGATATACAAACAACTTCATAACAACCGAATATGGCATAATAAATGGTTATGTCTTTCCCCTCCTCTTAATGCCATCATTTTTCACAATGGCCATATCCAATGCCCTTTTACCTACTGTATCCAATTCCTATAGTAATGGTCATTACCAATATACCAAAAATAAAATCAAACAAGCCATCTTTTTTAGCCTATTAATAGGTATACCTGTAACTATCATTCTATTAATAGTACCAGAAATACCCCTAAAACTAATATATAACACTACTTTAGGTATTGATTATATCAAAGTAATTGCCCCATTTTTTATTCTCCATTACATCCAATCACCACTAACAAGTGCTATGCAAGCAATGGGTAAAGCAACCTGTGCCATGGTAGGAACCCTATGTGGCTCTATTCTAAGAACCATTATCCTAATCATTACAGGTTACCTAAAAATAGGATTATGGGGTTTAATAATAGCAACCATAACCAATATCATCTTTGTAACCATTCACCACTTATATTATGTAAACAAATATCTAAAAAAAAAGAACAATATTAAATTTTCTCATTAACATATTGCTCTAACATTAAAGAAGATGAACTAATAATATCATTAAATTCTTCCATCTTATGCAAATATTCCTGATATACAGGTTTACTATTAAGTTCTTTAACCTTATCATCAATAATCCTATCAAGTTCCTTATATTTAGGATCATTATTATATTCCAAAAAAGTAGCTTCCTGTTGTAAAGACTTAATCTCATTAATTAACCCATTAATAGAACTATCCTTCTTTAAAATATCTCCAATTTTCTTATATTCCTCATACTCTTTAGAATTAAGAATCGTATCAAATAACTCTTCCATCTTATTGTCAATCATCTACTAATTCCCCTTCCAAAGACCAAGTTTTAACATCAGTAATCTTAACAGGAACAATCTCTCCAATAAAATCATCACTAGCTTTAACATTGACAAGTTTCATAGTATCAGTATATCCCATAAGCTTATTTTCCTTATCACTGTGTCCCTCTAGCATTACCATAACTGTCTTACCTAAATATTTCTTATTATTATAAAGAGCATAATGATTAACTAAAGAATTAAGTGTAGCAAGTCTCTTTTTCTTAACTTCCATTGGTGTTAAATCTTCCATCTTAGCCGCAGGAGTTCCCTCTCTTGGAGAATAAATAAAAGTATAAGCAAGATCATATTTTAATAATTTAACAATATCCAATGTCTCTTCAAAATCAGCATCACTTTCACCTGGAAAACCAACAATAATATCCGTACTAATACTAACATTAGGTATCATCTCTTTAATCTTATTAAATAAAGTAATATATTCATCCCTAGTATATTTTCTACCCATTAATTTCAAAATACGATCACTACCAGATTGAATAGGAAGATGAATATAAGGCATAATATTATCAAATTTACTAATAACATCGATCATCTCATCTGTAAAATCCCAAGGATGTGAAGTAACAAATCTAATTCTATCAATACCAGTTTTAGCCACATCGACAAGCAAATTAGCTAAATTATAATTAATATCTAAATCCTTACCATAAGCATTAACATTCTGTCCAAGTAAAGTAACTTCTTTATATCCCGAATTAACTAAAGAATTAACTTCTAATATAATATCTTCGGGCATTCTACTTCTTTGTTTACCTCTCGTATAAGGAACAATACAATAAGTACAAAACTTATCACAACCAAGCATAATATTTACCCATGCTTTATATTTAGAATCCCTCTTAACAGGAATATTCTCATAAATATTACCCTCGATACTATAAACCTCTATATCCTGTTTATGACTATCAATAACTTTAGCCAAATATAAAGGCAATTTATGAATATTATGTGTACCAAAAACAATATCTACCCATTTATAATCATTCTTAAGTTTATTAGCAATTACCTCTTCTTGAGCCATACAACCACAAAAAACCGTAATTAAATTATGTTTCTTAGTTTCTTTCAAATGCTTAATACGTCCTAGCATTCCCATAACCTTATTATGAGCATTTTCCCTAATTGCACAAGTATTAATAACAATCAAATCAGCTTCATCCATAGAAGAAACTTCATCAAACATCATATCTTCCAAAATAGCCTTAATATTTTCACTATCATGAACATTCATCTGACAACCATAAGTAAGAATAAAGTATTTCTTACCCTTACCATATTCAGAAACACTAGGAGGAATAACATAATCATCATAATAAGTTTTAACTTCACTCTTATTTCTAATTTTAGCATCCATTAAATTAGGTAACATAAAACCACCACCATGAAACTAATTCTACCATAAAATAAAGAAAAAGTATAGCTATTTTCTAATTAACTTCTTACTAGCTAAATAATCATATTCCTGACAAAAAGCATCATTTTGTTTTTTTCTTTGATTAAGATAAGTACATTGCCTTTTAATAAGTTCTTCCCAATAATAAATATTATCATCACTAATATTCTTATTAATAATCAAATCATGTAAAATATATTGTGCCAAACTATCAGCATATCTCCTAGCGGGACTACTAGAATGTGAATAAGCACTATATCCTAATCCATGATGACCAACATTATTAATAGAATAATGAGCATTCAAATAAGATTTTTCGATCAATTGAAGTAAATTCTGATAATTAAAACTATTCGTATGAAATTTAGTACTAAAATCAAATAACTTTTTAAAATCTATATCATTATAATCAATAATATTAGTATGAACCCTATAAATATAAGGTAAATTCCTCTTAAACATATATTCCGCAACTAATCTATTAGCAAGTAACATAAATTCATGAACAATATTAGCACTCAAAGAAGTATCAATCAAATTACTTTCATGATGTTCCTTTCTTCTAACCATATTTTCAATATTCCTATAATTATCCTTAATCGGATTATCCCTTCTAAGTTTCAAAGATAATCTAGCCATATCCTGAAGCATAATTCTAAAACAAATATCACTATTTCCCTTTTCTAATAACTTATCAACCTTATTATAACTAAGTTGATGTTTAACCATAATCTTACCAAGAACTATTTTAAAAGATTTAGGTATCATATTAAAATCACTATCAAAACGCACTTTAAAAGTAATAGTATTTCTCTTATTATCAATAAGTAAAGATCCCAAATTATTAGCAATAAATGTAGGATACATAGGAAATATCATATCACTAGCATATAAACTTTCTCCCTGTCTAAAAGCACTCTTTAAAGTATAAGAATTAAAAGGAACAATACTAGGAATATCAATAATATGTAAATATAAAGTATAAGTACCATCTTTATTTCTTTCTAAAAAGAACCCATCATCATAACACTTAGTCTCTTCTCCATCGATAGTAATAACATCCTGATACAAAAAACTATATCTAGCCATTGGAATCGTCGAAAAACCAAGTACTTCATTACTAACCTTATCAAGTCTAGATAACTTAACCTTATATTTCTCTTCAAGTTCACTAATATTAACCTTATAACTATCATCAAATCTATTAATCATATCCCTAACATGTTTCTTATAACTCTTATTTTTCATCAAAGATAACAAATATAACCTATTACTCTTAATAGAATTAAAATTATTATCATTTAAAAACAACATAATAACATAATAAAAATAATTAATATCCTTAATCCTATCCTCATTAAGATTACAATAATAATCAATAATCTTAACAAATAAATTACTAATAAAAGTATCATTATCAATACTATTAATATTTTCCCAATGTAATACTTTCCTAATTAAACTAGCATTCTTTAACTCAAAAATAAGAAAATCCAAAATCTTAATAACATCATTAGTCTTATAAGTCAAAATCAACTTATCAATTTCTTTAATCGATTTACTTAATCTATGTTTAACATAATCTTCAAGTTTACTATCACCCAAATTAAAATACATATTAGAAAAATACTTATAAAAACAATTAGTCTTATCAAAATCATCCAAATCCTCTAAAATACATTCAATTAAAGAACAATATAAAGAAACACATTGCCTATCTTTATTCTTAATAAGTAACTTCAAATTACTAAAAATATTACTAATAGTCGTATTAAAATTATTATCTAACATTTCCAAAAGCAATAACGTATCATTATCATCATACGATAAAACCAATTTATGAATAATTTCTTCCATTACATACTCCCCTTACTTTTGATTATCGACCCGCATAATAGACAAAAATGCTTCACTAGGTATTTCTACCTTACCAATTTGTTTCATTTTCTTCTTTCCCTCTTTTTGCTTATCAAGTAACTTTCTCTTTCTAGTAATATCACCACCATAACACTTAGCCAAAACATTCTTACGCATAGCTTTAATATCACTTCTAGCAATAACCTTACTACCAATAACAGCCTGAATAGGAACTTCAAATAACTGCCTTGGAATAATATTCTTAAGATTATCGACAATAATTCTTCCTCTTTCATAAGCAAAATCCTTATGAACAATAACACTTAAAGCATCTACAATCTCACCATTAAGTAAAATATCCATTTTAACCAAATTACTTTCCTTATAACCAATAAGTTCATAATCAAAAGAAGCATAACCCTTTGTATAAGATTTAAGTTTATAAAAAAAATCATATACAATTTCCGCTAAAGGGATCTCATAATGAATATTAACCCTAATATCATCTAGATATTCCATATTAATATAAGTACCCCTTTTGTTCTGACAAAGTTCCATAATACTACCAATATACTCACTAGGAACAAAAATATTAGTTCTAATATAAGGTTCCTTAATACACTTAATCTTAACCCTATCAGGAAGTTCACTAGGATTATCAATATATATAGTAGTATTATCCGTTAAATCAATCTCATATATAACAGATGGTGCTGTAGCAATAATATCTACATTAAATTCCCTTTCCAATCTCTCGACAATAATTTCCATATGAAGTAAGCCAAGAAACCCCGTTCTAAAACCAAATCCCAAAGTAGTAGAAGTTTCAGGTTCAAAAACTAAAGAAGCATCATTTAATTTAAGTTTCTCTAAAGCTTCCCTTAATAAAGGATATTTCTTAGAATCAATAGGATAAATACCACAATAAACCATAGGTTTCATAGGTTTATACCCATGTAGGGGACTATCACAAGGACAATTAGCAAGGGTAATCGTATCACCAACTTTAACATCATCAATATTCTTAATACTAGCAACAATAAAACCAACTTCCCCCTCTTGTAAAGAATCACATATAACCTCATTAGGAGTATGATACCCAAGCATAGTAACATCATATGTAGCTTTAGTATTAAACATCATAATCTTATCCTTATTACAAAGTTTACCACTAACAACTCTAACAAGAGCAATAACACCTCGATAAGGATCAAAATAACTATCAAAAATCAAACACTTTAACTTATCATCATGATGTTTAGGACAAGGAATACGATTAATAATAGCATCAATCACATTATCAATACCATATCCCGTTTTAGCAGATACCAAAATAATCTCATCCTCTTTAAAACCAAAAGTATTCATAAGTTCTTTCTTACACTTATCAACATCACTATTAGGTAAATCAATCTTATTCAAAATAGGAATAATCTCAAGATCATTTTCCAAAGCCAAATAAACATTAGCCAAAGTTTGAGCTTGAATACCTTGCGTAGCATCCACAACTAATAAAGCACCCTCACATGCCGCTAAACTACGCGAAACCTCATAAGTAAAATCAACATGACCTGGAGTATCAATCAAATTAAAAACATAACCATTATAATCAATTCTAACAGCATTAAGTTTAATTGTAATACCCCTTTCCCTTTCAATATCCATATTATCAAGTAATTGATCTCTCATCTCTCTCTTACTAATAGCACCAGTATATTCCAAAATACGATCAGCAAGAGTACTCTTACCATGATCAATATGAGCAATAATACTAAAATTACGTATATTATTAATATCCATAAAATCACATCCAAAATTATTATAACTTATATTTAAGAAAAAGAAAAGTAACTTAATCAAAGTTACTTTATAGTTAATCAACCACAACATAAGGACTTATCATAGTTCCGTCACCTGACAACGTTACGTCAGATTTGAGAGAAAGCACGGGTCGCACGCCGTAAGAATAGTCCACGCGGCCAGTACCGACGCCACCACCGCCAATCACGTTCCACACACGCTCAGGGTCTTCAGCGAAATAAGACGGGCTCAAACTCCAGTAATCATATCCATAGTACAAATAATATTCATAATTCTCAGTAACAGCAGAGCCTCCTGCTGCAATAATTTCATCTAGTATTATTAGTCCTACTGGATAAGTTAATGCACCATTTCCTAATGTAGTATCATTTACAGTAAATGCATCATTTTTTTGACTACATGTCATTTTTATTGGATTAACCTCTAATGGATCCCAAGTTGTTGAATCAGCTATTCTACTAAATGATTGATAAGCCGTTGTATTATAACCAAATCCATAATTACCATTTCCACCAATTGTCTGAGACATTACTTCATCAATTGATCGATCATTACAGTAAATTACATCAGCTACCTTATCACTGTATCCTTTATCAACAATCATTTCTTTATACCAACTATCAATACCAGCCTTTATTGTACTATCATTGATATTTGCATGAGTATCTTCATAATTATCTGAACCAGGTGTTCCATACATATAACCTACATATGCATTATCTCCATTATATTCATTAAATGCAGTATAACCTATTTCTCTATCTTCACTACTTTCCCCATTTTCATGAGGTTCTGTTCCATCATAGATCATTCTAATGCTTCCATCACCATTTATTCTTATTATTCTCCAGTAGTAATTTGCAAATTTTACATAATTATTTTCTACTGCTCCTCTAAAATAATAAGTTGTGCCATAATCATCTTCTGTTTCCCAGATACCTTCATCTGTATTTGCAATTGCTGTTACACTACTCTTTTCACCATTACTGGTTAATCCTAACTTAAATAGTGTTTTTTCACTTGCCGTAGGTTCTTCATCTGTTGCATTTGCATTTAATCTAAAATTAAAGTTTTGATTATACATTGTATTAGGATTATCCATATTACCATCTATCCATATATATAATGTATA
>CALVUN010000006.1 GCA_944363595.1 uncultured Bacilli bacterium
CCTCCCGATAGTTGACTAGGATAAAAATCTTTTTTATCCTTTAAATCGATTGATTCAAGTAAAGAAATAGCTTTCTTCTTAGCTTCCTCATCACTCATTATCTTAAGTTTCGTTGGAGCCAAAATCATATTTTCTAAAACCGTCAAATGAGGAAACAAATTAAATTGCTGGAAAACCATTCCCATTTTCATTCTAATTTTATTAATATCAACTCTACTATCACTAAGATCTCTTCCCTCAAATAAAACTTTTCCTTTATTAGGTTTTTCAATATAATTAAGACATCTAAGTAAAGTCGATTTTCCACATCCAGATGGACCAATAATAACTAACCTTTCCCCTTCTTCAACTGTCAAACTAATATTTTTTAAAACCAAATTTTTACCAAAAGATTTAGAAATATTCTTAGCCTCTAACATTCCTTACCAAGCTTCCTTTCCATTAATCCCACTAATTTTGATAACCCTAATGTCATTATCAAATAAATAAGCGCAACGATGATAAGTGGGAAAAAATAATCATAAGTTCTAGAAGCAATAATATCTGATGCCTTTGTTAATTCAATAATGCCAATATAAGCTCCTACTGATGTCTCCTTAAGTAAAGTAATAAATTCATTACCTAATGCTGGCAAAATATTTTTAATCGCTTGTGGTAAAATAATATACCTCATTGTTTTACTGTAAGAAAGGCCTAAAGAATAACCAGCTTCCATCTGACCCTTATCGATTGACTCAATTCCTGCTCTAATAATTTCTGCAACATAAGCTCCCGAATTAATACCAAAAGCAAGAACTCCAACTAGGACAATACTAATGTCGACACTTTTAAAAATAACATAATAAATAATCATAAGCTGTAAAACAACTGGTGTTCCTCTAATAACATTAACATATATTTTACCTAACATATTAAGTAATTTAAGCTTACCACTATTATCGTGATAATTTCTAACAATTGCTACTAATACACCAATAACTATTCCTAAAATAACCGCAAAAAAAGCAATAATAATTGTATTAAGTAAGCCTTCTAAAATATACATATAACGATTATCATAAATAACTGTATTATAAAAACTTTCCCATATACCCATATTACTACTACTCCTATTCTGTTGTATGATTAATCATAAATTCCTCAATTTTTCCTTCATTTTGCAGTCTTGTTAAAACATCATTAATTGTATTAAGTAATTCTGTATTACCTTTTTTAACGACCATTCCATAAGAATCCGTAAATAATTCTTCATCCAAAATAACTAAACCATCATTAGTCTTAAGAATTTCTTGTGCTGGCAACTCATCCATGACAATTAAATCTACTTTTGCTGACTTAAGATCCTGAACTGCTGCCAAATATTTCTTTTGTCTAACTATTTCAGCATTAGGATAATTTTCTGTCACATACATATCACCTGTACTTCCAAGTTGAACAGCAATTTTTTGATTACTAATCTTATCGATATCATCAATACTGCTTCCCTCTCTTACTACAACAACTTGCTTTGAAGTTGCATAATTAATTGTAAAATCAATTTGCTTAGCTCTTTCTTCATCATAACTAATTCCAGCTGCACCAAAATCAGCTTTACCACTATTAACTTCATTAATAATTGAATCAAAAGCTACATCTTTAATAACTAATTCTTTTCCCATTTCTTTAGCTATTTCTTTAGCAATATCAACATCAACTCCAACAATTTCACCATCCTCATAATATTCATAAGGTGCAAAACCTGCTTCTGTTACCATAACAAGCTCATTTTCATTTTTACCACAGCTTGTACACAAAAATAAAACTAAAACTAATAAAAATAATTTCTTCATACTACACCTACCTTACTAACATAATTATAACACCAAAAGAAAAAAAAACAACTCCTAAAAATTTAAATCAAGATAAAAGAAAAAGCTATTAACAAATCATTATTGTTAATAGCCCAAAATTAATTACTACTAATTATTAACTTTTTTTCTTAATTTCATTGCTACAACTATAAAAGCAATTGAACCCATAGCTACTAAAGCAATTGAACTATAAATACCATCAAAAGTATTAGGATTAGTAACTTCTTCTGGTTCTGTAGGTTCTGTCACCGGAGGTGTTGTTGTTCCTGGATCGGTAGGTTCTTCAATTGTTTTAAGTTCATAACCATAAGCAAAAGTATTATCTTGATTAGCAGTTACAACATTAGCACTTACTGATTGATATTCTTTACTACTAGCAGCACTTACTGTCATAGTATTAACACCACTGATAATCTTTTCCATAGCTATATCATAATCAGTATATAAAGCACCATTTTTATTAAGTGTAAATACTACATCATTGCTAACATTAGTACCCGTTGTACCATAAATAACAAATTTTGAAAAAACATTAGTCGTACCTGTTCCTGTGTAATAACCTTTACTTCTAAGTTCTACAGCACCATTTACATTAATTGTACCATTATTAATTATAGTACCTGTTTCTGTACTTGGAATAATAACTGTACCATCGATAGTAAAAATATCATCTTCATTTAACACTAAAGAGAAACCTTCAATATTTTGTTGTTGTGCAACTGTACCTAAAGCATCAGGCACTTTAATAAAGAAATTCTCTCCTTCGTTTAAAGTAACATCTCCATCGATTGTCATTAAAATTCTTTTCGCACCAGTTGATTCATCTAAAGAAAAAGTAACACTACCATCATTAATCGTAAATGCTCCATTTTCTCCAATATAAACATCTCCTGCAACTGTTAAAGTATCATCTTTAGTTATTGGTGTAGAACCTGCAATAAGCGTTAAGAAATCAGCATCTGTATATTCTTTAGCGCTTACATTTTCCATACCACATAAACCAACCATCAAGACACCAAATGTTAAACACATTTTCTTAAACATATCATCCATTCTCCTTTCTATCATCATTATATAACAATATTTTAAATAACACAATAAATTATTGACAATTTATCAAAACTAAATTACAAAGCACAATCTAAATTTAAAATAAATTGTAAACTAAGTGTCTACCCATGACCATTAACACTTTTAAAAACGACGAATATAATAAATTGTATGAAAAGGAGGAAATATGAAAAAAACTATCATAGGTATTATTACCTTAGTTGTCATTTTAGGTATAGCTATCTTTGCTATTTTTAAAGATGACTCTAAAGCCAAATTACAAAAAATCACTTTAGCAGAAGTAACCCATAGTATCTTTTATGCCCCACAATATGCCGCTATTAGTGAAGGATACTTTGAAGATGAAGGTCTTGAAATTGAATTAGTCTTAACACCAGGTGCCGATGCCGTTATGGCAGCCGTACTATCAGGTGATGTTGACATTGGTTTCTCTGGAACTGAAGCAACCATCTACGTCTATAATGGTGGCGAAAAAGATTACGTCCAAACATTCGCTGGTTTAACACAAAAAGATGGGTCATTCTTAGTATCGAGAGAACCATATGAAAACTTTACCCTTGAAGACTTAAAAGGAAAGTATGTCATTGGTGGAAGAAAAGGACATCGGATGTAAAACTTATAACATTTTTTTAAACTAAAAGAAACCTTATTAGGCTTCTTCAATTATTTTCTTTAATCTATTTATTTGTCTATTTAAAAGAACACATAATCTATATATTCTTTTATCAGATATTTTAGTAATACTTTGATACTTATGTAATAACTTATCAAATTCTTCAGGTATATCAGATAGTTTTTCTACATCTATTCTTTTAATATTATGAACTACTTTAATAATTTCATCAAATGGTTTTACCTCGTAAAAAAATCTTCCATGTCCTGATATGATTACTTCTTCTTCATCATAATATGGAATATTTAAAGCCATACCATTATCAAATATAGGAGTAACATCTAACCATTTTAGAGTATTAACATCTCTTATAATACCAAAGTTATTTAAGTGTCTATCTTCATTCATGATAAGAAAATCTAAAATATACATATTTTCTACTTTTTCTCTAGCATTAAAAATATCGTTTTTCTCAAGACATTTAATATATTCTTCATAATCTTCTTCACTATCATATCTTTTCATATCATTTCTTATTTGATAGGCTGTAATAAGTTCTGTATCTTTAGTTATAAAACAAGGACATTTAGATACTACGGTATCTTTATAAACATCTAAAGTATAAGGAACATGATTAAAACCTAATCTATCACATATCATAGATGCTAAAACTTCATTGAATGGTTGTAATATTTCATTTTTATAACCACCTTTTAATAGGTATCTTGTACCATCTTCAATAATCCATGCTTTTTTTAACATACCATCAGTGGTATTATTAGGTGTTATAAGAGAAGTTTCTTTTTTTACTATCTTACTATTAAGTGAAAGTGAGGCTTCTAAAAACTCAGCATAATCAAAATCATTATCAAAAAAATTAATATCATCATACTTTATATTACTGTTAAAGGGTTTTAACCAATATTGATCCGATAAAGATAAACCGAAAGCTTTATCTAATAATTCAGTTGGAGCACTTATATCTAGACGATGTAATAATAAATCTAATTTGTCTCTCCAAGAAGGAATACCTCTTCCTCTAAACCACTCCGACAAATTTGTTCTAAAAAATGTATCATTTATATCATCTTTAATATAAAAACTCTTTAAAATATAGGGAGCATAATCAATATTCTTAACTTCTATAATTCTATCAAAAAATTTAGAAACTGTATTATATTCTGCAACTAATACTTCTGTATTTTTATTCATTAAAATACATTTCATAACCACACCTTCTTCCTAATGTAATATGTATTATTATACCATATTTGCCTATATTTTTCATTAATATAGTTTGAATTTATAGTGGATTTCTATAGTTTTATCTTCACTTATAAGTATCTTATCAATTAGATTTACTAATAAATTTCTACTTGGCTTTTCAAAAAATAAATATTCGTTTATCTTTTTTAATATTTCACCCTTTTCATTATTATCATTTACCAAATCAATATTTTTAAGTTCATCTTCTAATTCTTTTTTTCTACTTTTCAACTGTTCTATCTCATCTTTATATTTGCTAGTTAAACGTTTAAACATTGCCATATCAATATTACCATTTAACCTATCTTCATATATTTTATCTATATATGAGTTATTAGTTCTAATTTTATTATCTAATATATTGATTTCCTTTTGTTTTTTTATTTTTATATTATTTTTCTTTCTTACCTCTTCTAACTTATAAAAAAATAAACTACTATCTACATACTCCTTACACATTTTTTTAATTTCTTCTAACACAAGGTTTTCCAATTTTTTATAATTACAACTGTGTGGAGTACATAAACCATATTTAGAATGAGATATATAGTAAGTACAACAACAGTAATATCTTTTACCATCACTACTTTTATTTATCCCTATTGCGTGTCCACATTCTTTACATACCATAAAGCCAGAAAGTAATTGAATATTATTACCAGTAGGTTTATTTTTGTTTTTTTTTAACAATTCCCCTACTGTATCAAATATTTTTTTATCAATTATTGCCTCATGAGTATTTTCTGTAATTATCCACTCATCTTTAGATGTTCTAATTTCTTTTTTTGACTTATAATTTAACTTTTTTCTTCTACCTTGAGTTAAATTTCCAATATAAGTTTCATTAGTAAGCATTTCTTCAATAGTTCTAGGGCACCATAAACCATAAGCTGTAGATTTCATACCTCTATTAAGATTTGCATAAACACTTGGAGTAGGAATATGCTCATCAGAGAATATATTAGCAATTTGTCTTGGACTTTTACCCTCAATTACTAAATTAAACATTCGCTCAATAATAGGTCTAATTTCCTCATCAACAATAATTTTATATTTATCATTAGGATCTTTTTTATAGCCATATACTGCTTTCCAACCCAAAAACTGTCCCTGTTCTTTTTTTGATCTCACGACTTTTCTAATTTTTTTAGATGTATCTTTTAAATAGTAATCATTAAACATTAATTTAAATTGTAAAAACTCTAAACCTGGTGTTTCATGTAATGTATCAATATCATCATTTATAGCAATATATCTTATACCTCGTTCAGGAAATATTCTCTCTATATATTCCCCCATTGAAATATAATCCCTACCCATACGAGATAAATCTTTGGTAATTATAGTATTAACTTTACCACTATCAATATCTGCCATTAGTCTTTTCCAAGAAGGTCTATCAAAATTAGAACCAGTAAAACCATCATCGACATACTCATCAATATATTGTAATTTTTCTTTTGTTTTCTCTAAGAATAAATGTAATAAATCTCTTTGATTTGTAATACTCTCACTTTCCATATTATCGCCATCTTCACGAGATAACCTAATATAAAGAGCAACATTAAATGTCTTACCATTCATCTTTTAACTCCATTTCATAATAAATAAAAAACATCTTATTTTTTAAAAGAAGTAATATCCAAGCAATAATCAATCAAAAAAAACTCAATAATATCTTGAAGAGTTTTACCTTTTTCATTAAAGACATTAACAATTTTCATAGAACCACCCAATTAAATTTATGATTTAATTAAAATTTATAATACTAAGAATTAAAATAAAACTATTTAATTACCATAAATATCCCAAAAAAATTACATTATAAGTTTTGTATCCGATGGGGTGGTATGCCCGAAATGACTTTTGAATGGGCACTTAGAGAAAATAATATTGACCCCAATAAAGATTTAACTATCGATACATCCATTGATTTTGCCGCAATGCAAGGAGCATTCATTGGAGGAACAGGTGATTTTGTTACTTTGTTTGAACCTAATGCTTTAGCTGTCGAACAAGCAGGATATGGTCATGTTGTTGCCTATATTGGCGATTTAGCGGGCGTTGTTCCATATACAGCATACAATGCCAGAAAAAGTTATATTGAAAACAATCCCGAAATAATAGAAAAATTCACTAGAGCTGTTAATCGCGGTTTAGAATACGTTAAAAACAATGATGCCTTTACTATAGCCACTTCCATTGTTAACTTCTTTCCCGATACATCAATTGATGACTTAACCAAAATGATTGAAAGATATAAAGAAGGTGGAGCTTGGAAAGACAATATTACTATTAATGAAGAAGAATGGAATCATATTCAAGACATTGTAATTGCCGCAGGAGAATTAGAAGAAAAAGTTCCATTCGAAGACTTAATTTATACTAAATACTTTAATGAATATGAATGATATCTTAAAAATAGAAAAGCTCCATAAAAAATATTATACAAAACAAGGTGAAATAACCGCAATTAAGGAAATATCTCTCAATATTAAAGAAGGAGAATTTGTATCCATTGTAGGACCATCAGGATGTGGAAAGTCAACTCTTCTATCTATATTATGCGGTTTAACAGAAAAAACAAATGGTCAAATAACATTCCCTAATCCAAATAAAAAAAAATTAGGATATATGCTCCAACAAGATTGTCTTTTTCCTTGGTTAACAATTCTAGATAACTGTCTTTTAGGACTAAAAGTAGAAAAAAAACTAACTAAAGAAAAAAAAGAACAAGTTATAAACCTGTTAACAACATATGGACTAAAAGATTTTATATATAAATATCCCAAAAGCTTATCAGGAGGTATGCGTCAAAGAGTTGCTTGAATATAATATAGACACAAAGTAATGATTAAGAAAAGTTGCTTATAACTTATAAAATAAGAAAAAAAAGTAAAATATGTTGTTAGATAAAAGTAATTGATTTATTAAATATGTTTGATAATTTAAAGAATAAAAATAAGGCTAGACTTGCAATATATCTATTAGAAAATAAAAACTTTGATATTAATTTTAATATTAAAGATAAAAATATAATTATTCTTTTAAAAGAAGTATTAAATAAATTAGATCCAAATTATAGTAAAACTATTGTTAATTTTACTAAATATAAGAACTTATTATTTATTTCAGCCAAGTATTTAGAACTAAGTGAAAAAGAAAAGAAAAACTTTTCAATAATATCTTTAAAACTGATTTTAAGGATAACATTATCAATAAAGAGTTTAATAAACATCTATGTGTATATGATTATTGTTATGCCGTTTTAAATAAAAAAATAAAATCCTAGTAGTCTTTAATGACTATTAGGGTTATTTTTTTAGTCTGCTACTTTCCTGCATGCTTAAATCAAAATCATTAGGTATAATATCGCCAGCTGTATAGCCCATATCTCTTGCTTTTTTTTGAATCAAATCATACATTATATCTATTTCAAAAAAAGATATACCTTTGCTAGCAATAGTTCCTTATATTGCAATTCCGTATTCACTTGTCATATTAGGATTATCATAAGGATTCGTTCCATTAGTAATTGAAACATCAAATGCTTTTAATAATTGTTCAAAATTATGCAAATTATCTAATTTTGATTTCAACTCTTCACCACTTAATTTTCCATCTCTTAATCCTTCAACATCACCGAAACTTGCTTTATTATTTAAAACATTTTCAAATGGTATTAAATAAATTCTATTTTTTCCATTACAAAAATTACTTGCTAATCTTTTTGCTCTAGCTAATGCTTCACTTCTTCTTTCCATTGGAAAATTATCAAATTGAGAGATTTGATAATCTAAAACTCTACAATAAAAGTCAGATTCGTTTTCGCCAACAATTGGTTGGATTGGCAAACTATGATTAGAGGAGCATTGAAAAACATCTTCTAAAATACCTGTGGAAAAAGTTTGCATACCATAATTAAATTCAGTAGTTCCTAAAAGTGTTGTATATAAAATTGATAAATGGTTATCTGAATAATTAATTGTTTTTCCAAAACATTAAGCGATATATTTTGCATCTTCAATATCTTGTGCAGAAAATTTTAAGTTTGATAAACCATTTGTATTAACTTAATTATTAAAATAACTACTCATTCCACTTGCTAAAAAAGGCATTGATTATGATAAATTATATTTTTGTAATAACATAAGCATTTCATAATACTCATTTGATTCATATAATTGTTGTAATTGTGTGTTTAATTCCACTGCTTTGTTTGAAACTCTTAAAAATTTTGCAATAATTGTTTTTATATAATCCACATTAAACATACTCCTAAATATTGATATACTTCATATTTATTTAATACTATTAATAATTTTTTTATATTAACATGAAAAAGGGAATATTCTCTTTTAAACTTAACATTATTTTATACTATATGTTCTAATTTCTTCATTTTCCAATTTATTTAATGCAATCTTTTTATCACTAAATTCCCAATCAATTTGATAATCAGGTAGCAATTTGGATTTAATAGGGTTAATTCTTAGAATTAAAATAACTGCTTCAAATTTATTTAATAATTTTAAATCTTCAACAGTAATTAGTGGTTCAATTCCTTTTTCAGTTTGTTGATTTCCACATAGTTTAGATATATCTTCTAGTGTTTCAGTATCGTTTGCTAATAAGTAAACAATATTTCCAAACACCATTTTTAATATTTCAGTTCCCTCTGCACCATAAGTATTTCTTAATTCTAATATACTTCTTATAAAAATACTAAACTTAATATTAAAACTTCTTGCAAGTGTAAGCATATTATCGAAATCCTTAATAGGAATTAAGTTTTCAAAATCATCAATTAAAACATTTAATCTACGAGTTTTATCATTAGTATATGTTGCAGCATAATAACATTCTTCAATTATTAAAGGAATTAATCTTCTAGAAGTTGATTTGTTATTACTTATAATAAATAATGCAGTTTTATCTTTTTGGATATTTATCATATCAAAGTTAGATGAAGATAACATTTTTAATAATTTTTCTCTTGATAAAAATAATCTCATATTTTGAATAAATAATGATAGAATACCACCTTTTGTTTCGTTTGGCGCTAATATAATATTGGAAAGATTAATATATGTAGGAGAAGTCTTATCATATTTTTTTACTTCTTCTGATAATTTATCAAATTCAGATACTAGATTTAATAAACTACTAATATTTACTTCTTCCTCTTTTGCATTGTCAAATAGATATAGTGAAAGTCCTATAAATAAAGAGGTAGCAGAATTATTCCAAAATGGATCAAAGCTTGCATTAAATGTTTCCTTGCAACAAAAATAATAACCTACATTTTCTAGTAACTCTATTGCTTTATCTTTTTGACCATTTTTATATAATTCATAAGGTAAACTTAATGGATTATAATTATTACCAAGAGTAGGATTGTCTAAATTGATTACGATAGTATTGTATTTTTGCTTTTTTAATTCTCCTGATAAAATATCATAAATTTCTCCTTTTACATCATGAACGATAAATGACTCTTGTGCTTTAATTGCAAGTCTTAATTGTGGTAGTAATATTAATTGAGTCTTACCACTACCAGTTGAGCCGATAACCATTGTATGAGCTTCATCATCTTTAATATAAAGATTATTTTCATCATACATCATAGGTATTCCTGATTTTTTAATTTCAGAATCATAACTGATTTGGGTTAGTTTTGATTTCAATTCTTCAACTGTTGCCCATCTTGAATATGCCATGCATATCACTTCCTTTCAATAACATTATATCATCTACAATTTATTGCACTTAAACAAAAATGGCTTTTTATAAATATTCGTGATATAATATAAATTATGTGGGTGATAATATGTTTTCAAATGATTTAGTTTGTAATATAATTGAATACATAAACAATAATATAAATAAAGAAATTACCATTGATGAATTGAGTATACTATTTTATTTCAACAAAACATATATAATGAAAAAATTTAAAAAAGAATTAAAAATATCTATACACGAATATATAAATATAATGAGAATATATAATAGCTTGCCATATTTTAAGGATGATAATTATATTCTAAGTATCGCATTTAAAAACGGCTTTAATTCGTTAGAATACTTTTCTGAAATATTCAAAAAAAATATGGGTGTTAGTCCAAAGGTTTATAAAAAATATTCAAATTATAAAAACATTACTGATGAAGAACAAGAAAAAATCCTAAATAATTTATCTAGAATTATTAACATCAAAACAAGTGTTTTAAACTATTTAAATCATAGAAAACCTGTTGTTAGTAACTATGTTAAAAAATTTGAACTTAAATAATATTATTATTCTTTGAAAATTACGTCAACATCTCTTGCTAGTTTAATTTCAACTACTTTTTCAAGATATGGAACAATATCAGTATCATAATTACAAATTGTATTTAATTGAAATATACTGAAATTATCAGAATTATTAGTATAATCATCATTTTCTTCGCCAGAGAAAAGCCTCCAACCACTATCAATTTCATTAGTATAGTTTTATCTATACATATAACCAACTTTTTGTCCATCAATAGTAATTTGCTATACAACCATTTTTAGAAGCAGGTATAAACGATTCTAAACCTATCTGTGCAACTTTAAATAGTACAGTTTCAAGTAATGCATCATTATTTATATTTCTAGTATTAATTTCATTTATAAGATTTGATAAAAACATTTGCATGCTTTTGAAAGTTAAAGTAAAGTATGAATGATTACTATTTTTTCTAACCCAACAAAATAATTATTATTGGTATTCTTTGCGACCATTCCATTCACCATTCAATGCATATCTTTTCGTATTGCTTCATATAATTTTGTTATTGTTTCAATTGTTTTTTTTAAATTCTTCAAGTGTTTTAGGATATGCTTTTGCATTTGAATTGAAACGTCTTTCATGATTTGTTATGTTTTATTTATATATTTGTATCAGAACACAATCAAACCAAGAACTTATCAAATAAAAGAAAAAAATATCTTAACTATGCTTGAACATAATATAGACACAAAATAGAAAAGTCATCTAATAACAATAAAACCCAAATCTTCTATTTTATCAATTACTTCATTAATAACCTTATCTTTTTTAACTTCAATAACTAATTTCTTACTTTCAAAGGAAATATCATAACTAATTATCCCCTTAACTGTGGATAAAACATTCTTAATACGATTAATACATCCATCACAATGTATACCATCTATCAACAATTCATATCTTTTCATTATTTCACTCTCCTTAACCTTAAAGAATTTAAGACCACTGTCAAACTACTTATTGTCATAGCAATACTACCAAACATAGGACTCATATTGATTCCAAAACTACTAAAAAATCCCATAGCAATAGGTATCATACATATATTATAAAAGAAAGCCCAAAACATATTTTGCTTAATTATTTTATAAGATTTCTTACTAATATATATTAAATCCAAAATATTACCCATATCATTATTCATAAGAATAACTTTAGCACTGTCCATAGCAACATCAGTTCCATCATTAACACTAACCCCAATTGTGGCATTAACCAAAGATGGTGCATCATTAATACCATCCCCAACCATAATAACCTTTTTACCATCATCGACTAAAGACTTAATAAATTGAGCTTTCTCTTTAGGAATAACATCAGCCTTAACATTAGTAATCCCAAGTTCCTTTGCTACAATTAAAGCTGTCTTTTCATTATCACCTGTTAACATAATAACATCAATATTTTGTTTTGTAAACTTATTTATTACATTCTTCATATTCTTTCTAACAATATCTTTAACACCAAATAATCCAATAATACTACTATTTTCCGCTATAAATATAATACTACAACCACTCTCTAACAAATTTTGATAATCATCATCATTAACATTACTAATTTTCAATTTCTTAAGCATTCTATCATTACCTAAATAATATTTATTACCACTAATTTCACCATAAATTCCCATTCCATCTAAATTCTTAAAATTAATAACATTTACTTTTTTCTTAATTTCAAAAGCACTACTAATAGGATGTGTTGATATTTTTTCAATATTAGCAACTAAATTAACAAGTTCACTATCCGTATATTTACTATAATTATATATTTTAAACAATTTTAACTTACCATAAGTTAAAGTACCCGTTTTATCAAAAACAACCGTATCAATATTTCTAGCTTTTTCAATTACCTCACCATCTCGCAAAAATAAACCTTTCTTAGCACAAATACCATTACTAACAACGACCACTAAAGGAACAGCCAGCCCAATAGCACAAGGACAAGCTACAACTAATACCGTAACCATATGAATTAAAGAATCATTAAAATTAGTGCCCAATAATAAATGAACAATCAAAGTCAACACTGCAAGTAACAATATAATAGGTACAAAATATCCACTTATTTTATCCGCAAGTCTTTGAATTTTATTTTTCCCATTAGTGGCATTAACTACTAATTTTACTATCTCAGAAATAGTAGAATCCCGTCCTATTTTTTTAGCCTTATATTCAATATAACCATTATAACTAATTGAACCAGCAATTACTTTACTATCAATATCTTTTAAAACTGGTTCACTTTCTCCTGTAATAAAACTTTCATCAACATAAGATTTTCCCTTTACAACAATACCATCACAAGCTACTTTATCACCTGCTCTACATACTAAAACATCATCAATTTTAACTTCATCAATACCTATTTCTTTAATTTCATTGCCATCCTTAAGCAATGCTTTCTGTGGTGTAATTTGTACCAATTGTTTAATTGCATCTTTAGTCTTATCCTTACTTATACTCTCAATATAGCGACCCAATTTAACAAAATAAATCACCATACAAGAAGCATCAAAATATAAATTATGTAAATAACTAATATCACCTAATAAAATATTAATATAACCATATAAACTATATAAAAAGCTAAATGTAACACTAAATGTAACTAAAGTATCCATATTAGGCATTAAATGATATAAATTTTTAATTCCACTTTTAATTATATCTAAGCCATACCAAATAAACACCATAGTAACTATCAACATAAAAGAAGATAAAACAATAGGATTTTCATGATTAATCAAATATATACTAGGTAATCCTAACATATATCCCATCGATACATACATCAAAAAAATAATTAAAAGACCCAATAAAACTAATTTAACAATATCTTTACTATTAGTCTCACTATCCATTACCCCTTTAAATTCCCCTAAACTATTAAATCCAGCATCTCTAACATATTTTTCAATATCTTTGATTTTAATACCATCATACAATACTGAAGCCGTACTTAAAACTAAATTAACATTAGCCTCTTTAATACCCTTTTGCTTATTAAGATATTTTTCTAATCCCGATGAACAAGCACTACAAGTCATACCACCAATCTTTAAAGTAATTTTTTTCATAATATTTTACTCCCTAACACCTAAAATTCTAAAAGCATTTAAAATAGCTATAACTGAAACCCCAACATCAGCAAAAACCGCAGCCCACATACTAGTAACCCCAATTGCACTCAATATTAAAACTAAAACTTTTACCACTATTGCAAAAACAATATTTTCTCTTACAATCATCATTGTTTTTCTAGATATATTAATAGCACTTGCAACCTTAGAAGGTTCATCAGTCATAATAACTATATCAGCAGCTTCAATCGCTGCATCACTACCTAATCCTCCCATAGCAATACCTATATCAGATAAAGCCAAAACAGGAGCATCATTAATACCATCACCAATAAAGACCAATTTACCCTTTTCACTTTTTTGTTGCATAAACTTTTGAACTAAATTAACCTTATCCTGTGGTAACAACTCCGCATAATATTCATTCAAATCTAATTTCTTAGCAACTTCCTTACTAATACTTTCTATATCACCAGTTAACATAATTATCTTTTTAACACCATTTTCTCTAAATAATTTAACAGCTAAAAAAGCATCATCCTTAATTTTATCTGCAATAACAATATTACCAGCATATTCACCATCTATTGCCACATAAACAACCGTACCCATATCATTACACTCTTCATATTTAATCTTATATGCTTTCATTAATTTATCATTACCAACAAGAACATCTTTTTTAAAAACAGATGCATAAATACCCTTACCAGATACTTCTTTAGTTTTAGTAATAACTTTATTATTAATATTTTTACCATAAGCATCCTTCAAAGATAAAGCAATAGGATGATTAGAAAATTTTTCCGCATAAGCAGCATATTTTAATAAATCATCTTTACTATATTTATTAACATTAACCTTTTGTACCTTAAACACCCCTTCAGTTAAAGTACCCGTTTTATCACAAACAACAATTTCTGTTTCCGATAAAGCCTCTAAATAATTACTACCTTTTATCAAAACTCCATTTTTAGATGATGCTCCAATTCCTCCAAAAAAACTTAAAGGAATCGATATAACCAAAGCACAAGGACAAGATACAACTAAAAAAGATAAAGCACGATATATCCACTCACTAAAAGAAGTATTTTCTATTAATAAAGGAGGAATAAATGCCAAAAACAAAGCAATAATTACTACGATTGGAGTATAATATTTAGCAAATTTACTAATAAAATTCTCCGATTTTGCTTTTCTACTACTAGCATTTTCAACTAAATCTAAAATTTTACTAACAGTAGATTCACCAAATTCCTTTTTTACCCTAATTTTCAAAGTACCATCATTGTTAATACAACCACTTAATACCTCATCTAAAACTTTTACTCTTCTTGGTAGAGATTCACCCGTTAAAGCAACCGTATTTAACATTGCCACACCATCTACAACAACACCATCCAAAGGAATTTTTTCTCCTGGCTTAACTAAAATAATATCATCAATACCAACTTCATCAGGTGAAACTTTAACTACTTCATCACCACGATAAACATTAGCATAATCAGGACGAATATCCATAAGTTTAGCTACCGATTTCCTTGACTTATCAACAGCATAACTCTGAAACAATTCACCAACTTGATAAAATAACATTACTGCAACAGCTTCCGTATATTCACTGATAAAAAAAGCTCCAACAGTAGCAATACTCATCAAAAAATTCTCATCAAATACTTTACCACGAATAATATTTCTTATAGCTTTTAACATAATGTCATATCCAACAATTATATATGCAATCACATATAAAATAATATTAATTAAATTATTATCAAAATTAATTAACAAAAGCAATAAAACTAAAAAGAAAGATATAATAATTCTAATTAACTTATTAATCATCTTCTTATCCACACTATACCTCCTCAATAGTAACATCTGGTTCTTCTTTTTTTATTACTTTTTTAATACTTTCTAAAGCTATATTCTTATTCTCTTTATCACACTCAAAAATTAGTTTTCCCGTAATAAAACTAATACTTACATTATTAATAATATCTATTTTACTTAAAGAATTTTCTAATTCAATTGCACAATTAACACAATCTAATCCCTTAATATTACATTTAATTTTCTTCACATTAAACACCTCTTTCTTTAATATGTTCTAAACCAATTTCAAATAATTTAAAAATATGATCATCATCTAAAGTATAATAAACTTCCTTACCACTTTTACGGCATCTAACAATACCACTTCTCCTAAGTACCGCTAGTTGATGTGAAACAGAAGATTTAGTCATATTCAAAACATTAGACAAATCACATACACACATTTCCCTCTGATCAAGAGCAAATAATATGCGACACCTAGTAGTATCACCAATCAATTTAAACAAATCAGCAAGATGATTAAAAATATTTTCATTAGGCATTTTCCCCAACACATCATAAACAGCATCTTCATGAATAATATTACAATCACAACTAAATTCATTACGAGCCATATAAACACCTCCTTAAATATCTAAAACAATTGAACAACTACTCAACTATAAACATTATAATTGAAAAAGCATTCAATTGTCAATACCTATTTTAACTTTTATAATAAATATAATTGTAAATTATTACATCAGTTATTATATACAAAGTTATTTACATTTTATAAAATAAACAATCATATAAATCAACAACTTATGTAAGTTTTAATTATTATAGTTTCAATAATTTTTACTACATTTTTTTATTTTATTGTAATATATTTTAATAAAGAAAAGAGGTAACTTATGCAATACAATATAGTTAATATTATAGATAAAAGCATATCTGAAAAACAATTAAAAAAAATAATTAACCAAAAATTATACAAAATTATTACATTATTAGAATTTAATAATAATACACAAAATTATTAATTATAGTGAGGTAATATATGAATAATAATGAAAAAAAATTAAAAGTAGGTATTTATTTAAGATTATCTAATGAAGATAAAGATAAAAACAATAAAAAAGATGATAGTGAATCTATCAAAAACCAAAGAAATATGCTTATTCAATATATAAATAAATACCCTAATTTTATTTTAATAGATGAATATTGTGATGAAGATTTATCAGGCGCAGGAACATATCGACCTGAATTTGAAAGGTTAATAAAAGATTGTGAAAAACATAAACTAGACATTGTTTTATGTAAAAGTCAATCTAGATTTTCAAGAGATATGGAAATAGTAGAAAAATATATAAATAATAAATTTAAAGAATGGAATATAAGATTTATAAGTTTATCTGACAATGCTGACACTGAAATATTAGGAAATAAAAAATCAAGACAAATAAATGGACTTGTCAATGAATGGTATTTAGAAGACGTTTCAAATAATATAAGAAGTGCTTTTAATTCCAAAATGAAACAAGGAGAATTAATATCACCATTTGCCCCCTTTGGTTATGAAATATCCCCAAATAATAATAATAAATTAATAGTAGATCCCATTGCCAAAGAAATTGTTAAAAAAATATATAATTTATATTTAACAGGTTTAGGATATACATCCATTGCCAAATATTTAAATAAATATCAAATCCCTTGCCCTTCTCTTTATAAATACCAAAAGGGCATTAAATTAAATATAAATAGTAATAAACCACGCGAAAAAATAAAATGGAATACTAACGCAATTAAAACAATTTTAACAAATGAAGTATATATAGGTAATTTAATCCAAGGAAAAAGAACCACTGTTAGTTATAAAAACCATAAAATTAAAATTAAAGATAAAAAAGATTGGATAAAAATTAAAAACACCCATGAAGCAATTATTGATGAAGAAACATTTAATAAAGTACAATTTACAATAAAACAAAGAACTAAGCCTAATAAAAAAACAGGTATAGTTCATTTTTTCTCTGGAAAAGCATATTGTCTAGAATGCAATCATTATATGCGAAAAAAGAATTCTTCTAAACATGAATATTTAGTATGTTCTAATAATCGTGATGGATATAACGATTGTTTAAATAAAACTTCCATTAGATATGATGTATTAGCAAATCTAGTATTAGGGGCAATAAATAATAAAATTGAAAAATTTTATGACGAAGAAGAATTAGAAAATTTAGATTCAAAAAAACTTGATAACAGATTCAAGAAAAAAATTAAATCTTTAGTGGCTCTTAGAACTGATATTGAAAATAAAATATCTAAAACTAAAAATTATTTAAAAAATATTTATGAAGATAAAGTAAATGGTATTATTACACTAAAACAATTTAAAGATTTAATTACCAATTATAATAAAGACGAAGATAATTATAAAGATCAAATTAAATTAATAAATAATGAAATATCCCATTATAGAATGAAAGAAGAATCTGGGAAAAAAAATAAAGAAATATTCAAAAAATACCAAAAATTAGAAGAATTAAATAGAGTTGTTGTTGATGAATTTATTGATAAAATTTATATTGGTAAATTAAACGAAGAAACAAATACTAGAGATATTCAAATTAAATGGAATTTTGAATAAATTTCAAAAGAAAAAAAGAAATTGAAATTTTTTGCAGAATAATATAAGTGAGAAGTTATATACATCTATAACCTTTTGCTTAATACATATTAAAAATAAACAGTAAAGGACGGTGAAAAAATGAATCAAGATAAAATAATAAAATATTCAATAATGAAACTATAAGAACTGTGTGGGATAAAGAAAAAAAGTATTATATAAGTATTATTGATCTTATTGGTGTATTAGCAGAAAGCGATAACCCAAGAAAATATTGGTCAGTTATGAAAACCAGATTAAAAAAAGAAGAAAACGAGTTGGCTACAATTTGTAGTCAACTGAAATTAAAAGTTTCTGATGGAAAATATTATAATACTAATGTATGTGATATTGAGGGTATGTTTAGAATAATTCAATCAATTCCTAGCAAAAATGCTGAACCTATTAAACAATGATTAGCTAGTCTTGGTAAAGAAAAAATTGATGAAGTATTTGATCCTCCATTAACAATGCAAAGAGCAATAGATACATATCGTGCTAAAGATTATGATGAAACTTGGATTGCTAAAAGAATTAAAGGCATTCAAGAAAGGAAAAAACTAACTGATGTTTGGAAATATGGTGGCATTGAAAGTAATTTAGAGTATACAATGCTTACGAACAAAATAAATAAAAGTTGGTCTAGATTTACGGCTAAGCAATATAAACAATATAAAGAATTAAGAAAAGAATCTTTAAGAGATAATATGACTGATATAGAAATAGCACTTACTGATTTAGGAGAACTTACTACTCGTAATATTGCTTTATCAGAACATCATGAAAGATTTAAAGAAAACCTTAAAGTTACTCAAAGAGGTGGACAAGTTGCAAATGATGCAAGAAAATCATATGAACAACAAACTAAAAGCCTGCTATGTCAAATCAAAATGCACTTAATTATCAATACATAGAATAAAAATAATAATAACTCTAAAATATTAAAAAATAATAAAAAGTGTCTTAACCATATTCAAAGAGTTGCTTTAATCAGAACACTAGCTACTAATCCAGATATACTTCTTTTAGATGAAGCATTTTCAGCTTTGGATTATCAAACAAGACTTGCCGTTTCTGATGATGTCTACCGAATCATCAAAAAAGAAAATAAAACCACAATTATGATAACTCATGATATAAGTGAAGCCATATCAATGGCAGATCGCATTATAATATTATCTCATCGACCTTCCACCATTAAAAAAGAATTAAAAATAGAACTTACAAATAAAAGTACACCTATTGAAAACCGAAAATGCAAAGAATTCCCTAAATACTATGAAGAAATATGGAAGGAGATAGATTACCATGCTTAGTCATGACTATCAAATTTACTTAAAAAAACAAAAATTAAATAAACTATATATTAAACTAACTCAAATAGTTATTCTAATAAGTTTCTTAATAATATGGGAATTATTAGCGCACTATGAAATAATAAATACATTTATCTCATCATCTCCAAGTAGAATAATAAAAACTATATATGAATTATACCAAAGTAACAATCTCTTTCATCATATATGGGTAACCATCTATGAAACAATAATAAGTTTTGGTATAGGGACAATATTAGGTACGCTTATTGCAATCATTCTATGGTGGAACAAATTCCTATATAAAGTTTGTGATCCTTACCTAACAATAATTAATAGTTTACCAAAAGTAGCATTAGGCCCCATCATTATCATTTGGGTAGGAGCAAATATTAACTCCATTATTGTAATGGCACTATTAATTTCAGTCATTGTAACAATCATTACTGTTTACAATGGTTTTGAAGAAACTGATCAAAACAAAATTAATCTCTTAAAATCGTTTAAAGCAACAAAATATCAAATTCTAAAATTAGTAGTTTTACCTAGCAGCTATAGTACTATCATAAGCAGTCTAAAAATAAATGTTAGCATGTCATTAATTGGAGTTATCATGGGAGAATTTCTCGTTTCCAAAGAAGGAATTGGTTACTTAATAATGTATGGTTCTCAAGTATTCAACTTAGATCTTGTCATGGGAGGTATAATTATTCTTATGATTGTATCATATCTAATGTATCTATTAGTTATGTATTTAGAAAAAATACTAATCAAAAACGATTAGTATTTTACTTTACACATATTAAGGTTCTTGCACAAAAGTTATGGGATAATTATTTCGTTCTAGATATATCAAATATTTTAAGAAGAAATATTTGTCATCAGGATAACCATATGCTTGTCTTCTTACAGTCTTGATTTTGTTATTCATGACTTCTATTTTACTAGTAGATATGTTATATCTAGCATGAGTAATAATACCATACATATGGTTTTCTAATAATTTAGTAAACCATAAGAAATGTTTGTTAACATTCTCTCTACCCATATCTATTATTTCATTTATTTCTTTTTTCATTTCATCTTCATCGGTTATAGAATATGCATTATTTAATTTTTCTTTAATTAAATCAGCCGTAAAAAGTAATTTGTTTTCATTAAGAATTTAATTATACTTATCTACTTTACCACCTTTTCTTTTAACATCTTGTTTCTTAAATAACTCACTACCTTTATCAATTACTTTACCTTCTTCAGCTTCTTTATCTTGCTTTATTAATGTTTCTTTTGATGCTGTCAAAATATATTTACTTCTTTTTAATGACTTAGCCTCTTTTTCTTTCCCTTCTTCAATTAATCTTTTTTGTTCATCTTTTCTAATTGCATCTATTACTTTCTCGTTATAGTTTTTAACTATATGAAAATGGTCAAATACAATAGAAATATCAGTACATTTTTCTCTGAAAGCTTCTTCAAAATCAGAGTTCATATCACAAGCAACTACTTTTACGTTAGCCATATATGAAAGTCAAACATGTTCTATAAATTCATAAACCAATTGCTTTTTTCCATCTTGAATCCATAATACATGACCAGTTTCTAAATCTATTATATGAGTATCATATTTATATCCATTATGCAATTTAAATTCATCAAGTCCTAAATAGGTTGCCTGTCTTTCTAGTTTTATAATTTTACCATCAACAACATATTTCTCTCTTTATCAATTTCTTTTACAATATTTCTATTTAGACCGGTTATTTCAGCTACTTCTTTGTTAGTATAATGTCCTATTGATAATAAATCTTTAGTATAATTATATAGTTCATTTGTAATGAAATGTTTATTATTTTTAAAACTTATATTTTGCATACATGTAGAACAATAAAATTGTGTATGTTCAAAACAAACACATGTTAAATTTCCTCCAAAACATTTTTTTCTACTTCTACTTTTACTTCAACCTCTGCTTCTATTCTTTTATTCATATCTATTTTCTTATGAGAAAATAAGAAAATTATAATTTTCTTTAAAAATTGAATTAACATTTCTAGTTTTTGTGATATAATCATATTAACAACTTCCTTTACTATTTTATTCTAATTATGGTTTACGAAGTTGTTTTCTTTTTGTCTATAGGTTATTTAAAATTCCCACAACTTTAGTGCAAGAACCAAATTAATACAAAAAAAGATACCTATTTCTAAGTATCTTTAGTTCTATAAATATTCTGCAAATCTCTGCGAAAAGTTCTGCAAATCTCTGCGAAAATTATTTTTTTAAAATCCATATAGGTTTTGAATCAGAACCTATATTTTCAATTCTATTTTCTTTTTTCAGCATTGTTAACAAATAACGAACTCTGTTATTTTTATTTTTTTCTGTCATATTTACAGGTAATTTTGGATATATTAATTTATTAATATCATCTCTATTTGCTTTTTCAAATTTTTCTATATAAGTTATAATATAATCCTTATAATATGAGTTGTCTAATCCTTTATTATCTATATACTCATCTTTTTTATTAGTTATTTTAGCTATATCTGATGATATATAAATATTAGGATATCTTCCTTCTATTAAATTATCTTTTCTTAAATAATCACTTTGTTCTTTTGTTATTTCATATCCTTTTTGAATTCTATCTAAAAGCATTACTTTTTCAATGTCTAAATTGGTTTTTTCAAATAATATTTTACTATATTTTTCATCTATTATTTTTCCATATAAAGTCACTTTCACTCTATTATCAACGCTTAAGTCATAATCAGGCATCGGAAAAAACTTTCTTTTTTGAATATCATAAACTCTTCTTATCCCACTTCCAACAGTATCAATCATATTTAAATTTACCATTGCATTTGCCAAAAATTGATTTTTATAATATGGTGATGAAAAACCATCTTTTAAAACATTTTCAACTGTTTCAGGAATAAAATTTCCCTCATTAGTAATGATTAATTTATCTTTATATTCCATAACATTAATATTTCCATGAAGTCTATAATCTTGATGAACAATACAATTATTAATTAACTCGCGTAAAATGTAATTATCGTATTGATCTACTTCATTTGGAAATAAAGTATTTTCATTAACCATATATCTATATCTTAAATTTCTAATTTTTGATTTTAATTTTTCTACATTTACAATAAAAGGAATACCAAAATGTTCATAATCAACAACATTTATTTCGTCATATAATTTCCATGTCATTTTAGGATTATATCCATTCATTAAATAATCATCTTCATTTTTCCCTAAAAGTAGCATACAAGCCATAGTAATTTTACCATTTAAAGTAAGTTTTACTTTATTTAAAAAATCTATATCGGATATGTTATCAATTTCATTTGCTATTTCTTTTCCTTCATATTTTTTCTTAAATTGTTCACGTGCTAATTTGATTGCTTCTTTATCAATATTATCAATTGTTGCTTCATAAATTATTTGTCTAGACCAATCATAATTTGCAGTTGCTTTTATTTGTTCTATTTTATTTGATGCAAGTGGCATAAGAGATTCCCCGGCTCTACCGTAGGCAAAACCTTTCCAATTAATAGGAACTCCAGATGCTGCAGGCACTTGAAACATAATAACTCTTTTGTCGTCCTTGTAAATTGAATATATTTCAATAAAAGTTATATTATCTGTTGTATTATCAGCTATTTGTTTTTTGATTTTATTAAAATTATTATCATATAAAAAATTTGTATCTATTAAATCATGTGTTTTATTATCAACACCAAAAATAATCCAAGAATATTGCTTATTCTTTAAATTAGCTTCATTTCCAAGTGCTGAAAAATATTTACCCAATAAATCTATATCAAAATCATTTTTAGCACGTTTAAATTCTACACATTCATTTTCTTCATTTGCTAATAATTCATCTAATATATCTAACAATTCGTCATTATTTTTATACAAATAGATCACCAACTTTCTAATAATATTTTACCATAAATAATTACTATTAATGTCTAAATTTTACATAATTATAAAATTATTTCTAATATATTATTATCTTTATCATATTTTTTCACCCCTTACAATTTAGGATTGAGCAAAATTAATTAGAAAAAAAATCATTTCTATGATAAAATAGTATTATCATAAAAATTAGAAGGTGACCACATGAAAAGTTATATCATAATCATTATTGGCAACATATTATTAACAAGTGCTTATGCATTTTTAACAGTCCCAAATGACATTATCGATGGAGGAATAACCAGTACTTCTCTTTTATTATCAAATATTTTTAAATTAGACATAGCATATATAACAACCACAATTACCATTCTACTTTTAATATTTGGCCTAATAACCCTAGGTAAACATTTTTTTATCAAATCAATATTTAGTAGTCTATGTTATATATTATTTTTTAATACTTTTCACTTAACAGGTTTCACTATAACTATCAATCCCTTTTTATGTATAATTATTGCTAGTATTCTTATTGGCATAGGCCATTACCTATGCTTAAGTCAAAATACAACAACCGTAGGATATGACGTAATAGCAATCTATTTACACAAAAAGAAAAAATATAATCCAGCAATTACCTTACGTATTATAGGTACATTAATACTATTTCTAGGAATAACCATTTTTGGAATTGAAACATTTTTATATGGTATTATATTTATTACTATTGAAACACAAGTTATCTACCTTCTAAGTGAATATAACTTTCTAAAAATAAAAAGAAAAAGGAGTCATATATGGAAAAATATACTGTCAAAATAGAAGAAGAATTATTACCATTTCTAAGAAAAACACTAACTAACAAATCAAAAAATAATATTAAAACTCTATTAAGTAAAAGATTAATTCTAGTTGATAATCAAATCATAACCAAATATAATTATCCCCTAAAGGTAGGACAAGTTATCACTATAAAAAAAGCAATTATTGAAAATCATATTAACTTAGATATAATTTATGAAGATAAAAATATCATTGTAATAAATAAACCAACAAATCTTCTTACAATATCAACAGATAAAGAAAAAGAGAAAACATTATATCGAGAAGTATCCAATTACTTAAAAAAACAAAAACAAAAAGTATTTATTATCCATCGTTTAGATAAAGATACATCTGGCGTTATAATGTTTGCCAAAAATCAAACTATTCAACAAAAATATCAAAAAAATTGGAATAAAATTGCAATAACAAGAGAATATATAGCTATTGTAGAAGGTATTACCCAAAAGAAAGAACACCTTGTATCATATTTAAAACAAAATAAAAATTTAGAAGTTTATATTTCTCATAACAAAGAAGGTTTAATAGCAATTACTGACTATGAACAAATTAAACATAATACCAAATATTCTCTTTTAAAAATTCAAATACATACAGGTAGACGCAACCAAATACGCTTACAACTTAAATCTATTAATCATCCCATTATTGGAGACAAAAAATACCAAGCCAAAACAAATCCTATTAATAGACTAGGTTTACATGCACATATTTTAAAAATAAAAGATCCCATTACAAATAAAATATTAACCTTTGAAGCACCAATTCCAAACGAATTTAAAACTATTTTTAAATAATTTAAAAACTGTTACTTTATTTCTATCAAAGAAAAATAAGTAACAGTTTTTATTCCAAATAATTATCTGGATTAACAACAACATGCTCACTTTCAAGTTCATCTTTAAAAATCTCTTTAAACCTAACTAACTCTTTCATAATAACATCAGGATATATTGCTTTACTAAATCGTATTGCATCATATATATTTTGAAATCCAACCGTCTTCCTATTTTCATAAATAGCATTCGAAAAAGCTTGTCGTAAAATTACCAATGCAATATCAGGATATCTAGATGAAACCTCATAAATTCTTTTATACTCACTTGTAATACTGACAATAAATTTCATAATATTCTCTTTAACAAATTCAGAATATGCTAATTTAACACCCGTCTGATATTCAATTTTAGGTAAAGTTTGCATTAAAATCTGCACACACATTTCCTCAGTAGGCTCTTCAACATCAATTCTTTCAAATCTTCTAACAAAAGCTTTATCTCTTAAAATGTATTTTTCATATTCATAAGTAGTAGTCGCACCAATCATCTTAATACTACCACGACTAAGACCTTCTTTAAACATATTAGCCAAATCCAATGCACCCTGAGCATCATTACCTATTAAAGTATGAATTTCATCGACAAATAAAATAACCTTATCCATATTCTTAAGTTCTTGTACTAATTTCAAAACTCTATTCTCACCATTATCATTACCTATTAAAGCTGTAGTATTAACTCGATAAATAGAATATCCCTTAAGAACATCGGGAACATCATTCCTTTGAATCTTATAAGCAAGTCCCTCCACAATAGCGGTCTTACCAATACCAGGTTTACCAACCAAACAAGCAGATTTCTCTGGTGTTAACAAAACCAAAATAAGTTCCTTAATCTCTTTCTCTCTAGCTATTGCAGGATTAGTTATATAAGTTTGCAAAGTCAAATTATCAGCATATCTAGCTAAAATTGAATCATTCATTCTATCACCCTATTTTCCAATAATAACTGCGATTAAAATCCACATACCTGCAGTTACAATTAAAGAACCAAGAAACGCAGCATCCGCAAAACCACCCCTTGTTCTCTTACGATAATCATAACAAATCTTAGCATTCTTATATTTATCAACAGGTATCTCTCTATCCTCAATAATCACCTTTTCATCTTTTTCCATAAAATCACCTCAAAAAAGTTTTTCTATTTTATCTCTTAAAGCAACATCATCACATTCATCTAAAATCTTTTTAATCTTTTCTTCTTTAGCATAAAGATGTAAATTATCTTCATACCACAATAACTTTTTTTCAATATTTTTAAGCATCTTATGAATAGCATTGCGACTCACATCAATATTTTCACTTATTTCTGCTAAAGTCAAATTATCAAAGTAATAAGCTTCAAAACAACTTTTCTGTTTATCACTAAGTAAACATCCATAATAATCGTATAAAATAATAATATAATTAATATCTTCCATCATAAAAATTAACTAGTCTTAACAATTGTATATATAATAGCAAAAACAACGAAGATAACTCCTACAACAAATAAAGTATATACTTCTGTCTTCCTATTAGGACGATCAACTAAATGATAACAAATACAAAATAGTTCTAAAGCAAAACATATCATTGCAGCAGGTATAAAAATATAACTATTAATTGCGCCAAATAATAATGCTAAAAATACAATACCAACAACAATACAAACAATAATCTCAAATTGATTATTAGCTTTAGTTTTTTCTTGTTTAACATCTTTACTACGCTCTAAAACAACATCATCAGTAATAGGTTTCATCACAATAGTTTTTTCCTTAAATTTAGATTTCTTATCTAAAATAACCTTACCATCATCAATTATAACTCTTGGTTTCTTCTTAATAACTTTCTTAGGAGTCTCTTGTTTTACTGCCTTTTTTGTAGTAGTTTTCTTTACTGTCTTCTTACCAGTATCACTCCCTACATTCTTACTTCCTTTTTTTACAGTAGTACTCTTTTTAATACTTTTGTCTGTTTCTTTTACCATAATTTTCACCCTTTCTATAAATCCATAAACAAACCATAGATATATTTTTCTATATCAAACGTCTCTAAATCATCAATTTTTTCCCCTAGACCAACAAATTTAACTGGAATACCAGCTTCCTCTTTAATAGCTAAAACAATACCACCTTTTGCCGTACCATCCAACTTAGTTAAAACAATACCCGTAATATCAGTAATTTCTTTAAAAGATTTAGCTTGGGAAATACCATTTTGACCCGTAGTAGCATCAATTACCAATAAAGTTTCATGGGGAGCATCAGGTATAACCTTTTTAATAACTCGGTTCATCTTCTCAAGTTCTTTCATTAAATTAACTTTATTCTGAAGACGCCCAGCCGTATCAATTAAAACAACATCATAATTTTCATCGACTGCTTTAGTAACTCCATCGAACACTACCGAAGCAGGATCCTTTGACGTCGAAGATAAAACCGTAACATCAATTCTCTTTCCCCATTCCTCAATTTGTTCAACTGCTCCTGCTCTAAAAGTATCAGCAGCCACTAAAAGTACTTTTTTTCCATCACTCTTAATTTTTGCAGCCATTTTACCAATTGTCGTTGTCTTACCAACACCATTAACCCCAACAAACAAAATTACCGTTGGACCATTAGTACTAAAATTAATTTTACTATTAATAACATTATTACCAACATACATAATAAAAAGTTCATCGACAATAATTTCTTTAAGCATACTAGCATCTGTAATCTTTTCTTTTTTTACTCTATCTTTTAATTTATCAACAAAGTTCATTACTGTATTAATACCAATATCAGCCATAATTAAAATATTCTCAAGTTCTTCAAAATAATCATCATTAACAAACTTATATTTATTAGATAAATTATTAAGTTTAGAAATAAATTCTTTTCTTGTCTTTTTCAAACCTTCATCATACTTTTGAATTTCTTCAGGTTGTTTTTTAAAAACATTTTTAATTTTATCAAATAGTCCCATATAATCCTCCTGTATTTACAATATAATTATAGCACATTAAACAAAATAGATAAATATCTTTATCAAATATTGACATAAATTTTAAAAAAAACAAGATAACTACTTAGCTTCTTCCGTAGCTCTTGTTTCTCTAATAACAGTAACTTTTATTGTACCAGGATATTGCATTTCATTTTCAATTCTATCTTTAATATCTCTAGCTATCTTAAATGATGTAATATCATCAACTTCATCAGGTTTAACAATAACTCTAAGTTCACGTCCCGCTTGAACAGCATAAGTCTTATCGACACCTTTAATATCATTACCTATCTTTTCAAGTTGTTCTAAACGTTGAAAATAATTTTCTGATGAGTCGTTGCGCGCACCAGGTCTAGATGCCGAAATAGTATCAGCAATAGCTACCAAAGATGCAATAACACTAGTAGGTTCAGTATCACCATGATGTGAAGCAATAGCGTTAATAACGACATCTGATTCACCATATTTTTTAGCTAAATCAACACCTATTTGGACATGACTACCTTCCATTTCAAAGTCAATAGCCTTCCCGATATCATGAAGTAACCCTGCTCTTTTAGCTAAATTAATATTCTCTCCAAGCTCACCCGCTAGTAATCCAGCAATATTAGCAACTTCTATAGAATGAAGTAAAGCATTTTGACCATAACTACTTCTAAAATGTAATTTACCAATAATTTCAAGTAATTCAGGATCGATGCGTGATAAACCTAAAGAATACATTGCATCACGTCCATAATCCTTAATCTGTTGATTAACTTGATTACACATCTTATCATATACTTCTTCAATTCTTGCAGGATGAATTCTTCCATCCTTGATCAAACTATCCAAAGTAAGTTTAGCAATTTCCCTACGCAATGGATCAAAACTAGAAATAACAATAGCCTCCGGTGTATCATCAATAATAAGATCGACACCAGTAACAGACTCAATCGTCCTAACATTACGACCCTCTCTACCAATAATACGACCTTTCATCTCATCATTAGGTAAACTAATTACAGAAACAGTCTGTTCATTAGTAACATCAGCAGCATACTTTTGCATACAACTAATAAGCATTGCTTTAGCCTTACCATCAACTTCAATTTTAGCATCAGCTTCCTGTTCTCTAATATATAAAGCAATCTCCTTAGCCATATCATCTTCAACCTTTTTCATAATTGTATCATGTGCTTGCTCTTTCGTATACCCCCCAATTTCTTCTAACAAATCTAATTGTTGTTTCTTAATTTCTTCCATTTTATCTTTTTCTTCTTGAATTTCTTTTTGTTTATTAACTAAACCATTTTCTCTTTCCTCTAAAGAATTCTCCCTATTTTGCAAAGCAATATCACGACGATCAATATTACTCTCTCTTTGTAATAAACGCTCTTCAGAGTCCTTAATTTCACTTTTTTTCTCCTTAATTTCACGTTCCGTTTCAATTTTCAATCTATTAATTTCTTCTTTAGTTTCCAAAAGAGAATCCCTTTTTAACTTATCAGCTTCCTTTTTAGCCTTATCAATTACCGATTCCGCTTTTTTATCATCACTTTTACGTTTAATATGCAAAATAACAAAGAAAATAACAATTCCTGCTATAAATCCAAGAATAAACATTAAAATGGAGAATAATAAATCACTCATAATATACCTCCATTATCTATATAATTTATCAAAATAACTTAATCTAAACTATATATATAATTGTAACGATAAATTTAAAGATTGTCAAGAAATTTAACAATAAGAACTATAAGGCCCAAAACAAAAAAAGTAGAATTAATAATATATCTACTTTTCCAATTCCTTATTATCCTTTTTTTTATTTTTTTTCTTACCAATACCATAAAATTCTCTTACTTTATCCTCTATTTCCTGTGCTAATTCTGGTGTATTTTTAAGTAAAGCTTTAACATTTTCTCTACCTTGCCCAATCTTTTCACCATTATATGAATACCAAGCACCACTTTTTTCAATAATATTAGCGTCCGTTCCCAAATCAACAAGTTCGCCTTCATGAGAAACGCCCTCACCATACATAATATCGACAGAAGCCGTCTTAAATGGTGGAGCCACTTTATTTTTAACAACTTTAATATTAGTCTTATTACCAATAATATCCGTTCCTTGTTTAATTTGTTCACCACGTCTAATATCTAATCTAACAGAAGAATAATATTTAAGTGCCTTTCCTCCAGGTGTAGTCTCAGGATTACCAAACATAACCCCCACTTTTTCTCTTAACTGATTAATAAAAACTACAATAGTATTAGTCTTATTAACAGAACCAGATAATTTCCTTAATGCTTGGCTCATCAAACGAGCTTGAAGTCCAACATGAGAATCACCCATTTCACCATCGATCTCCGCTTGTGGAACTAAAGCCGCCACAGAATCAATAACAATAATACTAATTGCTTCACTTTTAACAAGAGCATCACAAATTTCAAGTGCTTGTTCACCAGTATCCGGTTGTGATAACAAAAGCTCATCAATATTAACACCTAAATGACTAGCATAAATAGGATCTAAAGAATGTTCAGCATCAATGAATGCCGCCCTACCACCTTCCTTTTGAACTGACGCAATAGCATGTAATGCAAATGTCGTCTTTCCTGAAGACTCAGGACCATATATTTCAATAATTCTACCTTTAGGATAACCACCAGCTCCTAAAGCTATATCTAAAGAAATAGACCCACTAGGAACTACTTCAATATTAACATCCTCCTGTTCTCCCAATTTCATTATTGCCCCTTTACCAAATTGTTTTTCAATATCCGCAAGTACTTGGGATAACGCTTTATCTTTTTCAATAGTTTTACTCATTATAATTTATCCTCCTCTAATCTATTGCACAAATAAATTATATAATACCCAAAATCATTTGTCAATAGTTTTTCGTACATTTGTTTGTAAAAATAATATCTTTTCCCCTTTATCTATATTATTCTAAGAAAAAAGCAAATTTCCTTTAATTAAAATAAAAATTTTCAACATTTCTGTTGAAAACCAATTAAAATATAATAAAATTTATTTTTCCTTAAAATAAGGTTTAGCCATCATATAATACTTAATACCAGATACTACTGATAAAACTGCAGCAACTACTAATAAGAAATCAGAAACTCTAATATCAATAAGTTCAAATGGCAAATTATAAAACAAAGTAAGAGCAATACCAACCATCAAAGTAGCTGTCTTAACTTTTGCCACATAGATAGCGCCAACTGCCGAACTTTTACTACCAATAACCATCTTTAAAGAATCGACGATAATATCTCTAGCAATTATAACTACAGGAATAACAGGACTAATCAAGTTATTACAAGCAAGTATAATCAATAAAGGATTAGTAAGAAGTTTATCAGAAATAGCATCGATAGTTTTACCAAAATCTGTAACAATATTTTCTTTTCGAGCAATATAACCATCTAGAAAATCAGTAATAGAGGCAATAATAAAGATAACACCTGCAATAACATATCTAATATCGACAACAACATTATTACCCACTAAAAAAGTAGGAACCTCAATACCTAATTGATAAAAAGGAAACAATAAAATAAACATAATAATAACTGATAAAACAATTCTACTCATTGTTATCTTATTAGCTTTATTCATAAACATTACCTCCAATAGCATAAGTAATATCATTACTACTAAAATCATCACTCTTAGTTAAAGTAGTAACCAAAAAATAAACAGCTACAACCAAAACAATAATAACAATAGCAATAATAATATATTTGACGAAGCCAAAGTTTTTATCTTTAAAACTAGTATAAGGTGAAACAATAACTTTTTCATCCTTTTTATTTTTCTTAGCTTCTTCAATCGCATCGACAGGTATTTTTGAAGTATAATCAAATAAAAATTCATTAAACTTATCGACCATCTGCTCACTATCCAATCCTAAATATTTAGAATAATCTCTTATCAAATATTTAAGAAACAAAACATCTTTAAAATCATCTTTTCTCCCAGCTTCTAAAGAAGCAATTTGACTTGGTCTAACCTTAAGATCAGTCGCGGCCTCATCTACCGAGACACCATTTTCTTCTCTTTTTTCCTTTAATCTTAAACCTATTTCATTCATATAATCATTCCTTTATAAAACAATAATAATCTTATAAGCCACGTTCTGTACCTAAAAAGGCGGCAAACATTTATCTATACCTAAGTATCTACTCGCAAATTCATATTCTCCTTGAGTAGTTCCCCTACCAAAATTTGGGTTTCTCGCTTGTGGGGTTTACCCCGTTTCACTCTATTCATTTCTAAATAGCATCGTCACTGTGGCACTTTTACATTCAATTAATCATAGCAATAACCTTAGATTAATCAAAAGCCGTCAACTAAAAAGTTGCCTTAGGTTATTAATTCCCTAAGCACAAACACTACTATCATCGCAGATAGTGCGAGCGTGGACTTTCCTCTACAAAAAATGCAGCGTTTGCCCAGATTATTGTTGTTCTTTTCCTAAAATTATCTTCTCAAGTTGTGAAATACGTCGCAATAAATCAACATTAGTAATTTCCTTCTCACCATACTTAGCAGCCTCAATACTAGACTTCAAATTACGAATTTCCTGCTTAAGTTCATGATTCTCTTGAGTAAGAACTCTTCTTTCCTTTTCCAAAGCCTTAATAATATTATTAAATTCATTATAATCCCTTATAATAACATCTAAAAACTTATCAACTTCTTGAAGGCGATAACCACGAGCATCGATTTTAAAATCTTTCTCTAAAATATCCTGAATCGTCAAAGCAATTCTATCCTTATACATCTTACTCACCTCTATTATTATTTTAGAGGAAAAATCACTATTTGTCAATTTAATTAATAAAATTTTAAAACCAAAAAGCACTCATATTTTAACACATAAAAATCCCCCTGTCAAATTACCATTTTATATAACCCCACAGGGGCCCAAAGAAATAAGATAAATTCCCATTAAAATAAAAAAAGTAATAAATAACAATATTACTTTTCAAAATAACTATCACCAATAAATTCCCTAAGTAAAGATAAATTAGGAATATCCTCACTAGGAATTGGTAAAACATACTTAAATAAATCAAGTAATCTAATTGCTGTCAAATACTCAGGATCATCATCCTTAATTGAATATAATAAAGGTTCAGCATAAGGTTTCATTACTCCAAGTTCATAAGCTAAAGAAGAATTAAATACAACATCAGCTTGATCTTGAAAAGGAAAAACATATTTCTCTTCACCCAATCTAACTGAAGACCAATTAGCTAAAGTTTTTGAAGGAGAATATCCCCTTGTTCTATTATCTCTAACCATTCTTCTAATTAATCTAATATCTGTCATACTTATCCTATTATCATCATCAACATTTAAAAAAGCAAGAGGACTAATATATATCTTAAATTTCTTCTCATCATCAATATTCTTAAGTAAATCCGTATTCAAAGCATGTAATCCCTCGATTATCAAAATATCATTATCTTTCATTTCAATAGTCCGATTAAACACCTTTTTACCCGTGATAAAATCAAAAGTAGGCGTAACAACTTTAATACCTTTAAGTAACTTTTGCATTTGCGAATTAAACAATTTAATATCAATTGCTTTTAAACTCTCAAAATCAGGTTTACCATCTTCTCCCAAAGGCGTATCCTCTCTCTCCAAAAAATAATCATCCAAAGACAAATGATAAGGATTAATACCTAAAGTCTTCAAATACAAATAAAGTTTCTTTGAAGTAGTTGTCTTTCCTGATGAAGAAGGTCCAGACATCAAAACAATTTTAATTTTATTCTTATTTAAAGCAATCTTTTCTGCAATACTTAATAACTTATAATTCTGAATAATTTCTGATAACTGAACAATTTCTCCAGCATTATTATTAATAATGGCCTCATTAAGTTCTCCTAAATTACTAATATTAAGTAAATCTCCCCATTCATTATATTCCTCTAAAGAATTAAAATACTTCTCATGATGTGTATACTTAACAACTTTACCATTATCATAAATAGAAGGAAAACGTAAAACAATCCCTTTACCATCAATTAAAGTTAAATCAAAATATTTAAAAATACTACTATCATTAGGCAAATCACCAATTACATAATCATATACCCCATCAAAGCGATATAAAGTAACAAAATTAGAAGTATTATAAAATAAAGTCTTAACTTTATCATCCCTTTTAATTTTCTTAAAATAATTAATCGCTTCAACCCTAGAAGTCTCAATCCTATCAAAAGAAAGAACCTTTTTAACCTTATCTTTCATTAAAGACTTAATATTATTAACATCATCCTGATTAATTTTTTTAGAAATAGCACAAAAAACACCACGATCAATTGAATACTTAACTTTAACTCGAACTTTATTACCTAAAACTTCATTAACACAAACTTTAAACAAAAAAAGTAAACCCTTTTCATAAATCTTATTACCCTGTTTAGTATTAATATCATAAAGTACCAAGTTACCATTTTTAACAATCGCATCATCATAACCAATCATTTGATTATTAAACATTCCCGCGATAATATCAAAATTAATTTTATCACGTATATCATCAATAATATCTCTAAATTTAATACCCTTAATATATTCTTTCTTTTTACCATTTTCAAAAGTAACAATAACTGTATCCATCATCATCCCTCTTTCTATTCAACATAATATATTATACTATATTTTTAAATTAAATAAAACAATTTTAAAAAAAATGTCATCAAAATAAAAGAATAAAATATAAAACATATAACTAAAATAATAACAGGTGATAAATATGAACTTAGTTCCAACAATAATTGAAAAATCCCATAGTGGAGAAAGAGCCTATGACATATATTCAAGACTCTTAAAAGACCGTATTATCATTTTAAATGGCGAAATAGATGATAACAGTGCCAATATCATCGTTGCCCAATTATTATACTTAGATAGTCTAAATAATGACGACATAAGCCTATATATCAATTCACCAGGAGGAAGTATAACTGCTGGTATGGCTATCTATGACACCATGAATTTCATTAAAAGTGACGTATCGACAATATGTATTGGAATTGCCGCATCAATGGCCGCCTTCCTATTAGCAAGTGGAAGTAAAAACAAACGTTATAGTTTACCAAATTCCGAAATAATGATTCATCAACCACTAGGAGGAGCTAAAGGACAGGCAACTGAAATACAAATAGCGGCAGAAAGAATAATAAAATTAAAAAATAAATTAAATCGTATCCTATCCGAAAAAACCAAACAACCTCTAAATAAAATTAGTGATGATACTGAACGAGATAAATTTATGGATAGTAAAGAAGCTCTTGAATACGGTTTAATAGATAAAATAATAACAAATAAAGAATAAAAAACATATTCATTTTACGAATATGTTTTTCTAATTACATTTCTTTATTCTTTTTATAATACTTATTAAAGTAATATACAGAATATCCTAAAGCACCAGCTCCAATAGCCCATACTATATAAATAGGAATATCAGAAGTCGTAGGGTTCTCTTTAATCTCTTCTTCGGCAGGTGTTGACACTAATCTATAATAACAATTAGATTTACCATCAGCACCATTAATCGTAACACTAGTATTAGCATTACTAACTAATCTATAACTACCAATAGAGGCAGGACAAGCAATACTATAAGTCTTACCATCTTCATAATTGCTACCAATAAGCTTAGAACCTTGAATAGTCTCACCAGTATCTTGATCGTAATAATATTGTGTTATAGAAAATAATGGAACCTCTTCATCAGGAACAGTATAAGTTAAATAATATAAAGCAGGAGCAAATGCCCAATCAGCAGTAACATCATCATTAGTAGTAGCAGTTAGTGGAGTTTGCCATGCATCAATATTTGGTGTACTACTATCAGCATATCTTTGAATAGTAACACTTATTAATTTAGCACTACGATCAATATCAACTGTTGTTGAATCATCCACTTCAGGAAGAACTGAAGCATTAACTAAACCACTCAAACTAGCATTTGAAACATCTAATTGATCAGCTATTTCAAAATATCTTCCATTAGCAGTCCAACCACCATGTAATTGATAATGATAATTAGGATCATTATCAGGTGTATACACTCCTCTACCTTCAGTAGAAGTTAATGCTTTATAAGCTCCCTGATACATAGACCAAAATTTTCTAATATCCCATTCAGTAGTAGAATGACCACTATCATCACCACCATTGACAAGTTCAACCCATCCTTGACCAGTAATAGTAGCATTACCAGGAATATCATAAGAGAAATCATTAGTAGTATGTGGATCATCAACTATATACTCTATAAGTTTCTCCTGATTTATATCTTCTGTTATTGTAAATGCATCACTAAAAAAATAAAAATTAGTATATGTCTCTGCTGCTTTTACATTATCAATTTTAACCATAAATGGCACAACCATTGCCAAAGTAGATAATAAAAGAACACTTGCCTTCTTACCTATATTCTTCTTCATTTTTTCCTTCCTTTCCAGTACTCTGTACCCTTCTACTATATTCATAATATCACAACAATAAAAAAAATGCAATACAATTTGCATTTCTTTTTTAAATAATTTTTCACTTTCTAAAATTAACTTCTTTTAGGTTTCTTAACAAATTTAACTAAATAGTAAATTGCAAAGATAAACGCACCAACACCAACTATAACGACAATACTCATAGGTAAATCCCATGTTTGAGGATTACTTACATTAGTCGTAGGATTAGATGGCGTTGTAGGAGTATTATCAGTAGGCACAATAGTAGGTAATTTATAAATACAATCAACATCAACATCGCTACCATCAATTACTCCAGAAGCATTAGAACTTGTCTTACTTAAAGTATAGTTTTTACCATTAACACTTAATGACGTAGGACAAACAACATTATAAGAAGATCCATCTCTTAAATTAGTAAAAAGTCCCATTACAGAATCTTGAATCTTATTACCATCTTCATCCTTAAAGTGTTCATTAACTTGATAAGTATTTTCATTCTCTTCACATACTTCATATTGAATATAATATAAAGCAGGCATTACATAAGAAGTATTACCATTATCAAATGATAAAGGTTCACTTCCAACATCATCACCATCTTCCGTATAAGTTCTACTAACACTACCTATTAAACCATTAGGATTAGTATCAACAGTACCAAAACTTATATAAGCAGTAGTACTAGTAGGTAAAACAGAAGCATTAACTAATTGATAATTAGTAAAACCAGTAATAATTACATGATTATTACTTTCAGGTTGTCCCTCTAAATACCAAGCATCATGACCTACAAAATAAACATCACCATCATTATAATAACCATCACTATCAGCTTGTAATTCCTTAAAATGAGACCAGAAATTACTTAAAGACCATTCAGAAGTATTCATAGAAGAACCACTTCTAGTCAAACTAACTTGATCTTGACTAATAATTCTAGCATCTTCTGGAATAATACTAGCAAATTCTCTTGAAGTATGATTACGAGTATTACCAACCATTACCTTTTCATAATTATCAACACTAGCAATATCACTGAAGAAATAATAATTAGTATATGTTTTACAACTATCAGAAGCTTCAACCTTACTATCATTAAAGATAAATGGTAAACTTAACAATAGTGAAAATAAAACAAGTCCAACAATTTTCTTTTTCATATAAAACCCTCCCTTTCAAGATGCCATTATAATATCACAAAATACAAACATTTGCAAGTATTTTTTAAAATATCCAAAAAAAAGAACCAAAGTCCTTTTATCTAATCTTTATATGAAGTTCTCTTAATTGTTGTTCTGTTAATTCAGATGGACATCCCATCATACTATCGATCCCATTAGGGGCAATAGGAAATGCTTGTACTTCTCTTAAATTAGGTTCATCTTTAAGTAACATAATAATTCTATCAATACCAGGAGCCATTCCTGCATGAGGAGGTGCTCCATATTGAAAGGCTGTATATAAAGATCTAAATCTCGTCTTAACATCATCTTCTGTATAACCCGCTAAAGAGAAAGCTTTCTTCATAATTTCAATATCATGATTACGTACAGCACCACTAGCCATTTCATTACCATTACATACAAAATCATATTGAATCGCCGTAATTTCCTCTAAATTAGGATTATTAAGCCCTTCCATACCACCCTTAGGCATATTAAACGGATTATGCGTAAAAACATATCCACCCATATCCTCATCATATTCATACATAGGAAAATCAGTAATAATACAAAATTCATATCTATTCTTATCAATAAGACCCATCTTATTACCCAAATAAGTTCTAATCATACCAGCATTTTTAGCACACTTATTACTATCCTTATCAGCAATAAAGAAAATAACACTATTATTTTTAACATCGCACTTATCAATAAGAACCTTTCGATCATCATCTGTTAAAAACTTATCAATAGGTCCCTTAAAAGAACCATCATCTAACATCGATAAATATCCAATACCGGGCATACCAATACTCTTAGCATAATCAACAATATCATTAAACCAAGAATTAGAATTACTAGCAATACCATCTACCGTAATAGATCTAACTGTAACACCTCTAAAAGGCTTAAAATCACTATTAACAAAAACTTCACTAATATCTCTAATAACTAAAGGATTACGCAAATCAGGCTTATCAGTACCATATAATAACATAGAATCTTTATAAGTAATTCTTTTAAAAGGATAAGGGCTCACTTCCCTATCACTAAATTCCTTAAAAATATTATAAAAAATCTTTTCACCAACTGCAAAAACATCCTCTTCATTAGCAAAAGCCATCTCAAAATCAAGTTGATAAAACTCTAAACTACGATCAGCTCTCGTATCCTCATCTCTAAAACAAGGAGCAATCTGATAATACTTATCAAATCCACTTGTCATAAGTAATTGTTTAAAAATCTGTGGTGCCTGAGGTAAAGCATAAAACTTACCATGATATTTTCTTGATGGAATAACAAAATCCCTAGCACCTTCAGGAGAAGATACCGTAATAATAGGGGTCTGTACTTCCGTAAAGCCCATTTCATCCATCATATTACGCATATATTTAAGTACTTTACTTCTAAGTACAATATTATCATGTACCTTCTTATTTCTTAAATCAAGATAACGATATTTAAGACGAATATCCTCACTAACCTCATGTGAAGTCTTAACTTCAAAAGGAAGAACATTTAAAGCTTTACTTAAAACTTCAAGTTCACTTACAAGTATCTCTATTGTTCCCGTATCAATATTAGGATTATAATCATCTTCATCCCTTTTTCTAACTTTACCTATAACTTTCAATACTGATTCTTTTGTCAAATGTAAAAACAAAGAAGAATCATTGCTAACAAGTTGTACTGTTCCTGTTTCATCTCTTAAATCAACAAAAATAACTCCTCCATGATCACGAATATTCTCAACCCAACCAGATACCTTAATATCCTTACCAATATCCTTTTCACTAACTTTACCACAATAATTAGTTCTATAAAGATTATTCATACCATTATCCTCTCCTATCTCTTATCCAATTCTTCTCTAAGTATCCTAGCGGTAGTACTAGGATTAGCTCTACCCTTTGTCTTCTTCATAACCTGACCAACAAAATAATCAAAAACTTTCTTACCAGCTTTATAATCACCAATTAAATGACTATTCTCATCAATTACTTCTAAAACAATTACTCTAATCTCACTATCATCACCAATTTGACTAATACCTAATTCATCGACCAACTTAACAGGATCCTTTTCTTCTTCTAAAGCCTTATATAAAACCTCTTTAGCCTGTTTAATAGATATCTTACCAGCATCCAATACCTTAATAAGTTCCATAAGCATTTTAGGAGTCAAATAAATCTTATCAATACCAATTTCAAACTTATTCAAATGACCCATAATAATACTTACAATCCAATTAGCTAAAGTCTTAGGATTACCCCCCTCTTTAATACCATCTTCAAAATATTCCGCAATAGCCTTATCCTTAACAAGTGTCGTCGCATCTTTTCTAGAAATACCATACTCATTCATATAAAGATTAATTCTCTCATACTGTAACATAGGAATTTCCCTTTTAATTTCCTCTAACCACTCACTAGTAACTTTAACTGGAGGAATATTAGGCTCAACAAAATACTTATAATCGATCGCATCAACTTTTTGTCTCATCGAATAAGTCTTCTTATCCTCATCATCATATCTTCTTGTCTCTTGAATAACTTTACCACCAGATTCAAGTATCTCTGTCTGTCTCTTAATCTCATATTCAATAGCCTCTTTAACATTATTAAAAGAGTTAATATTTTTCATTTCAACCTTAGTACCAAGTTCCTTAGCATCTTCTTTCATTAAAGATATATTAACATCACATCTCATCTGTCCCTTATCACTTCTAGCTTCACTAGTATCACAGTATAAAAACATACTTCTAAGTGTTTCCAAAAAAGCAATAGCCTCTTTCGCGGAATTCAAACAAGGCTCCGTAACAGTCTCCAAAAGAGGAATACCACTACGATTATAATCGATCAAAGAATAATTACCAAAATGATCCAAACTAGCTGTATCCTCTTCCAAATGCGTATCATGAATCAAAACTTTCTTATCAACTCCATCTACATTAATCATAACATAACCATTAATTCCAACAGGCTTATGCATCTGTGTAATTTGATAACCCTTAGGTAAATCAGGATAAAAATAATTCTTTCTATCAAAAGTAATAATATCAGGTGTTTCACAGTTCAAAGCTAAAGCCATTTTTAAAGCTTTCTTAACAGCTTCCTTATTAACAACAGGAAGAATACCAGGAAAACCTAAATCAACGGTAGCAACATTACTATTAGGTAAACTAGAATACTCATTTCTAGAACCAGAAAAATTCTTACTTACTGTCTTAAGTTCACAATGCACTTCCAAACCAATAACAACTTTATACATCCTTTTCACCTACCTTAGCCACAATATTCTTATATCCCATCACACTTTCAATCTTATTAGCCATATTCAAAACAACATCATCTTCCATTACTCTACCAGTAATATTAATACTAATAGGCATATCATTAACAAAACCACTAGGTAAAGAAATACTAGGAAAGCCACCAAAATTACCAATAGCCAAATGATTTTCCAATATCAAATACCTATCAGATAACTGATCACTCTTAGTACCAAATAAAGGAGCAATACCACCAGAAGAAGGCATAATAAGACCATCATATTCCTTAAATAAATCATTCATCTTATTAACAATCAATCTTCTAACTCTACCAGCATTCAAAAACAACTTCTCTTGATTTTCCTTTTGTAAAATATAACTACCCAAGATAAATCTTCTTTTAATAAGTTCCGAAAAACCCTGTGTTCTAGCATTAAACATAATATCATTAATTGAACTACCTTCCGCTCTTGGACCAAACAAAATACCTGTTAAATTAGCATTATTAGAAGTAGCTTCAGCACAAGAAATAGTCATATAAGCAGGATAAATAGCATTAAGAAGTTCTTTATCAAAAGAAACACCCTCTACTACAATACCTAAACTACGAATTTTATCCAAATTCTCATGAAATTTCTTTAAAGTTTCCAATAATTCATCATCATTACTATCCTTATAATTTTCAATATCACAAGCTTCTTTTATATAAAATAACTTTCTTCCCTTAACATCATTATCAATTAAAGAAGCATATACCTTACCATCATCTTCTAAACTAGTCATATCCTTCTCATCCTGTCCCTTTAAAACATCCGTAACATATGCTGCATCCCTTACACATCTAGTAAAACAGCCAACATGATCCAAAGATGATGCAAAAGCAAATAAACCATATCTAGAAATACGACCATAAGTAGGTTTAAATCCCACAACGCCACCAAAAGCCGCAGGTTTTCTAATAGAATCACCCGTATCACTACCAATTGCAAAAGGCACAATACCAAGAGCAACAGCACAAGCACTACCAGCAGAACTACCCCCTATTAATCTATCTTTATTCCAAGGATTTCTAACAACTCCCGTATGCCCAGTAGTACCAGTACCTCCCATTGCAAGTTCATCAAGTACTGTTTTTCCCATCAAAACAGCACCACTTTCCTTTAATTTAGTATAAACAGTAGAATCAAATACAGGTACATAATCCTTTAAAATATTTGAAGATGCCGTCGTAAGAATACCCTTAGTAGAAAAATTATCCTTTAAAGCATAAGGAATTCCCCTTAAAATACTCTTACCATCACTTTCCTCTTTCTTATCCATAATAGTAACAAAAGCATTATATTCATCCTGATATTTATGAGCCATATCTAAAGAAGCATCAAATAAATCCTGACTACTAACCTCATTACTATCAAGTTTTTCTCTAATATCATCAATATTAAGTTTTAAAATATCCATCTTATTCCACCACCTTTGGTACTCTAACCTGATTTCTATCAACTTGCTTAGCATTAGCAAGAGCTTCTTCTGTTGTCAAAGTATTATTAATAACATCCTCACGTAACTTAGCTTTATAAGTAACAAAAGGAAAAGTCATAGGTTCAACATCACTAATATTAGGAATCTTACCAATCAAATCCATTTGTTTTAAAATAACTTCAAACTCTTCTTGTAAAGTCTCATACTCACTATCTTCCATCCTAAACATAAGCTTAGAAGCATAATCCTCTAATTTCTCTTTACTAATCATCAATATTCCTCCTTTAAAATAAAAACAGTAACTCAAAATCCCCATAAAGGGACGAATTACTGTATATCCGCGGTACCACCCTATTTATTGTAAAAACAATCACTCATAACCCATAACGTAGGTAACGCGGCTTAAACTACTATCATTTCATATAAGCAACTCCAAAGTGTTCTTCAAATAATCTTATTATCCTAGCTCTCACCATACCTAGGTCGCTTTATAACAGTCATTATCCTACTCTCTTCTTCTCCGTCGATATCAAGATTATATATCAATTTAAAAAACAAGTCAATACTTTTTCCCTATTATTATAAGCAAAAACAAGCAAAATATACAAGGTAATAATATTAACAATACTGGTAATAATATTAACATATAATTGTTCCATAACACAGAAAATTTTATAATTATGATATGCATAAAGCCATATATTCAAAGGAGTGATAAGATGAGTATTGGTGAAAAAATCAAATATTTAAGAAAAGTAAAAGGAATATCTCAAGAAGAATTAGCACAAAAACTAAATATAAATCGTAACTTTCTATCTAGAATAGAAACCGAAAAATCAGAGCCAACTGCCACCATATTAAAACATATAGCACAAATATTTAGTATAAGTATTGATTCCTTATTAGATATAAAAGAACAAGATATATCTATCGATGATAAAATAAAACAATTAACAAATAATATCAAATATCTACCAAATAAAGATTTAGACTTCTTAATAAGAATAACAACTATCATGAAAGAAGAATACGTAAAAAATAAAAATAATGGAACTGAGAAATAATATTTCTCATTTTTTTATATACTATAATATGAATGAAGACCAAAAAGAAAAATTAAAACAAATAAATATAGATATTATTTTCTTTTTTCTTCTCATAGTAGTATCCATAATATCATTTTATATCATTATTGAAAAGAAAAAAACAATATATAATATAAATAATCTAAATAAAAAACAACTAAATAAATTATTCAAATTCAATAGATATCTAATTATCTTAATAGATCTATATTTTGTAATTAATGCCTACAAATCATTAATAAATTATATAAATAACGAAGAAGATATTGAGACCATAAAAGAACAATTAATATTACTAATATCCAATACTATCTTATTACTAGGTTCTATACTATATATACCCCTAACTAATAGTGATTCCATAATAACAAGATAATATTTTACTTATTAAAATATAAATGATATAATTACAAAGAGGTGCAAAAATGATAAATATAAGTAATAATTGGCAAGATTATGAATGCTTAGCCACTGGTGATGGAGAAAAATTAGAAAGATATAAAAATATCATCTTAAATAGACCAGATCCCCAAATAATATGGCCTAAAACAAATAATAACATATGGAATAAAGAAGATGCCCACTACTATAGAAGTAATAAAGGAGGAGGACATTGGGAATATAAAAAGAAAATACCCAATATGTGGCAAATAAACTATAAACATCTAACATTTAAAATAAGTCCAACTAACTTCAAACATACAGGAATATTCCCTGAACAAGCAACTAATTGGGACTATATTATGGATAAAATAAAAGAATACAAAAAAGATCATGAAGAAGTAAGAATATTAAATCTATTTGCCTATACAGGATGTGCAACTATGGCTGCATCAAGTGCAGGAGCAACTGAAGTAGTCCATGTCGATGCGAGTAAAGGAATGACCGAATGGGCCAAAGAAAATATGCATTTATGTCATTTAGAAAATAATAAAATAAGATTTATAGTAGATGATGTAATCAAATTCCTAGAAAGAGAAAAAAGAAGAGGAAGAACATATCACGGAATAATAATGGATCCTCCTAGTTTTGGTCATGGGCCTAATAAAGAAGTATGGCGTTTAGAAGATAATATCCAAGAACTATTAATAAAAAGTAAAGAAGTATTAGATAAAGATTTCTCTTTCTTACTAATAAATTCCTATACAACAGGACTATCACCCATATCATTAAATAATATCCTATCATTAATATTTCCAAATACCAAAATAGAAACAGGAGAAATTGGTTTACCCGTAACAGAAAATAACCTAATATTACCATGTGGTATCTATGGAAAAATTACCAAAAATTAATATAATATATGAAGATAACCATATCATAGTAGTAGAAAAACCAATAAATATCCCTGTACAAAAAGATAATAGTAAAGATATAGATTTATTAACTATAATAAAACAATATCGTAAAGAAAAAGAAAATAAACAAGGAAATGTCTACTTAGGATTAGTACATCGATTAGATAGACCAGTCGGAGGAATAATGGTCTTTGCCAAAACATCAAAAGCAGCATCAAGACTATCTAAAGAAATACAAGAAAATAAATTTCATAAAACATATTATGCTGTTGTAAAAGGAATAACCAAAGATAAAGAAGAACTAAAAGATTACTTAATAAAAGATCATAAAACTAATATAACCCATATAACAAATAAAAAAGAAGGAAAATTAGCCCTTCTAAACTATGAAACAATAAAAACCAAAAATAACTTATCCCTAGTAAAAATAAATCTAATAACAGGAAGATCTCACCAAATAAGAGTACAATTCTCATCACGTAATCACCCCTTAGTAGGAGATCAAAAATATGATAAAAATCCCACACCCAATACCAATATAGCCTTATTTGCTCAAAGTATAACCTTTACCCATCCCACGACTAAAGAACAACTAACATTCACATTAGATCTCCCCAATAAATACCCATTCAATATATTTAATCAATAATCTAATTTTATACTTATCTATAATATAAAGAATATAGAAGACCAACATCTTCTATATTTTTATTTTATTCCTCTTAAATTCCAAGAGTGAATGGACTACTTGAACTGCCATCTCCTCCAGTTATCTTAACATCTGATTTTAGATATATGACCGGGCGAGAAGCGTAAGAATACGCAACGTGGTTGTAGTCGACATAGCCAGAGGTATACACAATAAAAACGCGATTCGAATAACCGGAGTAAGGCATAAGGGTCCATTGAGTTGAACCATTAAATAAATAATCATTGTTTTTACAATCACTATAACTTGAATCCTTCCAATTATATATTGCTGTTGCTAAACAAGACGCTCTATTAGTAGTACTTCCTCCACTTGTGGCATATCCATAATCTGATGGATACATTAATCCTATTTTTCCTACCCAATATGTTGGTCTTCCACTATATACTGTTGTTCCTCTTTCTCTTTCATAAAACATACTTGCTGTTACATCATTATAAGTTGATGAACCCCCTAAATTCCATACCGCATCCCCTATTAATAACTGAGATTCAGAAGATAAAGTATTATAATAATCACCATTTAAGTAATTTTGTAATGAAGCAGTAGACCAGTTGTTAAAACCTTTACCATAACCAGCATCGGGTGCCAAAAACATTACATAATAATCCTTACTTGATGCAGACATACCACTACTAGTACTTCCATCATCCCATAGATAACTACCTATTGACTCATCTCTTATTATCTTAAGTCTCTTTTCTGTTGGACCACCATTTGTTGTTGCTACATCAAATACCCCAATTATACGCCATAATTCATTATTAAATGATACATAATTATTTGGATCAGCTCCCATATATCTTATATTACCATCTGGATCATCATTATTCATAGTATTAGGATTATCCACTAATAATGATTCTATATATCCACTAGCTGTAGGTACACTATTTTCCCCTGTATTACATACACAAAATAATTTCCATTCACCATTAACTTGTCTACTTTCACATTCATCAGTACATTCTACAGTAGAAGTACAACTATCATTACCAGCTTCTTCACTAGTTTGAAAACTAGTAATGGGTATCTCACCATCATTATAGATAATATCATCTACTCCTTGACTATCTGTATAATATCCTGTTCTAACACCTATTTCTACGGTTATATCACTATCACTAGTATTCTTTATTACCATAGGTACTGTTTTACTAGTATTACTATCTAATGTCCCTTTAGCAAGCATGGTAAGATCATCTGATACTTGTGCTATTATTACTCCACTAGGTAAGTTACTAGGACTAATCATTTTATAATACATTCCATATGATATAGTACCACTCATATCATTCTCTACTACAGCATTAAATCTAAGTTTAGATCCTGCACTTACTTTAAGTTCTTGTGTACCATTAATTTTAAATTTATATGTCATACTAGTATCTATATCTACCATATTAGTTTCTACACTAGATGTAAACATAGCATAAGTTCCATATATTGAAGCTCCTACTAAAGTTATTATTAGTAATAATAATAAATAATATTTCTTTATAAATTTCATCACTAACTTCCTCCCTATTCTATAAATAGTAAAACATTACCTATATATATTTTCTTACAATATTAATATTA
>CALVUN010000007.1 GCA_944363595.1 uncultured Bacilli bacterium
TTCATTGCTTTTTCAAAAACAACCATTGGTTCTTCACCAGTTTTTTCTTTTATTATATCAAAAGATTTATATACAATTTTTTGAGCAATACCTTTTTTACCATTACTCATAATTTGATTAATTAATTTAGTAACAACTTTAGAATTGTATATAGGATCCGCTAATACATCTCTTTTTTCAGCACGTCTTTTACGCATGTTCTTCCTCCTTCCATATTTTATTATTTATTTATTTATTTTTTAGGTCTTTTTGCACCGTATTTTGAACGACCTTGCATACGGTTTTGAACACCAGCAGTATCCATTGTTCCTCTTATAATGTGATAACGAATACCGATCAAATCTTTAACACGACCACCTCTAATTAAAACAACACTGTGTTCTTGTAGATTGTGTCCTATTCCAGGAATGTAGCAGTTTACTTCCATACCATTTGATAAACGAACACGGGCTACTTTACGTAATGCTGAGTTTGGTTTCTTTGGTGTTTGAGTTCCAACACGAGTACATACACCTCTTTTTTGAGGAGAACTTTGCTTTACAGTTTTCTTTTGAATTGAGTTAGTTCTTGTTTGTAATGCAGGTGATTTACTTTTTCTTTTTTTGTCTTTTCTTCCTTTACGAATTATTTGATTAATTGTAGGCATTTTAACCCTCCTTTCTTACACATATCCGGGTGTTTCATTATTTGCATAAAAGATAAGTTCTGTGAATACACAAAACCTAAATTCATGAACGTTATTAATATATCACAGATGTTAGTGGATGTCAATTAATTTTGAATAAATTGTTGTGAAATTAAAACAAGTCCATACTTTAATATATTCTATGATATTTTTATTCTTTTTATTTATTATTAATTTTACTTCTATTTTTATTTTTCTTTTATATATTTTAGTGTAAAAGAAAGGAATGATAAAATGATGGAAACACTTAAAGTTTCAAGTAAATCTAATCCTAATTCAGTAGCGGGAGCTTTAGCTAATGTATTTAGAGAAAAAGGAACAGTTGAAATACAGGCAATTGGGGCAGGTGCTTTAAACCAAGCTATTAAAGCAATTGCTATTGCTCGTGGGTTTGTAGCTCCTTCAGGAAAAAATTTGGTTTGTATACCAGCATTTACAGATATTGTTATTGAAGGTGATGAAAGAACAGCAATTAAACTTATTGTTGAAGCTAAATAATTAAAGGACATAAAGTATATTATATTATGCTTTATGTCTTTTTATAAATATGTATTAATTTGTTTTAAGAATGTTTCCATTGTCATCTAGTATGGCATTAATAGACCAACTATTCATATTATTGATGGTAGTGCTATAATTTTCATCATATAATAATGTTGTTTTGTAGTTAGCTTGGTGACAGGGAATAAATTGGTATGATAAAGTCCCGTCATCATGAATATTCATGGACAATATTCCTGTATCTTTATTTTCTCGATTAAAAATAAAATCTCCTAAGTTATATGCTATTAATTTGTCATTATAGTATTCCATTCCTTGAAGAACATGAGCATGACTTCCAACGATTAAATCAGCTCCAGCATCAATATATTGTTTACCTGTATCAATTTGGACTTGTTCTAAGTTATGTGAATCTTCTTTGCCCCAGTGAATTAATAAGATTACATAGTCGCTTTCTTGTTTAGTCTTACTAATAACAGATATTAATTCTTCAGGGTTATAACATCTAAAAACGCCACTTTGAGTTTCAGTTGCCTCTGGAGTTAAAATGTTTTTTTCAGCTCTTGTTGCGGATATAAAGGCTACTTTGTATCCATTTATAATATAATAATATGGCTTTTGGGCTTCTTGTTTGTTTTTTCCAGCTCCGATGCGAGCAATATTTGCATTATCTAAAGTTTCTAAGGTATCTAGAAATGCTTCTTCACCAAAATCATACACATGGTTATTGGCTAATGATACTAAATCAACACCCATTTCGTGGTAAATTGAGACGCGTTCAGGATTACCACGGAAAGTGTAATATTTATTTGCTAATGGCGTGCCACGATTACTAAAAGTAAATTCGTTATTTGCAACCATTATATCAGCATTTTGCATAGTGGTAACTACTTCTTCAGATAAAATTCCATATACACCTTCTTGTCTACTATCATAGTATGGCATAATATCAAAATTATCAGCAAGAGATATATCACCCACAAAATTAATCGTTGATTTTTCTTTGTTATTATCTATTATTTGAATATTATTTTTTTCTTTATAATTATTTTGATATAAGTCATATAATACTTGTAGGGAATTTCCTGTTAAATCATGCCATGTTTGAATTTGATAAGTGTTTTTTTTCAGCTCATTTTTCAAATTAATTAGAGTTTGTTTGTGATAATTTTGTTCAATCCAAATTAAAAAGTTTTCATCAATATATGGACTTTCTAGATTATAAGTTAATAGTTCGTTTATAATATTTTCTTGGGTTTTTTCTGGCTTTTCTTCTTGTAATTCACTTGCATAGCTTCGTGATACGAATGTTAAAATGATAAATGCTATTATAATTATGATTATATAAATTTTTTTGAACATATTTATACTCCTATTACAAATTTATAAGTTTTTTATTAATTTAATTATAGCATTTATATTTTTTTTAGTAAAGATATATTTATGATAAATATTTTAGGGTCTTTTATTTATGTCATACTCAAGTGATAAAATATATTACACAATCATTTTTTGTTATTTTTGATTATTAAAAAAGCATCAATTAAGTACTGATGCTTTTATGCTGTCGGCTTACTACTTGTTAATTTAACTTTAACAGTATGCTCTTGATTATTGCGGTAGTAAGTAATTTTTATTTCATCACCGACATCATGTTTATATAATTGGTAACGGAAGTAAGCACTACTAGATATTTTGACATCATCGATAGCAGTGATTATATCACCTGCTTGTAGGCCTGCATCGGAAGCTGGTGAATTGTCTTCAACACTATTGACATAGACACCTTCAGTTACATTACTGTTATTATTTGGCCTAAATAGAGTATTTGCTTCTAAGTCATACATACTTATTCCTAAATATGGTCTTTCAATTTGTTCACCAGAAATGAAACTTTCTGCATATTCTAAAGCTGTTTCAATGGGAATAGCGAAGCCCATACCTTCAATTGAAGATGAAGCTAATTTCATATTTGTAATACCTATTACTTCGCCATTAGCATTGCATAAAGGACCACCACTGTTACCTGAATTTATCGCTGTATCTGTCTGTAAAACATTCATGACATAGTCACTATTGCCAGTACCATTTAGAGATACTTCGACAAGACGATCTTTTCCAGATAAGATACCTCTTGTAACGCTCCATGAATATACTTCATAATCTAAAGGTGCTCCAACTGCAAATGTGGTATCCCCTACTCGCATATCTTCACTTGATCCTAACTGGGCGACGGAGATTATTTTTGATTTATCAATGGATAAAACAGCAATATCGGAATAAGTATCACTACCTATGACAGTTACTTTTTCGGTTGTATTGTCAGTAAATGTTACTCTTACTTCTGTTGCATTACTGATAACGTGATTATTGGTCATTATATATGCTTTGCTATTATCTGTTTTGAAAACAAAACCTGTTCCTGTTGCTATTAGAGTGTCATTATTGTAACTTTCAACAACGACAACAGAATCATATACTTTAGCAACAGATTCGGCAATACCATTATCAGTGATGCTAACATTACGGTATGAGGTTATTTCACCATCATCGTTAATAATAGGAAAGAAATATATTAGTCCATACATTAATCCTGAACCTAGGAAGAAAGTTATTAAGGAAATTATTATTGTCTTGCTAATAGAGGACATAGGACGATGTTCCTTAATTTTTTTATTACTTTTTGCTTTTTTCTCTTTATTATTTATTTTTTCTTCGATATTTTTTTCTTCGATATTTTTTTCTTCTAATGGTTCTATTTTTTTACCACATTCAGTACAAAAATTGGCATTTTTATCTATTGGGGTGCCACAATAAGGGCATGTTATTTTTTCATTTTTTATTGTCATATAAAAACTCCTTTCTTTTAAATATATGTTTAATATATATTATAAAACTTGAAATTTTATTGAAAAAAGTAGCTTTTATTTAACTTATTTATAATATTACTTTAAATGTTGTCCACCCGTCAGAACAGTTTACTTTAATTTGACCTTGATGATTAGTAACAATTGATTTGGCAATAGATAAACCTAGACCATAGCGTTTTTCACTACGATGATGGGATTCATCAACACGATAGAAACGATCAAATATTTTGTCTTGATCTTCTTTAGGAATGGGTTTACCTTGATTTTTAACAAATAATTCAATGTGATTCTTGTTTTGGACTAAGCTTACAATTATTTGCTTATTATTACTTGTATGTTTTATTGCATTATCTAATAATATTGATACTAATTCTCTTATGGATTTGTCATCACATTTATATGTTATATTTTTTTCGATATGATATTCTAGCTTGATATGGTTTTCAAATGCTACACTTTCAAAAGGCATTACACTAGATGTTACGATATCACTTAAATTTTCCATAATTAATTTTTTTTCTTTAATGTTATCGGCTTTGGCTAAGTTAAGTAAATCGTTTACTAATGATGACATTTTGCTTGTTTCATTTTGAATATATGTTAACCATTTATTGTTCCCAATTTGAGTTGTTAATAAATCACAATTGGCACTGATAATAGTAAGTGGTGTTTTTAATTCATGTGAGGCATCAGATATGAATTGTTTTTGCTTATTAATATTTTCTTCAATGGGCTTAATTAACCATTTTGATAGATATGATGCTAAGAAGAAGATGAGAAAGCAACCACTGATACTAAAGATTATAGAAAATAATATGACATTTAAAATATGTTTATCGGCAACATAATTATCCATGAATATTATGATATCATAATTGTTTTCTTTAGTGGCAATATATAATAGATGGTCTTTACGTCCTTCTTTAGTATTGCTGTTAATTATTTGATTAGTATAATTTATAATTTGATCATTGGTATAGCGGCTATCAATATTGCTTTTTAAGATACTTGCTTGATTAATAGGATTTATTAAAACGATGTAATAATCATTTGAACCAATAATGGTATTTTCATCAAAATTATCGGTATATGGCTCTTCTTTTAGAATATAGTTTGATAATTTTTCTAAATGAAATGCTGATTCTTCGTTACTATTATGGATATTCATGATGTTAACAATAATTAGAATAAATATTAGAACAATACTTAGGGAAAGAGAAATGATAAGAGTTAATTTGGTATGAAGTTTTTTAATCATTTTGAACCTCAATAATGTAACCAACATTTCTTATGGCTTTAATTCGTACTTTTGATTCAATAAAATTAATTTTTTTTCTTAGAAATGAAACATAGACTTCAGCGTTGTTATACTCTAAATCATAGCCTTCAAATCCCCATATTTTTTCTACTATTTGTTCTTTAGTAACTGCAATATTTTGATTAGCTATTAGATATTCTAAAAGTAAATATTCTTTTAATCCTAATTTGATGCTTTTATGATTAGTAAGACATGTTATAGTACATGTTTTACTATCTAATTCTAAATCACCAAATGTTGGCTTATTTAGTATTATATTGCCTTTTCTTCTTGTTAATGCTTTTATTCTTGCTAATAATTCTTTAGTATTAAATGGTTTTGTTAGATAGTCATCGGCCCCATTTTCAAATCCTTCTAATTTATCTGCTAGTTCTGATTTTGCTGTCAACATTAGAATGGGTGTCATTATTTTGGCTTCTCTTATTTGTTTTAATACTTCAAAACCATTTAATTTTGGTAACATTACATCTAATATTATTAAATCATAGATGTTCGTCAAAGCTTGATTTAAACCCTCTAATCCATCTGTAGCTATATCAGAAAGATAATTTTCTTTTTTTAATGTTTCTCTTAGTACATCGGCAAGAGAATATTCATCTTCTATTATTAATATGCGCATATAATCACCTTTTTTCTAAATAATATTATACCATATTTCTTGGAAAAGTAATTATATGTAAATATACAAATAGACTTGTCATTATTGTTACATACATATTAGTCTTCCTACTTCACAGATAGAGTAACCTCTATTCTCCATAGGCTTAAATTCCGATGGTCGCCACCGTACTTTTTCTTTTTTTCCTATTTTTCTTTAATATTTTTCTTTAATATTGTAATTTTAATTTTTTAAATACTGTGTTTATGCTTAGCTTTCATTATATGTTTTATAGTTAAACCTCCTTTGCAAATTAAGTATACTATATAGAACATTTGTTTGTCAATACAAAAGTTAAATTTTTTTAATTATGGGAAAATTTACATAATTTATATGTAATAATTGTTCTTATGATATTTTTTTTGTGAAATATAAGTTTTTATTTTTATAAATTTTATATAATAGGATTTTAGATTTTCAGTTTAATATGTCTTTCTATATTGAATATTGGCTAAGTTTGGATAAAAAAATTATTTGATGGCTTTAATTTTATTTAATTTTTATAATGTTTTTTAAATGATAATGATAACGATAAAGCTATTATATTAATTAGTGCTAAAATTTTATATATAATTTTATTAAATAAAAGGAGCTAGTAAAAACTAGTCTATTTATTATAATATTCTTGTACTTTAGGGGGTAATTTATCGAATTGTACTTCTTTCCAAGATTTAACTCCTCTAGTTAACATTACGTCTAACTTTAAATAAGCATCTTCTTTTAATTCTCTACTTGTTTTGAAAGTTATTTCTTTTTCTTTTCCATTTTCATTATAAGCATCTAGTGTATATTCATACCTCATATCACCAGAATCTAACACTTCTACCTTAGTATTATCTATTTGAGTATAATATATAGATTCTTGATAAAATAGTAACCAAAACACAAGGAAGAATACTGCTATAACAATTACAACACCAACCCCTGTGAATATTTTACCTTTAATACTTTCCATTTAATTTCCTCCTATTCTGCTACTACTATTTTTACATTTCCAGTAAAGTTAGTAACTTTAACTTTTAAAAAGTAGTTCTTTCCTTTAACATTAACTGTTTTTTCAATATCTCCAGTATCATTTATCAAAACTTCACTTTCTGTTCCTTCATTACTGATAATTTTGATATTACCACTTTCTTTTTTTACTTTTATTTTTAATTTTATTATATTACCATTCTTCCTATCTAAAGTTGTTCCTCCAAATATTGTTTCTTCTTTTGTTTTATTCTCGTAATTAGCCTTATATATGCCCACATATTTATCAATTCCATATTCTCTTTTTTTTTTTATTTTATTATCTTTTGTAAGTCCATTAAGCGAAGTATCTTGCAAAAAAATTACTATAACTATTTATTAGATTATCCTTTGAAATGGTATCATTATTAAAAACATTAGAGGAAAACACACCACCAATAATTACAATTCCTACAATGGCTAGTGAAACCCGACTTAAAAATCCCAAGCATTATCTATCATTCCTGCCTTTCTCATCAATAGTACTTAAATAAGTAATTTTAAACGCCTTGTCATAATATATTCTTCCATTCTTAAGTAATAAAAATATATTTATGAAATAGAAAATCATAATAAGTATAAAGCAACCTAAATATAACCATATCGAAGATACTGGGCTTAAATCTATATTATTAACTATTATCATTCCTGCCCCTAATATACAAACTGGTAACATAAAATAATAAAGATAATTAAATACACTTTTTAATATCAATCTAATAAATGTCATATTAGGAAAAGCAACTCTTACATTTAAGAAATTACTAGCAATCGTTTTACCATTCCAAAAATAAGGTATAACTGCATAATAAATGATGAAAAATATAGTTGTCATGAATAAAGTGCCAGAGAATAATGATAATATACTAGCTAAACAAAGATAGACGAAACCATCCAAGATAAACAATGTAATTCTTCTAAGTCCTGATACTTTTTTTCCATCTTCTATTGTTTCTTCATCTATTTCATCTCTTGTGGGAAGGAAATCATCAACTATTCCCATTATAAAATAACCAATTATTCCACCTAATGTATTTGTTATTAAATCATCAACATCACAAAGTCTATATGGTCTATCATATATTCCATAAAGTCCTGTTAGTTGGGTAAATTCAAAGAATAGTGAAAGAAGTAAGGTTAATAGAAAAGTCTTTTTTAAACTACATTTATAATAATATCTTAAATACATTCCAAAAGGTATAGTCATTACTACATTGAATAGCATGGTATAAGTACTAGGATGTGATAATGTTTGAATATATGTTGATGAATCTAATATGTTAAAATTAGTTTCTCTGGCAATATCACTAATAAATGTAAATGGTATTAATTGTATTGTTCTACCATTCATATTTGCTACTTCTTCTCTACTTGGAAGTGGAAGTATTACTAAGAAATATATGGTAATTAAATAAAGGATAAAGGAGTATATGATTAATACTCTTAGTTTATTAATTGATCCATATTTATGATATTGATGTAATATAAAGGGAATGGTGAATAAAAAGGCTATAATTGGGAATATGATTACTGCTGTTTTTATTGATTCTAAATAGCTCATAGTTATTGATATGATAATTGAAATTAGTGACTAAGTTTATTTTTTTCAAAACAGCATTTGAAATATTCGATGATAACATTTTTACCTCTCCTTTATTATATTTTTACTACATAAATAAGTAATTAGGAAATATCCACCATATATAAATACTATAATTCCTGATGTTATTATAATTGATTTTAAAAGTTCACCTTTACCAAATGTTTCTAAAAGATAGATACAGAATTTAATACCAAATATTGAATGGATAATTGCTATTATTAGTGGGAATAAGAAGAATATGCCTATTTGTCTAAATAATGCTTTATTAAGCATCTTTTCATCAGTACCTATTTTTCTTAGCATTTTGAATCTTTCCTTGTTATCAGTGGATTCTGATAATTCTTTTAAAGCTAAAATTGCCGCACTTGCTATTAGGAAGATAATACCTAAATATAAACCAATAAATGTAATCATTGCACCAAGACCAATACTACTTTCGTATAAAGATATTTTTGAACTGGCATTTATATCTGTACTTTGTGCGTAAGGACTGTTATCTGTTGCAAGAATTAAGTCTTCAATTTTTTGTTTTTCTTCATCTGTATTGGCATTGTAATTAGCTACTAATATTTCTTCTTCTCTTGGCATATTTTCTAAAACATTATCTGGGATGACAAATATTCCTGTATTTATATGACTACTTGTCATAGAAATAAAACCATTTATGCATTCATCATATTTTGGTGTTAAAGTTATACCATCTATTGTAAGGGGGGTATTGGATTTTAATCCTTCATTTCTAATGTTAATCCAAGAGTCAAAATCTGCAACTATAATATATTCATTATCATTTAGATGAACTTGTTCTAATCCATAAAACTCTGCTAGTTTATTATAATCACTCATCTTTATAAAAGTCTCTGCCATGTTGTAATCTAAAAAGGGAAATTGAGTAGCGATTTTCTCATAAGCGGAACCTAAAGTATTTTTCACTAAAAATTCGTTACTAGCGTATATATCAAATTCAATTACATCTTTAAAGTATTTATCAACATCAATGTCTAATTTTTCAAGTGTTTCTCTTACGGAAATTTTAGAATCTTCGATAATGGCCTGGGAATATTCTGAATTGGATGGTAAATCCATTTTTTTATAAAATTGTATATCGGCAGGTACCATGGTTGTTAAATTGCTGGTCATAGAATTTCTTATGGAAATGGCACTTGATAGTACACAGATGGTAAAGAATAGCATTAAACATATAATGGTCATAGAAAATACGGTTGTATTTATTTTGCTACTAAATTGTCTTAATGTAAAACTATTTAGTCCTTTATAATAAATCTTTTTTATACTCATAAATATTTTAAGTAATAATCCTGATAGGGACCAAAAAATAAAGAAGGTTGATACTGCCCCTATAGCTATGGGGATTAGTATTTTATCAGTGGTTTGCATATCTGTAACTCCGGCAGTTACGCAAAAGTAAGCATAGCCTAATGCACAAGCAGAAATTATAAATATAATTATACAAACCCAAGGGTTTTTTAATTTTATTTTTTCTGACTTTTTATTTGCGTTTAGTAAATCTATTAATTTACATCTGCTTACGTTGTATGTATTAAAAATCATAACTAAAATATACATAACACTAAAATATATAAGTGTTTTTAGGCAAGCAGATGATGAAAAGACAAATTCAAATTCTGTCATCTTGGCTTCAAACATATTGGCGACGATTAAACTCATTACTTGGGATAAGGCTGTTCCAAGAATTAAACCTACAACTAATGATATAAATCCAACAATTAGTGTTTCAAAGAATAATATTAAAGATATTTTTCTTTTACTCATACCTAAAGTTAGGTATATACCAAATTCTTTATTTCTTCTTTTCATTAAAAATCTATTGGCATAAATAATTAGAAATCCAAGTATAAATGCTACAAAGACACTTACACCAGATAACATACTATTCATTAAATCTATAATTTCATAAGTTGATGATGATACATTCATCATAACTGTTTGACTTTCTATTGCATTAAATATATAAAATACTCCAACACCTAATATTAGAGTGAAAAAGTAGATGGCATAATCTTTTATACTTCTAGTAATATTTTTTATTGATAGTTTAAAGAGCATCATTTAGATCTCCCCCTAGAAGGGTTACTACATCAATTATTTTATCAAAAAATTCTTTTCTAGAAGCATCACCTCTATTTAATTCATTAAAAATTTTACCATCTTTGATAAAAATTACACGTGTTGCATAACTGGCTGTGAAAGCGTCATGTGTTACCATTAAGATGGTGGCTTGTAGTTCTTTATTTAGATAGTTAAACCTTTCAAGTAACATCCGAGCGGATTTTGAATCTAAAGCTCCAGTTGGTTCATCGGCAAGAACTAGTTTGGGGTTGGTAATAATTGCTCTAGCTGATGCTACTCTTTGTTTTTGACCGCCACTCATTTGATATGGATATTTTTTTAATACATCTTTAATGTTTAATTCTTTAGCGACTTTATCAACTCTCCTAGCTATTTCACTGACTTTAACGTTTTGAATTGATAGAGCTAAGGCAATGTTTTCATAGGCTGTTAGGGTATCTAAAAGATTAAAGTCTTGAAAGATAAAGCCTAATTCTTCTCTTCTAAATTTGTTTAATTTGTTTCCTTTTAATTTTGTGATATCATTACCATCGACATAGATATGGCCTGAAGTTACTTTATCGATTGTTGATATGCAATTTAACAGAGTTGTTTTACCACTGCCACTTGCACCCATAATGGCAACAAATTCGCCTTTTTCGACTTCAAAAGATATATTATCAATGGCTTTGGTTAAACTTGATTTATTACCATAATATTTTTCTAATTTTTCTATTTTGAGGACTATCATCCTTTCACTTCCTTTCGCCATTAATTATATATAATATTTGTTGGTAGAACAATCGATTTATATAACAAAATCTTACAATTATGTAAGATTATTTTAAAACACTATAATAGTCATTTTCATTAAAGATTATGGATACTTTGGTGTATTTGTTTTGTTTTGATGTTACTATAATTTTATGACCTAGTTTTTGGCATAATTTTTGGCATATGTATAATCCCATACCTGTTGATTTTGATGTTATATGGCCATTATAACCGGTAAAGGTTTTTTGAAATACTTTCTTTATATCTTCTTTGGGAATGCCAATACCATTATCTTCAATAGTGAGTGTTACTTGATGATTATCTTTGCTTGCATATATTTGGATTATACCTTGATTAGGGGTATATTTAATACTATTATTGATAATTTGGTTGATAATGAATTCTAACCATTTGGCATCAGTTAGGACAGTTACATTGATGTTTTTTATTTCTATTTTTATTTTTTTTAATATTAGATCATCTTTATTGGAAATGATTACATTATTTATTATATTGTCCAAATTATGTCTTTTGATGAGATAATCTTGACTGGAATTTTCACTTCGGACATAATATAATACTTGTTCTGTATAATTTTCTATTTTTTTTACTTGTTCTTTTATTTTTTTGGTATTTTTATCTTGATTATTATGAGTTATTAATAGGATACTGGCAATTGGTGCTTTTACTTCATGAATCCACATTTCGATATATTCTTTAAAGTCTTTTATATTGTATTTATAGGTATTTAGATATTCGATCATAGCTTTATTGCATGTGTATAGAGTGTCATAAAGTATCATACCTTCGTAAAAATTGGGTTTAGTTATGGTCTCTTGTAAGAGATATTTTTTATCTAATTTTTCTAGAATTTCATTCATTTTATTATAAAAGTTTCTCTTTCTTAAGTAATCGTATAAGTGGATGGTAATAATAAAGATAAGAAAAATGATTTGGATACTGATTATTTTATCTATTTCTAATTTAAAAGCTATTAGAAATGATGTTATTAGGAAAAGGGTTAGTATGGTTAAAATGATGGGGAAGATTTTATCTTTTATGTATTCTTTATATTTCATAATATTATATATCCTTCACCTCTTCTTGTTTCGATAATGTTATCTAGCTTGATTGTGGATAGTTTTTTCCTCAAACGATTAATATTGACAGTTAGAGTGTTGTCATCAATAAAGTCTTCATTATCCCAAAGATAATTGATAATATCATCACGTGTTACTGTATGGCCTTTATTTTTTATAAGATAATAGAGAATTTTTTGTTCATTTTTGGTTAGAGTTAGTTCATATTCGCCATTTTTGATGGTACTATTTGATAGGTTTAATTGAACATTGTGATATGTTATGATATTGCTTTCACCATCAATTCTTTTGAAAATGGCTTCGATATGTAATAATAAAATGGTGGGGTTATATGGTTTGGTAATGTAATCATCAGCACCATAACTCATACTTATTACTTCATCTACTTCAGTATTTTTACTGGTTACAACAATAATGGGAACAGTAGATTCTTTTCTTAATTCTTTTATAATAAATACTCCATTTATATTAGGAATATTTAAGTCTAATAAAATGAGATCGGGATCTTTTGTTTTTATTTTACTAATGATGTCTTTGAAATCTTCTATAGTAAGTGCTTGATAGTTATTGTTTTCTAAAAGTATTTTTAATTCGTTACGTAATTCTGTATCATCTTCAATAATTAATATTTTTTTCATACTTTGCCTCTTTTCTTTTTTTATCATACAATATTTATGTAATAATGTCAAAAACTAGCTACAAGTGTAGCTAGTTTACTTAATGGTTATATCTAACATGCTAACAATAGATAATGCTTGATTAACATTTACTTGGGTTCCTTTTAGAGATGATAAATCGGTTTTTATATTATCAATATTACAAGTTGATAAATCAACGTTATTTAGACTTGTATTTATTATTTCACAATGGGATAAATCGACATTATTTAAAGTTAGGTTTTTTATTTTATTTTCGATAAAGCTTGATTCGGTTAGATTGCTTTTTACGATTTGGACATCTTTGATGTCACTCATTGCTAAATTTAGATATTTGGCATTACAATTAATTATTTGGATGTTATGAAAATGGCTCATCTGAAAATCGGTTCCAACAAGGCGACAATCTTTAAATATGACACGATTTAGATGACGGAATTTTAAATTTGATAGGTCGCATTTTTCAAAAAAACAATCTAATAAATCAACGTTTTCTAATTTTAAATTTGTAAGGTTAACATCTGTAAATTGACAAGTATCAAAAGTTACGTCTTGGATAATTAGGTTATCTTCTTGGTTACTTGTTATTTTAGCATTAGTAAAATCATTATTGGCAAGCATACTATTTAGTGTTTGAGGCTTTGTTTGTTTTATGATGGGATTTTTAATGGGCATGTTTTCCTCCTTTATTCAACTGATTTTAGGGAATCAATCATATTTATTTTTTTCAATATGAAATAAGTTATAAATTGGACTAATACTGTAAATAATAGCATTATTATAAATGTATATATGTAACTTAAGAAATGGACATCTTTAACGAAGAGAATTTCATCAGTCTCGGCGACAGTTAGAACAAAGAGATTTAGAGATAAACCTAAACCGATACCAAGAATGATACCGAATATAGTTAGGATAATGGTCTCACGATAGACATAGGTTGATACTTCATTATCGTGGAAACCTAATACTTTTAGGCTAGCTATTTCTCTTTTTCGTTCACTTATGTTAATAGTCGTTAAGTTATATAGTACTGTTATGGCTAAGAATGTTGAAAAGCCTATTATTAAGTAGACAATGTCATTCATTCCATCAATGATATCTTCAAAAATGGCCATGTTATCTTTGGTATATTGGATACTGCTAAAATTGTTGGAATTCATTAAATTGTTACCTATTTCTTCGATATTATCATCAGGGAAATTTATCATAATGGCATTGTAAGTGGTACTACTAAAGATTTTTTCATAGTAACTAGGAGTCATATATATGTAGTTATTGACATAATTTTGGGCAATATTACTTACTTTTAAAATGAATAATTCGTTATTGCTATTTCTTATTTGGAAGGTATCGCCTTTTTGGACACCTAATAATTCAGCCATTTTTTGGGTAATAATGACACCATAATCATCTAGAGTTATATTATTTCCTTCTAAATCTTTTAGTATTAAATAGTTATTTATATTAGTGATATCGGAAAAGGCCATTACATAGACATCTAATGTTTTGTTTTGAGCTTTAAAGGTATAGCTTTCCATGTTAGTATAGATTTCTTTGGTTATGTTATTTTGGCTTAGAAGTTCGGTTATTTCTGGTGTTGGTCCTTCTTTACTTTCCTCTAAGAATAGAAGTGCTTCATAAGTTTGTATTTCTTTGAATTGTTTATCTAATAAGGAATTGACACTATCTTTAATACCAAAACCGGTTAGTAATAGTGCAGTACAACCTGAGATACCTATAATAGTCATAATGATTCTTTTTTTATAACGGAAAAGGTTACGAATGGTTACTTTCCATATGAATGATAGGTGATTCCAAATAAGAGGAATTTTTTCTAATAGGACTTTACGACCCATTTTAGGGGCAATTGGTCGTAATAAGCTAGAAGGCATGTATTTGAAATCACGATTGGTAGCTATATAGGTTACTATTGACATGGTTAGGAAACATACTATTATAATGATAATACTTGCTTTTAGGTTGAAATAGGTTATTAGAGATGGTATAGTGAACGATGAGGTATATACTCCAAAAAGGAAATGGGGAACGATATAATATCCTACGAGTAGACCTAAGATTAGACCTATAGTTGTGGCTATTAATACATAAAATATATAGCTAAAAATTATTTTGCCTTTAGATATACCAAGTGATGTAAATAGGCCTATTTCTCCCCTTTCCTCATCGATCATTCTAGTCATAGTATTCATACACATTAGAAGCGCTACTAAAATGAAGAAAACGGGAAAGACACTTGCTATAGAATCAACTTTAGTGGCTGATTCATAAAAGGTGGTGTATCCACTGTTGTCCTCGCGATCTAAGAGATACCAAACGGGTTTTTCTAAGTTTTGGACTTCTTCTTTAGCTTTAGCTATCTCATCGTTAGCTTTTTGAATTTCTTCTTGATATGTTTGATAATTGGTATTATATTCTTCTTTTCCTTTAGCTAATTCTTGTTCACCCATTAATATGTCTTGATATGAGTTATCTAGGGTATTTTTATTGGTTTGATATTCTTTTTCCCAGGTTGCTATTCCTTGTTCTAGTTCTTCTTCACCTTGATTTAAGGTATTTATTGATGTTTTTAGTTGGTTTAGGCCTTCTTTAGAAGTTGTTAGTGTTGTTATTTGTTCTTGTACTTGAAGATATTGTTCACTTGATGGATCTAGGGTATTTAATAATTGATTTAAGCTGTTTATTTGGTTATCTAGGGTACTTATTGTTGTATCGATTTGGTTTTCTTTAATACCATACTTATCTAGAGTTGACGTGATTTGTTTGCGTCCTTCTTCAATTTTGGCTTTTTCATTAGCAAATGTTGTTTCCATCTCTTGTTTGGTACTATTTAGGGTATTTACTCCATTTTGGTATGCTACTTTTGCATCATTTAGTTTTTGTTCGTTAGTTTCTATTTCTTCTAGAGCATCTAAAAATTTTTGATCGTTTTCGGCTTTTTTGGTTTGTAATTCTTCTTCGGCATCGTATATTTCTTGCATTGCTTCTTTTAGTATTTCTTCATATCTTGCTGTTTCTCTAATTGGTTTTAAATTTTTTAATTCATCCTCTAATAGTTTGGTAACTTCTAAATAATCATCAAGATAGGATATTTTATCGGTACTATTACTTGCAATTAGATATATTTCGGTATAATAGTCAATTGTGAAATTATCTTCAGGAATATACATAAAGGTATCTAGTTTGCCATCTCCCACTGTAGAAATTCCTTTATTTTCATATATGTATAAAGGACTTCTTATGGTACCTACAACAGTATAGGTGGTATTTTTTAGGGTGTCTTTAGCACTGCTATCTAAGGTTATGGTATCGTTTATTTGATAAGTTCCATCTTCGACAATTATTTCATTATTTTTTGTAGGCATACGGCCTTCAATTAGTTTTACTTTATTTATTTCTTCAGTAATGGCATATATTTTGGTTGAGTTGCCATCAATAAGTGTCTCATAGGAATATGATGGTACGACTTTATATGCATGTGATAATTCTTTTAAGGAGTTTACATCATCTTCGGTTAAGCCCATTGTACTTACTATTTTATAATCCATTAGAGATGTTTCATCATAATAGTTATCCATGGTTTTAATCATATCTTGAGATGTTTCTCTTATACCGGAGAAGAAGGCACTTCCTAGGGCAACAATAAAGATTAAGGAAAAAAAGCGTCCTAGTGATTTACGGATTTTGATAAAACTGTTTTTTAATAAAAGCATTACCAGTCGATATCCTTTACTAGTTTAGGTGTTTTATTAATTATGATGTCATCTATATGTCCATTTTTTATTTTTATTACTTTATCCGCGATTTCACTAATAATGGCATTATGTGTGATAATTATTGTTGTCATGTTCATTTTGTGACAGGTATCTTGAAGTAGTTCTAAAATCATACGTCCTGTTTTGGAATCTAAAGCCCCAGTTGGTTCATCACAAAGTAGAAGTTTAGGGTTCTTGGCTAGAGCTCTAGCGATACTTACTCTCTGTTGTTCACCTCCTGAAAGTTGAGCTGGGAAATGGTCTTTACGGTCTTTTAGGCCTACTTTATCTAACGTTGTAAGGCTATCCATGGGATTTTTACAAATTTGACTTGCTAACGAAACGTTTTCTATAGCGGTTAAATTTCCTACTAAGTTATAGAATTGAAAGACAAAACCTATATCATATCTTCGGTAATCTGTTAGTTGTTTGCGATTATATTTTGATATATCTTTGCCATCAATTATTATTGAGCCTTTAGTCGCGGTATCCATACCCCCTAAAATATTTAGGACTGTAGTTTTTCCTGCTCCTGATGGTCCTAAAATAACTACTAATTCACCTTTTTCAATAGAAAAGCTTACATTTTCAATTGCTTTGATAGAAACTTCTCCCATATTGTAAATTTTAGATATGTTTTTTACTTCAATAAATGCCATATTATCACCTATTTTCTAATAAGATTATAACATATTTTAAATTTATTTGAAAGATAAAGATAGTTACTTATATAATTAATTTATGTTTTTTATTTTTAATTTTGTAGATAGTATTAACTGTAAAATATAAACTGAAAAAATATTTGTTTATATTTATGTATTAATGTAAAAAAAAAGACATGGAAATTAAATAATATAACCAAGTCTTTTTTATTATTCTTCTTTATTTTTATATACTTTGTATGAAATTTTATAACTTATAAAGTACATTAAGGCACTTATCAATATAATAATTAATAAACCTATTTGATTTAAAATACTTTCTAGTTTTTCTATATCAATACTTAATCCTGATTGCTTTAAGAGAAATCCTGCTAAAGCTCCAATCAATACTAAAACAAATATAATAATAAACATTTGAATTCTACCCTTTTCTGCTCCCCATTTAAACATACTAGGAATTTGAATAGATTGGATTAAAGAAATTCCGAATATTCCACCAACAGTGGTAGCAAGTAGTGCTTCTATACTAATATTAATTAAATCATCTGGTCTTAAATAATTCATTATATTACCAATTATTAGAGTAAGGACAAATCCTAATAATGCTCCAAGTATAGTTGATCCAATTGCTAAAATGTATTTTTCTAAAACAATTTCTTTTCTTGTGACTGGTAAAGTTAAAATGTATTTATTAGACTTTGATATTTCATCATAATTAAATGTAGATAAAGAAATCATACCAACAATTATAGCAATGACTACTGAACCCCAATAAATAGCATCTGTTCCAATAATAGCAACTCCACAAAATATTACAATAATAATTAAAGATGTTTTATAACTTGCTAAATTGTATAAATCTTTTTTTAATAGACCTTTTATCATATTTATCTTTCTCCCTTTATATAAAATAACATTATATCTTCAATAGATGGCTTATCAATTGTAGTCATATTATATTTTTTCTTAAAATTATTCTTATCATGGATTAAAACTTTATATTGATATTTACCCTTTTTATAACTTACATAATCATCTTCTTTAATTTTAGAAAATTCTTCTTTACTACATTTTAAGATTCCATAATCTTCTAATAATTTATCAGTTTGAGCATTCATAATTATTTTTCCTTTATCAATAAAGACAATATAGTCTGAAATATGTTCTAAATCTGTTGTAATGTGAGTTGAAAGTAAAATAGAACGTGTTTCATCTTCTTCAATATATTTTCTAAATATATCAAGTATTTCACTTCTTACAATAGGATCAAGTCCACTTGTTGGCTCATCAAGTATTAATAATTTTGGATTATGGGAGATTGCCGTAGCTATTTTTAATTTCATTTTCATACCACTTGAATAATCTTTTATTAATTTATTTTCTGGCAAATTAAATTGTTTAATTAATTGATTATATTTTTCTTCATCCCAAGTACTATAAATTTCTTTCATAACCGATTTTATTTGTTTAGGAGTTAAATAATCAGATAAAAAACTATCATCTAATACTACCCCAATATCTTGTTTTATTTTTTTCTCATCTTGATGAATATCTTTATTAAATATTTTTACAGTACTATCTGATTTAATGATATTTAATATAGCTTTAATTGTTGTAGTTTTTCCTGCTCCATTTTCGCCAATTAATCCCACGACAGTACCTGCTGGTACATTAAAACTGATTTTATCTAACAAAAATCCTTCATATTTTTTAGAAACATTTTTAATTTCAATATTATTCATCTATAATTCCTCCTCAAATATCATTTTGAATAATTCATTAACTTCTTCTTTAGGGATATTAGAAAGTTTTGATATTTCATAAATCTTTTCAATATAGCTTTGAATTTCTTTTAATTTTTCTTCTTTTATTAAATCTAGATTTTTAGGAGCAACATAACTTCCTTTTCCTTGTATAGTTTTTATAAATCCTGATTTTTCTAACTCATCATAAGCTCTTTTTACTGTTAAAAAACTGATTTTTAATTCATTTGCTAAACTTCTAACCGATGGAAGCATATCTCCTTCTTTTAATTCATTAGAAAATATTGCTTGTTTAATTGAATTTTCAATTTGTTCAAATATGGGAAGTCCACTGCTATTGGTAATAATTATATTCATATTTCACCTCACTGTTTCATCTGTTATATTTAGATTATAACACTTTATAATAATTTGTCAATACTATATCTTTATAAAAGAAAAAACTACTAAATAAGTAGCCTTAATCCATTTTGTTGAAATTACTTTTAGGAAATTAAATAATAATCTTAGTTCATTTTTATTTTTTGATTCAGTATTTTATTTTCAATGGATATTTTTTTATCAAATAAATATACTCTATATTTTAATAAAATAATTTTTTTTTAGATTATTACTTTAACTTGATGATCTTATTATGGATAAAATTATAAATTTTAAAATATAATTGTTATTATTAACTTATTGTTCTTTTTATCTGCACTTATTTTTCCATGTAGTTGTTCTATAAACTCTTTGGCTATTGCTAGTCCTAAACCAGTATTACCTTTTGTTCTAGATATATCAACTGTATAAAATTCGTCAAATATTCTATCAACATCTAACACACTATATGATAAATCATTAATAAATTTGATGTTAACTTTACCATCATTTTGATTTACTTCTATGTCCAAAGCTCCATCACTATGTTTATAAGCATTACGAATTAAATTATCAAATACTCTTGCCAGCATTAATTCATTAGATTTAATATTAATCTTTCTTTTATTGGCTTTAAAATTGATTATTCTCTTATCTTTGGAAAAATCTTCATAGTGATTAGAAATTGATTTTTCTATTACAGCAACTAAATTTATTTCTGTTAGTTCTATATTTTTATTGTCAGAAAGGATTTTGGAAAATTCAAAAAAGGAATCGATTAATTCAGATAATCGTTTTAATCTTTCTTCAATTATTTTTAGATTCTTTATTTTTTCTTGTTCTGACATATCAGATTCTAACATTAAATTTGTATATCCCAAAGAAGAAGTTAAAGGAGTTCGTAAATCGTGAGATATATTTCTAATCATTTTGATAAAATTTGTGTTTTTTCTTTCTAATTTACTCTCTTTACTTTTTAAATCAGTTAAATGATTATTAATGCATTCTACTAAACTTTTTATTTCTTTAGTAGAAAATTCTGTATGTACAAGTCCATTTGTTCTTCTTGATAAAACTAAAGCTAATTCTTTCTTTATTCTCTTTAGTTCTCTTTTCATGAAAAAAAGATAGCATGCTAGAAATAAGATAATAATAGTTAAAATTACTAATATTATTTCCATAAGCTCACTACCTTTCTACTTTATTTCGGTATTTTTAAATACTCTATAACCAATAGTGTTAAATATTATTATATAGAATATTGCTAAAACTAAAGTTTGAAGTATGTAAGTATTACTAGGATTTGATATTAAATTACCAATAATATATTGAAATTCGTAATTCATAATACTATTAGTATCTAGATGGAATAATGTGGATATTCCCATAATTACTAATTGTATTACCATGATCAAAGGTATTGTAATACTATTAAATGTTCCTGTTTTTCTAAAACAAAAACCAATACATACTAACATACTTATTATACCATATAAAATTGGTAATTGTAGTATTGTTAGTTTTGTTATCTCTAAAAGCCCTGCTGAAAATTCTTTTCCATTCATTATAAGATTAATAATATAACTACCATAATTATTGATTAAAATTAATAATGTTCCAAGTCCTATACAAGTAATTAATTTAGAAAAATAGTATTTTTTTCTTGAAATTGCTGATGATAATGTATTTTTAGCAGTTGAATTAGATAAATCTGTAACAAGAACTATTACAACAACTATAATGAAAAAGTAATATAAATTAGCATTTGCTCCTAATTGTGATTTATCGAGGGGATATGCTCCATATTCTTTCATTATTTCTCTTGTTTCTAATATGGAATCTGTTTCATATACTTTTTCTAAAAGTTCTTCATCTTCTATTAAAGGTTGTTCATCTGATGATGTCGTAATACCAATATGACCTGGGCTCATAGCAAAACAACTAATAGAGGCTAAAATAAGAATAAAAATAATTGCTACATAAATTGCTTTTCCTCTAAATATTCTATATAAATCTGATTTAATCATATTTAACATTATTTATCACCATCCTTTATTAAAGAATTGAAATAATCTTCTAAAGATATACCTGATTCATAAATACCCATTACTTCTACACCATTTTCTAGTAATGTTTTATTTACCTTTGCCAAATTATCTAAATAATCATATAATCTTACTTCCCCACTATCAATTACTTTATAATTGGTAGTAGATAACTTTTTTTCTAATACAACGGCAACTTTTTTAACATCTTTTGTTTTAATTACAATACACTTACTGCATTCTAAATCAAGTTCTTCTTTTGATATATCTTTGATAATTCTTCCTTTATCTATAAAACAAAAATGATTAGCAATTAAATACAATTCTGATAAGATATGACTAGATATTAAAATGGTTATTTTTTCTTCTTCATTTAGTCTTTTTAAAGTATCTCTTACTTCTTTAATACCAATTGGATCAAGACCATTTATTGGCTCATCTAAAATTACAAAATCTGGATTATCTAATATAGCAAAAGCAATACCTAATCTTTGTTTCATTCCTAAAGAAAACTTTTTATATTTTTTATTTTTTTCTTTGAATAAGCCTACTGTTTTTAAAACTTTATCAATTTGTTTATCGTTGGTTATTCCTTTTTGAATAGAATAATATTTCAAATTTTGAAAAGCTGTAAGATTTTCAAAAAAAGCAGGGTTTTCAATTAGACATCCAATTCTTCTTTTGGACTTTGTTAATTCTTCTTCACTTTCAAATAAAGAAAAACTTCCACTTGTTTTATTTGTCAAAGTAGTAATAGTTTTCATAAGGGTAGTTTTTCCTGCTCCATTTCTGCCAATAAGTCCATAAATATCACCTTTATGAATGGTTATAGTAGCATTATCTAAGGCCACAAAATCTTTATATTTTTTAGTTAAATTATTTGTTTCTAGCACTATTTCTTGCATATACATCTTTCCTTTCATTTAACATTATACAAAAAAAGTGTTAAAAAACTCTTAACACAATCCTTAAATTTTTCTTAATTTTTAAATTTATATCCGATACTCCAAATAGTTTCTATATAATCTTTATCTGGGTTTGCTTTTTTTAGTTTATTTCTTATTTTACTTATATGAACATTTAAAGTGTTTTCATCAGCAGAATCCATTGTATCCCATACAGTATCAAATAACACACTCTTGGTAACAACTTGATTTTCATTTTTCATTAATAGTTTTAATATTTCAAATTCTATTTTAGATAAATTTATTTCTAAATCATTGCATATTACTTTGTAAGTTTTTGGATTAAGTTCAATATCACCTATTTTCAAAATATCATCTTGGTTATTTAAATTATGCTTTAAATGGACTTTAATTCTAGCAAGAAGTTCATCATTATTAAATGGTTTTGTTACATAATCATCAGCACCTAAATTAAATAAATCTAACTTTTTATCTATATCATTAATAGCACTTGTAACAATAACTGGAACATTCTTAATATTCTTTAAATCTTTAATGATTTCTTCTCCACTTTTGCCAGGTAACATTAAATCTAAAATAATTAAATCTACACTTTTACCATGTAATAATAATGCTTCAGTTCCAGAATAAGCTGATTTAATATTATACCCATTTGTTTTTAAAACTTTTTGTAACATTTCATTTATATCTTTATCATCTTCAATGATTAAAATTGTTTTCAAATTTATCACTTCCCACTTGCTATATAATTATAGCATAAAAAAAAGCAAATCTAAAACTATTAGATCTGTTTTTATTCTTTGCTTATCTTTAATATTATTTTTTTAGCTCTATATTAAATTCAATAAAACCGTCATCATTTTTAACATTTATTGTTCCACCGTGCAATTCAATAATTTCTTTTGTAATTGCAAGCCCTAAACCTGCCCCACCTGTTATACTACTTCTTGAATCATCTCCCCTATAAAATTTGTCAAACATTTTATCTAACTTATATTCAGGTATTTTTTCACTTTTATTTTTAAATCGAATAATGATTTTATTATTTTTTATAGTTAAAGAAATATAAATAGTTGTATTTTTTATACTGTAATTAATTGCATTTTTAAGAAGATTGTCAAAAGCTCTTGCTAATTTATCTCCATCGCCATTATACATAACTTTATCTGGTACTGTTAGTTCACATTTTAATTGTTTTTTCTTATATACTGGATAATATTCATCAACTAACTGTTTTAATAAAAATGAAATATTTATTTCAGTTTTATTTATTGGCATTGAATGTAAATTATATCTTGTGATATCAAAAAACTGATTAGTTAACTCTTCGACCCTTAATGCTTTATCTAAAGCTATTTTAATATATTTATCTTGTGTCTTCTTAGAAATGTTTTTTTCATCATGCATTAATGTAAGATAACCAATAATAGAAGTTAATGGATTTTTTAAATCGTGAGCCATATACATTATTAAATCATTCTTTTTCTCTTCAGCTTCTTTTTCTGATTGTTTAGCAAAAATATAATCAGATTTTATTTCATTTAATTTATTACTAAACATACTAACTTCGCTTGGTAATTTGATTGTTTGATTATCTTCTTGTAAAATTGTATCTAACGACTTATAAACTTCTTGCATTGCATCAACATATTTGGAAATGAATCTATATATTATTATGGAAAGGACAATAGCAATATAAATAATAATAACAATATTACGGTTGTAAACTATCCAAGTATAAAGATCATAATTTAAATGGGCAACTAATTCAGATAAAAAGCTTTCGAAAAAAAGTGCCATTATAAAATATACAACCATAGACACTATAAATGCTATTATGATATTACCTAATAAGGATAAACTTAATTTTATTTTTTCTTTGGCAATTTCATTTTTCAATTTCATAACCTACTCCCCATATTGTCTTAATAAACTTTGGGTTCTTTGTATTTTCGTGAAGTTTTTCTCTTATTCTTCTAATGTGTACCATCACTGTATTATTACTATCATAATATTTTTCTTTCCATACACTTTCAAATAATTCTTCAGAGCTTACAACTCTACCCATGTTTTTAGCTAAATATAATACGATATCAAACTCGGTTGGAGTTAAATCGACTGGTTTATCATATAATAGACATTTATGTTCTACTACATTTATAACTAATCCGCGTATTTCTATAATATTATCTTTATTTTTATTGTCATTATATAATGTATATCTACGTAAAGCAGATTTTACTCTAGCTAATAGTTCTAATGGATTAAATGGTTTTGTTATGTAGTCATCTGCACCAAGTGTAAGTCCCATTATTTTATCTTTATCTTCTATTTTAGCTGTTAACATTATTACTGGAAATTTATATCTTTTTTCTCTAATATATTGGCAAATTTTAAATCCACTGATGTTTTTTACCATAACATCTAAAATAGCTAAATCTATTTTATTTTCATCAATACATTTAATTGCTTCTTCAGAGGTATTATATTTAAAAACATTATAATTTTCATTTTTTAAATATACTTCTACAAGATCAGCTATTTCTTTCTCGTCATCCAATACTAAAATATTCATATTTTCCTCCCATTAAATTATATCACAATTTCTTATTTGATTTTTAATTAGATGAAGATTGTAAGAAAATCGTAAGTTTTTTTTAATTTAATTTTAAAACTTTTTTTCTCCTAAAATTCTATAATTAAATCATAATTAAAAAGGAGGAAACGAGAAATGAAAAAAATAATATTAATTTATGTAATTATAATTGGATTATTATTACTTTGTATAACAAGTAATAAACAACTATTAAATAACATTTATCATAAAATTTTCGATGGGTATTTAATAATCAAACAAGATTCAAATGAAAACTATAATGGCATAGGACAAAAAGATGTTTATAACAAAGATGGATATTTTACTACATTTACGACTTCTAGTGATAAAACTTATAAAGAGTACAAACAAAATGGAGATTCTTCATGGAGTAATAAAGAATATTGGAATGGGAAAATGCAAGATACTGGGTGTGGCATTACTGTTTTATCTATTATTTTAAGTGGATATGGAATGAACTATACACCTGAAGATTTAAGGAAAAAATATTATCCGGTAATGGATTATGCAAATTTATCTGATGAATTATCTGATACATATGGAATAAATAATTCTGATTTTTATTTTGATGCTACTCATCTTTCATCAGATTCAATAATTAAACATTTGCAAAGTAAAAGACCAATTATTATTTGCGTATGGAGTAATGGTGAAGAAAACAGATGGACATCTACTTCTCATTATATGGCTTTATTAGCTACTGATGGAGAAATGGTTTATGTATCAAATCCAAATGGATTAAAAAATAATAGCAAAAGTTCTGGATGGTATGATATTGATGAAGTAGTTCCTTATATTGCAAAGGCATTATATATAGAATCTTACTAATTACAATAAAGTTTAATATTTAAATATGCTATTTTAGTATTAATATAGATTTTCTAACTTCAATATTTAAACAAAACTTATATAAAATAAAAACTGATTTAGTTTATAAATATCTAAATCAGTTTGATTAACATAAAAATGGCGTCCTCGATTGGAATCGAACCAACGGCCTATCGCTTAGGAGGCGATCGCTCTATCCTACTGAGCTACGAGGACATAATGTTATTATATCATTATTAAAAGAAAAAGAAAAGGTTTAAAAGCCTTTTCCTGCAACTAATGCTAAAATAAATAGTGCATTTTGCATTTTAAATAAGAATGTTTTACTATACGATGTTGCAAATTCATATGTTGCTACACATTTATCAACAATACTTACAACCCAACTTTCCATATATTTTGGAATATGGTTTGGGATAAGTGGAAACATATGTGAATAGATGATATCTTTTTCTTTATCTGTTAAGATAAACATGGAGTCGGCATTTTCGACGGCTTTTTTTGGATGATAAAAAGCACTTAAACGTTTTTCTTTGTTATTTAATTGTTCATCCAAGAAAAAGTCATGCAATAAACCAGCACGAGCTGTCTGTCTTGCATCTAATTTTAAAAATTTACTTACTTTATATGAATAGTATGATACTCTTAGTGAATGTTCTAATCTTGTTATTCCATGATGACGACAACCATCTATTTTTGTAAAATCTTTATTATTGATAATGTTATTTATTATATAATTGTATTCTTTATCTCTTAATTGATAACTCATTATTCTTAACACCTCAAATTTTCTACCTAATATAGTATATCATATTTTTTGTTTTGTTAGAATAAGAAAAGCTTATTTTTTTCAAGAAAAATAGATAATATGTAAAATTATCTTATTTTCCTAGCATATTTAATAAATTGATTTTAAACATATCTTTTTCAGCATGTGTCTTAGATACCATGACACCTTTATATGTTGATAATTCTTTTTGGTGTCCTTCATTTAATATTTCTTCTGGTGTAATTGTGTCAAGCATTACTATTCTTTGATTTTCATAGACACTATAATGTAAGACTATTTCTCCATGAACTTTAGCAAACATACTATCTGTTGGTAACTTTAATTCATATTTTGTTATTTTTTCTTTAGTGTTTTTTGAAACAACAACACCTTTAAAGATACCTTCACGGAATTCTGGATAATGATCAAACATTAATTTTTTATAAGCAAGCATATTATATTTTTTAACTGCTCTTTCTTTCTTTCTAAATTCATTTTCGTTTAAATACTCAATAACATAATTGTTTTTCATATTTATAACCCCCTTTATTTATACACCCAACCTAAGTGTATTTAGATTATAGCATATTTTTACCCTTTTGTCAAATTATTGCATTTTGTTTACTTTTTTAGTATAATTATTTTTGGTGAAAGTATGGCAAAAAGAAAGAAAAAAGTAAAAAGGACATTGAAATTGTGGGTTTGGATTGTACTTGCTTTGATATGTATTATGGTTGTTTTATTTTCTTTAGTTAATATCTTTTTTTGGAAAAAAGATAGTGATACCGCGAATGAAATTTTAACGGACGTTACTGATACTACTGATATTGAAGAAATTCAAGATAATGAACAAACAGAGCTAGTTAATCAACCTGATGATAGTAATAGTGATTATTGGTATTATATTAAATTTCCTTTAATTAATGTTGATTTTACGGAATTAATTAAAAAAAATAGTGATACAGCTGGATGGATTAATGTTAATAATACTAATATTAATTATCCTTATGTTTGGACAACTGATAATGAGTATTATTTGAATCATTCTTACGATAAGAGCTATAATGAAGCAGGATGGGTATTTCTTGATTATCGTAATAATAAGGATCTTACTAGTAAAAATAATATTTTATATGCTCATAGTAGACTTGATAAGACAATGTTTGGTAGTTTGAGTAAAGTTTTAAAAGAGGAATGGTATACGAATAAGGATAATCATATTATTAGGCTTTCAACAGAAAAGGAAAATACGTTATGGCAAATTTTTAGTGTATATAAGATTAAAGAAGAAAGCTATTATATTACAACTGATTTTGCTAGTGATAGTGAATATCAGACATTTCTTGATACAATTAAGGGAAGAAGTTTATATGATTTTAATACATCCCTTTCTGTAGATGATAAAATTTTAACATTGTCTACTTGTTATTCTGATACAGAAAGAACAGTTGTACATGCTAAACTTATTAAAAGACAGGCAAGATAAAAGAAAGTGAGAAATACTTTCTTTTATTTATGATAAATTATGTATGGAAATTGTTTAATTTTAAAAAATTTACTCTATTTTACTGAACTATGTTATATTTTTTTGACAAAAACATTAATTTTTTTTAAAATAGCTTCAGGTGATGGAAATATGGGAAATGTTAACTTTATAATGTCCGATGGATTACTTATTAATGGGGCTTTAATAGGAAATATTGAATCTTCTAATTTAGTTATTATGCTTCATAGTGGGGGTTATGATTATCATGAACATGGGGTAAAGAATGTAATTAAAGATGGTGATAGAAGAATAAAAAATTATTATAATCAATTAGGAAATTATGATTATTTAAGTAATTGTTTGAAAGATGATTGTGCTATATTATTAATTGACCAAAGAAATCATGGTAAAAGTGGTAAAAATATAGATATTGAGAAAATGATCCAAGAAATAAAAAGAATTAATTCTAATATTAATAATTCTATTATAAAAGAAATAATTGATTGTTTTCTAAAAAATGATAAAAAGAAATTAAATGTGATAGTTGAATCTTTAAATTTAAATGAAGATGAAAAAGATAAAATGGCAGTTTTAATAAAAAGGCCAATTATTAAAGATATGTCATTTTTACAAATGAAAGATGATTTGGTAGAAGTTCTACAACAATTAAAATATATTAAAAGTTTTCCTAACATTCATTTAGTTGGTACTTGTATGGGAGGATTAGTTGCTAGTTTATATGCAATTGAAAATCCAGAAAATATTAAGTCATTAACTTTATTTTCTCCATTATTGGCATTTGATGCTGTATTTTTAAAGCCAGAATCTGAATTTGGAGTAAAGAAATTTAATATTATTAATTCTGGTGGACAATTTAGAATGGGAAATGCTGTAGAGGGAATGAATACTCAAAAGGAAATAGAATTTATAAGTCAAACTTTTTATAAAAAATTTGAACAGTTAAATATACCAACGCTTTGTATTCAAGGAATGGATGATGCTTTAATTCCTTATATGGAACAAAATAAAATCTTTTATAATTTTATAAAATATAAAGATGAACATAATTTAGCTCCAGTTTACTATACACAAATTGATAATGCTGTGCATTGTTTATATAATGGTATTTTCCCCGCTTTAATGGAAGTTACTAATTTTATTACTAGTAATTTTGAAGATGAAAAACAAAAGCAAAATAAACTATAGATATAATTTTAATTATTATTTAAAAAGACTAGGATAAATGATATCCTAGTCTTTTTTTATTATAATATATTTTATTTTTTAATTACTTTATACTAATTATTCTTATTGCGTATTGCAGCTTGAGCAGCAGCAAGTCTTGCAATTGGTACTCTAAATGGAGAACATGATACATAATCTAAACCGGCTTTATGACAAAATTCGATTGAGCTTGGATCTCCACCGTGTTCACCACAAATGCCTAAACTGATATTTGGTCTTGTTTTGCGACCTTCTTGAGCAGCCGTTGTTATTAACTTACCTACTCCTTCTTCATCTATTTTGGCAAATGGATCACTTTCAAAAATTTGTTTTTGATAGTAATCTTCTAGGAATTTACCAGCATCATCGCGAGAGAATCCATATGTCATTTGAGTTAAATCATTTGTACCAAAACTAAAGAATTCGGCAACAGTGGCAATTTTATCAGCTAGAAGTGCCGCTCTTGGGATTTCTATCATTGTACCTACTTTATATTCTATATTGGTGTTTCTTTCTTTCATTACTTCTTTAGCTGTTTCATCGACAATGTTTTTGACATATTCTAACTCTTTGACATCACCAACAAGAGGTATCATTATTTCTGGGTGGACTTCAATTCCTTCTTCTTTAACATTGATAGCAGCTTCAATTACGGCTTTTGTTTGCATAACGGCAATTTCAGGATATGTTATGGCTAAACGACAACCACGGTGACCCATCATTGGATTAAATTCTTTTAGTGAATCTATTCTTGCTTTTAGTGTTTCAAATTTCATAGCTAATTCTTTAGCTAATGGTTTTATTTCTTCATCTGTATGTGGTAAAAATTCATGTAGAGGTGGATCTAAGTAACGAACTGTCATTGGTTTACCATTTAGTACTTTGAACATTTCTTCAAAGTCTTGTCGTTGCATTGGTAAAATTTTGGCTAGGGCTTTTTCTCTTTGTTCTTTGGTTTCAGAAACAATCATTTGACGAACTGCAAAAATTCGATCTTTCTCAAAAAACATATGTTCAGTACGACATAAGCCAATTCCCTCTGCCCCAAATTTCATAGCTTGGGCAGCATCTTTAGGATTGTCAGCATTAGTCTTTACGCCTAATTTTCTAGTATTATCAGCCCAATTCATGAATGTTTCAAAGTTACCACTTATTTCTGGTTCTACTGATGGTATTATGCCATCATATACTTTACCAGTACTTCCATCTAGTGAGATGGAATCTCCTTCATGATATACTTTGCCATCTTTGGTTGTTAGTGTTTTGGCTTCTTCATCGACAGTTAATTCTCCACAGCCACAGACACAGCAACGTCCCATGCCACGAGCAACAACAGCAGCGTGTGAAGTCATTCCTCCACGAACGGTTAATACTCCTTTGGCATCATTCATACCTTGAATATCTTCTGGTGATGTTTCTAGTCTTACTAAAATCGTGTCTTGTCCTTTTTTGGTAGCATTGGAAGCATCACTAGCATTGAAATAAATGGCACCAGCTCCTGCTCCTGGTGATGCTGCTAAACCTGTAGCTATAACTTTTGCATCTTTTATAGCTTGTGGATCAAATGTTTTGTGTAATAATTGATCTAATGATTTTGGTTCTACTTTTAATAGTGCTTCTTCTTTGGTTATTTTGCCTTCTTCAACCATGTCGACCGCGATTTTTAAAGCAGCTTGAGCTGTTCTTTTACCATTTCTTGTTTGTAACATGAATAGTTTGCCATTTTCAATGGTAAATTCCATATCTTGCATATCTTTATAGTGTTCTTCTAATATTTTTGTTGTCTTTACAAATTGTTCATATACTTCAGGCATTTTTTCTTCTAAGCTTGATATTGGCTCTGGGGTTCTAATACCTGCGACTACATCTTCACCTTGGGCATTGTTAAGATATTTACCATATAATTTGTTTTTTTTTGTTTTAGGATTTTTGGTAAATGCTACACCTGTACCACAGTTATCTCCCATGTTACCATAGACCATTTCTTGAACGTTTACAGCTGTTCCCCAAGATGATGGAATATCGTTCATACGACGATAAATGATTGCTCTTTCGTTATTCCATGAACGAAATACTGCCGTTACGGCTTCTATTAGTTGAACTTTAGGATCTTGAGGGAATTCTTCACCAGATAATTCTTGATATATTTTTTTGAATTTTTGAGTAATTGTATACATATCTTCAGCATCTAATTCAGTATCATATGATACTTTTTTGCTTTCTTTATATTCATCTAACATTCTTTCAAATGAATTTTTGTTATAACCTTTAACGACATCTGCAAACATCATGATGAAACGACGATATGAATCGTAGGCAAATCTTTTGTTATTAGTTACTTTAGCTAAGTTTTCAGCAACTTCATCATTTAATCCTAGATTTAATACTGTGTCCATCATACCAGGCATACTGGCTCTTGCTCCACTTCGAACTGATACTAAAAGTGGATTTTCTAAATCACCCATTTTTTTACCAGTTGTTTTTTCTAAATCTTTTAATTTTTCAAAGATTTGATCTTTTACTTCTTCACTTATGACTTGTTTATCTTCATAATATTTATTACAAGCTTCAGTTGTAATGGTAAAACCTCTTGGTACAGGCAAACCTATATTAGTCATTTCGGCTAAATTAGCTCCTTTACCACCAAGTAAGTTTCGCATGTCTTTGTTTCCTTCTTTGAAGGTATATACATATTTTGTCATATCAACATTCTCCTTTCATGATACAATTTAATCATAACAAATTATAGTGGCTTTGACAAGAAAAAAGAACATAATTTTTTAATTTTACTATGTTCTTTTTTGGTTTTATTCTTTAGCTCGGGGGTGTGCTAATGTATATATTTTTTTTATTTGTTCATTACTTACATGGGTATAAATACTTGTTGTATTCAGTGATTCATGACCTAATAAGTCTTTGACACTGATAAGGTCTGCACCATTATTTAACATATCAGTTGCAAAGGTGTGACGTAATACATGGGGAGATATATGTAAATCTAAGCTACTTTTGATAATGATATCATTAAGAATATTTCTAATACTTCTTTCGGTTATTTGATTGCCATAGTGATTTAAGAATAGATACTCACTATTTTTTTTATTTAATTTTTGATAGCCATCTTTTAGGTAAATATTTAAAACATCATTACATATATGACCAAAAACGACAATACGTTGTTTGCTTCCTTTTCCTAATATTTTTATGGTTTGATTAGCAAAATCAATATCTTTTATTTTTATGGTTATTAATTCGTGAACACGTATTCCTGTTGCGTAAAGCATCTCTATAATAAGGCGATTTCTTTGACCTAATGGTGTTTTCATATCGGGTACTTGAAACATTTTATCTAATTGATCTTTTTTGATGAAATGAGGAAGTCTTTTGTCTTTTTTGGGATTGGTTATTTCAGCATAGGGATTACTAGAAATTATTTCTTCTCTTACTAGATATTGATAAAAAGCTCTTATTGTGGTTAGTTTTTTGGAAATAGTGTTTTTATTTTTATATTGCTTATTTAGATATACTAAGTAATCTTTAACTACTTGATGATCTATTTTTAATATATCACATTTATTAGAAATAAAATCTTGATATTGTCTTAGTTCTTGTTCATAACTTCTTATAGTATTTTGAGAATATTTTTTGACATGTTCTAAATAGTTTAAATATTTTTCAATCAACGATGATGACCTCTTACTTCACTACCTCGAAAGCTATCTCCAATGTTAATTCCCATTTTTTCTAATTCTTCTGAATCATACAAGGCATAAATGGCATCATAATTACCTTCTTTTAGTAATTCTTTAATTGTTAAATCATCACTCTCAGTACTTATTGGGGGCAATTTTTGTGAATTTGACTGATGTTGGACATTCCTAACTTGATTTTTGTGAATCTGTACATGAATATTTTTTTCTTTTAGCATAAAATATGCTTGTCTTTGATTAGTATAGGAATTTTTTAAGTAATTATAGATTATTTGGGCAATTGTATTGGAAGATAAATGGGAATTTTTGTGATTTAGAAAATTATACATATCTTCATTTTTGCTTAGTTTGGAAAAGGGAGAGTGTCTTAATAATTCTTGATTTTTGGTTATAAAATCTAAAAATTTGTGATGTAAATCATC
>CALVUN010000008.1 GCA_944363595.1 uncultured Bacilli bacterium
ATGTTTTTACTTAATTATTTGAACTTTTTAAGTTATAATAAATAATATTAATTATTTAAAGTGTATGTATCTTATTTTTTCTAATTTTATTTTTTGATGCCTCTTTTCTAGATCATATTCTTTAATAATTTTTTCTTTTGTTTCTTTAGTTAAGTGTGTAATTTTGTTGGTAATACCTTTTAAATAATAGATATCAGCATCATATAATAAAGTTAATTTAATATAAGTATCTATATCATATTTTTCTTTATTTTCTATTTCAGAATATCTATTTTGAGAATAATTTAGGTATTTTCCAATTGATTCTTGCTTAATATTATTTATTATTCTTAGTTCTTTTATTATGTTAATTTTCATAATTTATATATATAATATTTAGTTATAGTATTGTTAAAAATATCGGGATTCCCGATATTTTATGTTTTAAAGTAAAAGTATATATTATATTAGATATGGTGATATTATGATAGAAGAATATAATAAGTTAAAAGTTAATAATAGTGATAAGATTATATTTATTAAAAGGGGTTATTTTTATTATGCTTTTTATAGTGATAGTTATATTATTAGTTATATATTTAATTATAAGATTGTTGATTGTAAAGTTAGTTTTCCTATTACTAATAAGGTAAATGTTTGTAATAAACTTAATATGCTTAATATTGGTTATGTTATTGATAATGATATTGAATATGGTGATAGTGAAATATATAATAATTATTTATATAAGGGCTATAATAAAGTTAAATTTGATATTATTATTGATGATATTAATAGTATATTATTGTGTTTAGATATTGATAAATTGGTTAGTATTAGGAATAAACTACATGAGTATAATAAATAGGTATAATTTTACTAAGAATATATATAGTGATTATTTGGTTATTATATATAGATTGGGTAATTATTATAGTTTTGGTTATGATAGGGATATTTTAAAGTATATTAAGTTTAATGGTAATACTAATGTTATTAAGAGAAAAAGGATTAATTATTTAGTATTAAATAATTTAGATATTATAGAGATTAATAGATATAATGATAATATGTATGATTATTACTTAAAAATTATATGTATTATTAAGGTTATTAATTGGTAATTATTATTGGGTAGATTTATATATATGCCTAACTCCAGTAATTCGAATAACGTTTTTCTCGTGTTTACGTCTGGCTATATCAACAACAACAACAACGTTACGAATTCTAACGCTTCTCGCCTTTAAGCCCTTTATATAATGTATATTATATGGTTAAGGCTATATAATTAGAGTTTTAAAGGACAAAGTCTATCCATGAGTTTATACTCTAAAACAAAGTTATAGGGGTATGTTTATACGTAAACATCGATTACCTATAACAGAAAGGAATATTATGATTAAATTATATATAAAAGGGGGTTTTTATTATTGTTATGGTAATGATAGTATTATTATTAGTTATTTATGTAATTATAAGATTATTAATAATAGAGTAGGGTTTCCTATTTGTGGTATTAATAAAGTTATTAATATACTTATAGATAATAAATTAGATTATATTATTTATAATAAGAATAATATAATTGATAAATATATTAATAAAGATAATAGGTATGATAATATATTGATTAAAGCTAAAAGTAGTATTGATATTAATAATAGAATTAGTAATATAGTTAATAATTTGAAGAAACTTGATAATAATAAATTAGATAATATATTAGATTATATAGAAAGAGTTATATATTATGAATAATGATAGGTTTTTAATTAGTAAATATATGAAGGAATTTATTAATGGTATTGATAAGATTATTATTAATATTCCTAATAAAGATAGAGTTATTAAGGATAAATTATATACTACTAGTTATAATATATTATATTTAATATATAAGGCTAATTATAGTAATAATAAGGGTATTAAGTATAATATATGTTTGGATATAATTGCTAATATTAATATGTTAGATTATTATTTTGAAAGATGTTATATTAATAGATATTTAAGTAAGAAACAAGTACTTAGTAGAATTGAAAAGTTAAATATTATTACTAAGATGGTATATGGGTGGATGAATAAGTGATATTTGATTTTGATAAGTTACTTAGTATTTATGATAAGGAAATTAGTAAGAATACTAAGAATAAGAAGAAGATTTATTATTATGATTTATATAAATTTTCTAATTTATATAAATTAATGGATATTGATATTAGTAATTTTAATATTAAGTATAATATATTTTATATTAAGGATCCTAAATATAGGATTATTATGAGTATGAATATTAGTAGTAAGATTATTAGTCATTATATGGCTAAATATATTTTACTTCCTAAAATTAATAAATATTTAGATATTAGGAATGTAGCTTCTAGAAAGAATATGGGTTATAGTTATGCTGTTAAGTTATTATATAGATATATTGAAAAAAATAAGAAATATAAGGATTTTTATGTTTTGAAATTAGATATTAGTAAGTATTTTTATAGTATTGATCATAATGTACTTAAGTTATTATTAATTGATAAGTTAGATAATGATGAATATGATATGATTTGTAATTTTATTGATAGTACTAATGATAGTTATATTAATGATAGTATTATTAATATTAAAAATAAACTTATTGATATTGATAAGAATAGAAGTAAGGAAATTAATAGTATTCCTTTATATGAATATGGTAAGGGTCTTAGTATTGGTAGTGTAGTTAATCAGATATTATCTATATTTTATTTATATAAGTTAGATCATTATATAGTTCATAATTTACATATTAAGTATTATATTAGATATGTTGATGATTTTATATTGATTCATCATGATAAAGAGTATTTGAGGTATGTATATAGGATTATAGAAGATATATTGAATAGGGAATATAAGTTAAAATTAAATAAAGATAAGTGTATGATAGTTAATATAAGACATGGTTTTGTATTTTTAGGTAGTAGGTATAGGGTTATTAATAATAAGACTATAGTTAATATTTGTAGTAAGAAAAGATATAGGATTAGAAGGAATATTAAGAAGAAGAATTATTTATATAGTAGGGGTTATATTAGCTATAAGAGTTATTATTCTAGTATTAATAGTTATAGTAATATGAATAGGAAATGATTATCCCACAACTTTTGTGCAAGAATAAAAAAATCTCTATTATTAAGATAGAGAAATTACTATTTATTTGAAGTTTCTAATTCTTCTAACATTAAATTTTTAATATAGTCTATATCAGTAAAAAATAAATTTAATCCACTAGATTTTAAAGACAACATATATTTAAAATCATTAATTATTTCTTTTTCAACTGCTGATGCAACTTTTATAAATTTACCATCAACTGTATGTCTACTTTGAATATATTTTTCTAATGTAGGGAAAGTATTTTGAATTAGAATTACTTGTTCGCGACCTGCTATTTTTTTAATTAATATAGTTTTACAACTTCCATATTTTTTTTGTTTTTTTTCTATAATAGATTTATATTTGTCAATTTTTGTACTTAATGGAATAAACCATAATATATCATTATCTTTAATAGCTAAATAAGAAGGTCTAGAGTGTCCATTTTCGTGATTTATCATTAAGTTTTTATTGTTAATTCTATCAAAAAATTCATCTTTAATATGATATAAATAACCTGTTTGAACTTTCATGCTATCAACTCCAATAAATAGTATAGCATAAATAAAAAGAAAACTCTATCAGTCAAGATAAAGTTTTCATACATTTACAACCGAGATCATTTATTGCTCGCATCACTCGGAAGCGATTAACATTTCACGACTAGGATCATTTATTGCTCGCACCACCTAGAAGCGATTAACATTTACTTATTAATGCACTCATTTAATGCAATAATAATATACTATACTTTATGCTAAAAGTCAATTACTTTGCATAAAACAGGCAAATTTTCATTTGCAATAATATTATATCCAATATTTAATTATTTAGATGTATTTTTTGTATTTTCTTTGATTTTTTTCATTTTAACATTTTAATTAATGATTGACAATATTTATACTTGATGTTATTTATTAAATGGGTTATAATTATATTAGTTATTGAAAGAAGGTTATAATGAAGAAAGTTATTGTTGTATTTGTTATTATTGTTATTATTGGGGTATTATTCTTTATATTTAATAGAAATGGGATAAGTGATGGTAAGAGATTTGAGATGGAATATGAAGAATTAAATGATAGTTCTATAGTTATGGATATTGATAGTGATAATATTATTAAATATATTGATTTAAAGACTGCTATTGATATTATTAATAATGATAGTGGAGTTATTTATTTTGGATATCCTAGTTGTCCTTGGTGTCGTAATGCTGTTCCTGTTTTATTAGATGCTTCTAGTGGTACTTCTTTAGATACTATTTATTATGTTGATGTAACTGATGTTAGAGATGTTAAAGAAATAGTAGATGGTGAAGTTGTTACTTCTTATGAGGGTGATCCTCTATATGATGATCTATTAGAAGTTATGGATAGTGTATTAGATGATTATGTTATAGATGGAGTTAATCTTAATGAAAAGAGATTATATGTTCCTATGGTTATATTTGTTAAAAATGGTAAGATAGTTGATTATCATCTATCGACAGTAGATAGTCAAGAAGATCCTAGTATTAGTCTTAATGAAGAACAAAGAAATGAATTATATAATATATATTTGGATGGTATTAATAGTGTTATTGGAGGTGTATGTAGTGTCCAAGAATCAGGTAGTTGTTAAAGAGAAAAAAGTAGGAGGTTTTAGTTTTTTACTTGCTTTTATTTTAAGTATTGCTATAGGTTGTGTTTTATTATTTGCTACTGATAGTTTTCTTTTAACTATTAATTATTTATTAGTTTCTATATTTGCTATTATTGGGGTAATTGAAATTATTAGTTTTTTAGTTAGTAAGAGTTATAAATATGATAATTATTTTAATTTAATTATTGGTGTTGTATCAATATGGTTAGCTTTATTTATATATGTGTATTATACTATTTTATTAGTATTTTTACCTATTATGTTTTCTTTATATGCTTTTGTAATGGGTACTATTACTTTAGTTAAGTTTTTTAGGGATAAAGAAATTAAGAATAATTGGTTTTATTTTATTATTTCTTTAGTATCTTATTTAATTGGTATTTTACTTTTATTTAAACCTATATTTAGTATTGATATTTATTTAAAAGTAATTGGTGTATATGTTATTGTTAGTTCTATTCTTTATTTAATTACTTTTATGGAATTTAGAAGAAAATAGTGATTTACTTGTCACTATTTTCTATTTTTATTTTTTAGTTTTAAATTATTGACTAATAATATATGATTGTGGTATCTTTATTATAGAAAGGAGAGAAAAAAATGAAAAAGTTATTTAATTTGGTTTTGGTTTTGGTATGTGGAATATTTGTTTTACCTAGTATGGTAAATGCTCAAGAAGTTACTGTTTGTAGTAGTGATTGTACTTATGATAGTTTAAGTAATGCTTTAACTAATATAGCAGAAAATGATACTATTAAGTTAAATGAAGATATTACTTTAACTACTAAAGTTGTTGTTAGTAAGAATGTTACTATCGACTTAAATGGTCATGATATTACTATGAATGGTGATCAATATGTTATTGAATTTAACAAAGTAGGAGGTGAATTTACTTTAACTGATAGTAGCGCTACTGCTGGATCTGTTACTAATAGTACTAATCGTGGTATTTTAGTTACTAATGGTGAATTAACTTTAGATAAGATTACGGTTGAAAGTTTAGATCGTACTATTCAAATTAATCCTGTTACTAATGATGATACTTCTAAAGCTAGTGTTATTATGAATGGTGGTAAAGTTGTTTCTACTAAAACTGATTCTAGTGCAAGAACAATTAAGTTATGGGGAAACAATGTTGGTAATAATGCATCATTTACTTTAAATGATGGAGAAGTTATTGCTTCAATTGCTTCTAAGAATTCCGCTGCGATCGATATGGCTAATATTGCTCCAAATGATGCATATGGTGCTACTGTTACAATAAATGGTGGTAAAATTACTGGATATAATGGTGTTAGAGTAAATGGTAGTGGTGAAAAAGGTATGGCTATTCTTACTATGAATGGTGGTACTATCGAGGCTGCATCATCTGGTATTTTACAAAATACTACTGATGGAACAGAAAACACTGAAATATATATTTATGGTGGTACTATTTTAGCACATGATATGCAAGGTAGTGCTCAAGTTGGTGGAGATGCTGTTGCTATTCATCATGGTCAAACTGGTGTTCTAGTTATTGGAAATAGTTCTACTGGTCCTGTTATTACTGGTGAGACCGCTATTGCTATTAAGGAAGGTACTATTACTGTAAATAGTGGTGAAATTACTGCTACTGGTGCATATAGAGATCCTGCTAGTGCTAGAAATGATGGTACTGATGATACAGGTGCTGCAATTAGTATTACAAGTAATGATGAATACAGTGATGGTGTATCATTAGTAGTAAATGGAGGTACTATTACTAGTGAAAATGGTAATGCTTTATATGAAGGAGTTTCAGTATCAAATGGAACACCTGCTGCTAGTAAGTCTTATGTAACTTCTTTAGCTATCAATAATGGTACATTCATTAGTCCAGAAGATAAGGATAGTGTTGTTATTAATGATTACGCTAAGAAAGATGTAATTAATAATGGTACTTTCTCAAGTGATGTATCTGAATATATGGCTAATGGTGTTACATTAGTTAAAGATGAAAATGGTTTTTATGTACCTTTAGATGAAACAACTACTACACCTAGTGAAGAAGTTAAAAATCCTAGTACTTTTGATGGTATTACAGTAAGTGCAATGGTACTTGTATTAGGTTTAATTGCTGCTAGTGTATGTATTAAAAAACTTCATGCTAAAACAATGAGTATGTAGTTATAGGTATATAATTTATTAATAATTAAAATTAGATTAAAATTACTAATAGGTGTTTTAATCTAATTTTTTGTTTTTTTTATAAAAGTGTGATATAATTAATCGGTATGTTTTAAAAGAGGTGAATTTTTATGGATATGAAAATTAGAAATGTAGCAATTATTGCACATGTTGATCATGGTAAAACAACACTTGTTGATCAATTACTTAAGAAATCAGGTACATTTAGAGAAAATGAACAAGTTGAAGATAGGGTAATGGATTCTAATGCAATTGAAAGAGAACGTGGTATTACTATTTTAGCTAAGACAACAGCGATTAATTATAATGGTTATCGAATTAATATTTTAGATACTCCAGGTCATGCTGATTTTGGTGGTGAAGTAGAACGTATTATGAACATGGTCGATGGTGTTTTACTTTTAGTAGATGCTTATGAAGGTACGATGCCACAGACAAGGTTTGTTCTTAAAAAAGCATTGGATGCTAAAGTTAAACCTATTGTTGTTATTAATAAGGTGGATAAACCTACAGCTAGAGTTGATAAAGTTTTAGATGAAGTTATTGATCTATTTATTGAACTTGGGGCAACTGATGAACAACTTGATTTTAAAGTAGCTTATGTTTCTGCTTTAAATGGTACTTGTAGTTTAGATCCTGATATTAATACACAACATGATAATTATGATGATTTATTTAATTTAATTATCGATGAAATACCTGAACCTGATGTTGATGTTAATGGTGATTTGCAATTTCAACCTGCTTTATTAGATTATAATGAGTTTGTAGGTAGAATTGGTATTGGTCTTGTTAAATCTGGAGAAATTAAAGTTAATGAAATGGTATCTTGTGTTCGTTTAGATGGTAGTATTAAGCATTTTAGAATTCAGAAGTTATTTGGTTTTCTTGGCTTAAAAAGAATTGAAATTGAAAAGGCTCATGCAGGAGATATTGTTGCTATCGCAGGACTTATGGATATTTCTGTTGGAGAGACTGTATGTGATATTGGTAAGGAAAAGGCTTTACCTATTTTAAGAATCGATGAACCTACTTTAAAAATGACATTTATGACTAATAATAGTCCTTTTGCTGGTAAAGAAGGTAAATTTATTACAGCTTCTAAAATAGGGGATCGTCTATTTAGAGAAACACAAAGAGATGTTAGTTTAAAAGTTGAACAATCAGGTAATGAAAGTTGGACAGTATCAGGTCGTGGTGAATTGCACTTGGGTATTTTAATTGAAAATATGCGAAGAGAAGGTTATGAACTTCAAGTATCTAAACCAGAAGTTATTATTAAGGAAATTGATGGTGTTAAATGTGAACCATATGAGGACGTTCAAATTGAAGTACCTGAAGAGAATGTTGGCAATGTAATTGAGGCTTTAGGTTTAAGAGGGGCTAGAATGGAAAACATGACTAATGTTAATAATTTAGTTAGACTTAATTATGTTATTCCATCACGTGGTTTAATTGGTTTTAGTACTGACTTTATGACGATGACTAAAGGTTATGGTATTATTAATCATACTTTTAATGAATATATGCCTGTTGAAAATGTTAATGTAGGTGAACGTAAACTAGGAGTACTTGTTTCTATGGAAAATGGTAAGGCTACAGCTTATGCAATTGGTAATTTAGAAGATAGAGGTGTTATGTTTATTGAACCTGGATGTGAAGTATATGAGGGTATGATTGTCGGTGAATGTAATAGGGAAAATGATCTTGCGGTTAATGTTGTTAAAGGTAAACAACTTACTAATACAAGAGCAGCAGGATCTGATCATACAGTTGTTTTAAAAAGACCTAGACCTCTTACTTTAGAATATTGTCTTGATTATATTAATACTGATGAACTTGTTGAAATTACGCCAGAGTCTATTAGACTTAGAAAGAGTATTTTGAATACGGAACAAAGAAAGAAATTTGATGCTAAAAAGAATGGGTAACTATTCTTTTTTTAATTTAATTTAGTTTTTAAAGTGCAATTTTTGCACTTTTAATAGTATAATATTTCTTATAAGGAAAGTGATAATTTATGTTAGAAAAAGAGAATTGGAATTTTGAATTATCAGAATATATAAAACAAGATGAACCAAATAAAAAAGAAAAAGCTCAAATTTGGAAAATTGCTATTGGACTTCAAGATGTTGATGGGTTAAGACCATCAAAGTATTTAATTGATACTGCTATAGAGCATATTGAGGGGAATATTAATATTGATGAAGTAAAGAAAAGAATTGATGAATATTATAAAATATCTGATAATAGGAAAAATGAAGAAATTGAAAATAGTGAAGAGGCAGATAAAGTAGCGGTTAGAATAACAGAAATTTTAAGTGAAGAAGGTTTTAATTTTAATGTTTTAGAACTTATTAACATTCATTTAAGGTTATTTAAAGGAATCTATAAAGAAGCTGGTAAAATAAGAAATTATAATTTTACTAAAAAAGAGTGGATATTGAATGATGATACTGTTATATATTCATCTTATAATATGATAAAAGAAACTTTAGAATATGATATAAAGGAGGAAAAGAACTTTTCTTATAAGGATTTGTCATTAGAGGAGTCAATTAAGCATATAGCTAGATTTACTTCAAATATATGGCAAGTTCATCCTTTTTGTGAAGGTAATACAAGAACTACTGCAGTTTTTATTATAAAATATTTAAGAACATTTGGATTTAATATAAATGATGATGTTTTTGCAGAAAATTCTTGGTATTTTAGAAATTCATTAGTTAGAGCTAATTATAAAAATTTTGAAAAAAATATTTTTGAAGATACATCTTATTTAGAAAAGTTTTTCTTTAATTTATTAAGTGATGCTAATTATGAACTTAAAAATAGATATACACATATAGATTATAGAGATGAAAATAATAAGGAAAAATTTAAAGTTAATAATTATACTTTAGAAGAACAGGCAATTATAAATATTATTAGGAATAATGAATCAATTAAACAAGAGGAAATAGCTAAGTTAATTGGTAAGTCAGTTAGAACTGTAAAAACAATAATGAAAGAAATGCAAGAAAAGGGTATTATAAAAAGAACTAACGGAAAAAAGAATAGAATATGGATAATACTTTAAGTGTGTAAAAGAATGGGTAACTATTCTTTTTTTAATTTAATTTAGTTTTTAAAGTGCAATTTTTGCACTTTAAATTGCTTTTTTTGCACTTTAAATATTATAATATAAAGAACAAAAATGAGATGATTTTAATGAATTAATATATTCACTCATTAGTAAGAATTAAGTAAGATAAATATTAATGAAATAGTTATCTTTTTTCTTATTCTTTGTGATATAATAGTTTTATCTTAATTAGTTGGGGGGATTTTATGATAAAGAATGTTATATCGGTTATTGATGGTGCTGCTGGTAGTTGTGGTAAAGCTAAAGTAGTAGGGGAAATTGCTTTAGATAAAGAAGTTAATTTAGGTGCTTCTATTACTAATTGTATGCCTAATGCAGGTCATACTTTTGTTAGTGATAAAGGAGAAAAGATAGTATTTAGAAATATTCCTGTTTCTTGTGTTAATCCTAAGACGGAGTTATTTATTGGACCGGGATCGGCTATCGATATGGAGATATTTAAAGATGAATATAATAAAGTTAGTAAGTATTTAGGTGATAGAAAAATTTATGTACATGAATTAGTTCCTTTAATAGAGGAAAGACATAAGCAATATGAAAGAGAACATGTTAAGAGTGGTTCTACTTTTAAAGGATGTGGCGCTATTTCGAAAGATAAAATTATGAGAGATAGTGAACTTAATTTCTTTAAGACTTATAAACAGGCTATTAGATGTTCTAATGAGGAATGGTTAGATAGATTATATAGTCATTTGGATAATGATTATGAATATGTTATGTTAGAAGGGGCACAGGGATGTGATTTGTCTTTAAATCATAGTGGTAATTATCCTTATGTTACTAGTAGAAATGTTTCGACGATGCAACTTTTGGCGGATTCTGGAATATCTAGTGAAAGATTACTTCAAACAATTATGGTAATTAGGCCTTTTCCTATTAGGATAAGTAATGTAACAAAGGCAGGAGATGTTATTTATACTGGTGATTATGGAAGAGGGGAAGAACTTACTTGGACACAAATTAATCTTGCTTCGATGTATGGTCAATATCCTTTTAATGGTGATGTTTTATGTTATAAAAATCATATGAGAGAAAGAAAAATTAAAAAATATTTAGGCCATTCTTCAGAAACAACTTTGTTACAATTATTTGGTAAGGATTATCGAAAAAAGAAAATTAGTGATATTACATTACTTCAAGCTTTGGAACTTGAAAGACTTATGTATAAAACAAGAGGTTTTTTTGAATATGAGACTAGTTTAATTGATTTACCTATGTATAGTAGTGAATTTTCTTCTAATGTGATTATTGATCAATCAGAAAAAACTAGTGTAACGCAGATGGAAAGAAGAGTTTTTGATTTGGATATTGAAAAGCTTAAGAGAAATTGTATGATTAATACGCCATCTTATTTATATTTGAATTTTTTTCAACATTTAGATTATGAATATTATGAACAAAAGGGTAATTTTGATGATTTTTATTTTAATCGATATATTAGAAATTATTTTGATTGGTTAGAAGATAAGACTGGTGTTGAAGTTGCTGCTTTGGGTACAGGAATGAAAAATGGGGATAGGATTTTAAAAAGAAAGTTAGTTAAAGAGATAAGAAAGAATTAAGTAATTAATTTTTTTTTTAGGTTTTAACCTATACATGTTTTTTAGGAAAACATACTATATGTTAGAGGGGGAGAAATATGTATAGTCAAGAAAATTATTATTTAGATGATTATCGTCAAAATGCTATTTATCCTAAGGCTATGCCTTATGTGGTTAATCCTAATACTGGTATGAATACTTTTGATAATAATACTTTTAATAATACTTTTATGATGAGTAATTATAATAATGATAAGGTAGTGGATTCTTATTTAGGATTGGTAAGGGGTAATATGTTTGCTAATTTGTACGATCCTTATCGTAATTATAAGCCAATGGAAATTAGAAGTAGTAGTGAGAGAGAGGAGTTAATGCAAAAGGTACAACAATATGCTTTTGCTATGAATGATATTGCTTTATATTTAGATGTTTATCCTAATAATAAAGATATGCTTAATTTATATAATGAATATTTAAAGAATTATAATATTGCTCTTGGTAATTTTGAAAGACGTTTTGGCCCAATTAGTCGTGATAGTATGGTGGCTTCTACTGATAGATGGAATTATGATGATAAGCCATGGCCATGGGAGGTGCAAAAGTAATGTGGAAATATGAAAAGATATTACAGTATCCTATTAATATTAAAAAGAAAGATTTAAAAATGGCTAGATATTTGATCGAACAATATGGTGGTTCTAATGGTGAACTTGCTGCTGCTTTTAGATATTTGAATCAAAGATATACAATGCCTGATGAGAAAGGAAAGGCTTTACTTACGGATATTGGTACAGAGGAACTTGCACATGTTGAAATGATTTCAGCGATGATTTATCAACTTACTAAAGATGCCTCAATTGATGAGCTTAAGAAAGCGGGAATGGATACTAATTATGCTGCTCATGGTAAATCTTTGTATCCTACAGATGTTAATGGTGTTCCATTTACAGTAGCTTATTTTGCTTCGACAGGAGATCCAGTAGCTGATTTATCTGAAGATATGGCAGCAGAACAAAAAGCACGAGCTGTATATGAGAATTTGATTAATTTAACTGATGATATGGATGTAATTGGACCTCTTTTATATTTAAGACAGAGGGAAATTATTCATTTTAATCGTTTTAAAGAATTATATGAAGAATATAAGAAAACAACTAAAAAATAAATAGTTGTTTTTTAATTATATTAAAGTTTATAACTATTAAAATCATTACCTCTTTTTTTGCATCACAATATTTTTTTTCATAAATTTTCCTTAAGGAAAATTTATGAAATGGTATTTTTTGAACCCTTAATTTTAAAGTTAAATTTCAGTTTTATTGTTACTAGTCAGCTTTAAAATAATAAATTTTAAGTAATTCGTTATTTTAGGACTAAGTAGTAACTTTTTTTTATTTTTTAATCATTTATATTGATTTTTTTTCTTTCTTCTGATATCATTGTATATGAAAATAGAAGGAGGATATTATGGAAAACAAAGATATTGAGAAAAATGAATCTCAAGAAGAAAGAAAAGATTCAGGAGGTATGTTGTTTGGTATTTTGGGTGTTGCTACATTAATTATTACGATAGTGGGTGCTACTTACGCTTATTTCACTGCTACAGCAAGTGATAATACGACAATTCAAGGTAATGCTGCTGTTACGGGTATTGATTTAGTAGTTACTAAGGTTAGTAATGAGCCTGATAGTGGATTAGTACCTATGTTAGATACTGATTTACAAAAAGGATTAACAGGTACAGATGGTGATATTTGTGTTGATTCTAATGGTAATGCTGTATGTCAACTTTATAAAGTAACTATTACTAATCGTGGTGATGCTGCTGTTTCATTAAATGGTACTTTATCTTTACAAACTGCCGCTGTTGAAGAGGGTGAAGGTGATAGTATCTTTACTAACTTGAAATGGGCAGAAATTACTAGTCAAACAGATGCAACTTTAATTGGTAGTGCTAATGCTATGCAGACAACTACTTGGAAAAATGATTATTTATTACAAGGTAGTGAAGCTAAAGACTTATATTTGTTGATATGGATAAGTGAAACTACAAATGATCAATCTGATGTTGATAAAGGTGCTTATATTGGTACTGTTACATTCAATAGTGCTTCAGGAACTGGTGTTACAGCAACATTCTCAGATGGAGTTTAGTTTATAAAATTTGTAAAAATTTAGTTTAAAGTAGGTATCTTAATTGTATACTTACTTTTTATTTGGTTAATATTTTATTTTGACATGATTTTTCATTTATGATATGATATTTTTGCTTAATGGGGGTGATAATTTTGAATAGGATTAATAGTTATAAGGAACTTTATTTGATTGAAAATAATATATTTTCTTTATATGATGATTTAATTAAATGTGAATTATATAATAAGAGAGATGATTATTTTAAAGTTATTAGTTATTTGAAGATGACTAGAGAAATTGAAGATAAGTTATATGATAAAGATAATTTGTATTTTTATTCTTTTAATAATTTTTTAAATGAAGATATGGATATTAGAGATAGGATATTTAATAGGATTAATGATGAAAAGGGGAAAAGGACATTATATATTAATTATATTTTTGATAATAGTAATGTTTCTTTTTGGGAGGATTTATTTAAGTATGATAATACTTTAAATAAGGATTATTTTTATTTAATTCAAGATAGAAAATTGTTGTTATTTATTAAGAAATTACAAGTTGAAATAGATAATTGTAATGATATGAATATAAAATTATTATTGATTAAACAAAAGTTTAGACTTATTAAGCTTAATTCTAGATTAGAAAAAGAATTACTTATGGTAGATATGGATATTAATAAGTTAATTAAAAGGGAAGATGAATTTCTTATATGTTGCTTTGATTATAATAGATGGTATGATTATGAAAATACTAGTGATATTATGTATTCTGTTTATTTTTTTAAGTTATTAATTTATCGTTTATTTATGTTATGTAATGAAAATGATTATAAGATTAGAAAATGTTATTTAGCTTCTTGTTTGGAAACAATGAGTTATAATATGCTTGAATGTATTAAGGATGAACTTGATGATATTTTAAGTGGTATTAATAGTATTATTGTTAGGGATGATATTATATCGATGGTATATGATGCTAGTGACAAGTCTTTTAGTATTTATAGTAAGATTAGTAAGAAAAAAATAAGATAAAAGGGTATAGTTACTTTTTTATTTAATAAATTAATAAAAAAGGATTTAATGTGAAAAAAACACATAAAATGCTTGAAAAATATAATAAAATGTGTATAATAGTCTTCACAAATGAGAAAAAATATAATATAATGTAAAAGAATAGATGATAGGAGGAATAAATATGCTAATAGGTTTTAAAGTTAAAAATTTTAAATCTTTTAAAGATTTACAGCATTTTTCTTTATTAGCAGGTAAAGTTAGGAGTAATGATAATCATATTGTGGAAATTGGGAAACATAAGGTTTTAAAATTTTCTGGAATGTTTGGCGCTAATGGATCAGGAAAATCAAATTTTATTTTAGCATTGAGTATGGCACAAATTGTTATAAGTAAGGGTATTGGAACTTTAATAAATAATTTATATTATAGGGGATCAGAGATTTTAAATAATGAAGATTCATATTTTGAATATGAAATTGCTTTGAATGATAAATTGTATTCATATGGTTTTGAGATTAATATTTCAAAAAAAGAAATTATGTCAGAATGGCTTATTGATATGACTAAAAGTACTGAAAAAGTTATTTTTGAGCGTGATTTAAAAAGAAATTTAAGTAATACTGGTTATAAAAAAACTAATAGTATATTTTCAAATTGTCTTACAGAAATGAAAAATAATAGATCTGAATTATTTTTAAAGGAAATAATAAGAAGAATTTCAATGTCTAAAAGTGATGATGATTTTTTTGATGATATTCTTAGTGTATATAGATTTTTTATGTTTGATATGATTATTATTAAACCACAAACGCATAAATTGTTTGATATTGATTATTATAAAAGAAAAGATAAGATACTTGAAATATTAGAGGCATTAGATATTAATATAACTGATATAGATAATGAAAAGATAGATATAAAAAATATTCAAGCTAAATTGCCAGATAATGTTTATGCTGATTTAATGCATGATATAGATTTATTGACATCAAGATTTAATAAAATTAGTTGTACTTTAAGAATTGAAAATGATTTATATACAATAAAAAAACAAACAGATGGAACTTATGATGTAAATACATTAAAATTTAAACATAAAAATAGTGATAGCTCTTTTGGAACGTATGAAGAATCTGATGGGACTATTAGAATACTTGAATTAATTGATATTTTACTTTCAAAAAACAAACTATTTTTAATAGATGAATTAGATAGTAGTCTACATCCTATTTTGGTTGATGGATTATTAAAAATATTTTTGAAATCAAATACTAGTAACCAATTAATTATTACAACACATGAGTTAAAAACTTTAGATTTTGATTTAGTAAGAAGAGATGAGATATGGTTTGCTGAAAAATCAGAAAATGGTGATTCAAAAATTTATTCATTAGAAGAATTTAAGGATGTTGCAAGATTTGATAGAAAGATTGATAAAGCATATATGGAAGGTAGATTTGGCGCAATAGCCAATATTAATACTGATTATGAGAATTAAAGAGCCTTTTGCACAAGAAAGACTATCAGAGGAAAAAAATTATAGACCTAAATATTTTATTGCTTCTGAAGGTCAAACTACAGAACCTAGATATTTTGAAAAATTAAATCAATCAATTATATCAGAAAATGTAACTATTATTAATATATTGAGGGACTATGCTAATTTAGGAAATAGTAATCCAACATATTTAATAAAATTATTGCAGGAATTTTTAAATAAAGGAGATTTCGAAGTTTCTGTTGCAGAATTAAAAAATAAAATTGCAAACTGGAATCATGAGAATCCTGGTAAAATAAATTTGAATACAATAAATGATGAATTGGATAAAATTTATAAATCAAATAATTATAAAATACCTTATGAAGAATTAGAAAAGTTGTTTATGCATTTATTTAAAAGTGAGATTTATAAAGATTTAGCTGCTCATTTTTCTTTATATTTTCTTGCACAAGATGTTACTTATTCACCAACTACAGATTCATTAAATATGGTAATAGATCGTGATAAAGACAGTTTTACTGAGGAACAGTATGATGAAGTAATAAAATTTTGTGATGAAAATAATGTTAATTTATTTGTTAGTAATCCTAATTTTGAATTTTGGTTGTTATTGCATTTTAAAGAGATCGAATATGAAGATAATAAGAAAATGTTTGAAAATCCAAAGATTAATAGTTCTCGAAGATATCTTGAAAAAAGATTACATGATATTTGTAAATATAGTAAAACAAAATTTTCTTTTGAACCATTTGAAGAAAATGTTTATGATGCTATATTAAGAGAAAAAAATTATGAAGAAAATATTTGTGGATTGAAAAATAATTTGGGAACAAATATTGGAAAACTTGTTGAAAAGATGATAAAAATAGAAAATAAAAAGTAGTGTTTAAGAAAAATAACACTATTTTTGTTATTTAATTGGTTTATAAAGATTTTATGGGGATTGATTACATAACTAAATTTTACTTAACAACAAAACTAAAATTTAACTTTAAAATTAATTTTTTCGACAATTTAAGAAAATTATTTTTACTTTTGTTCGGCAAAATGTTGAAATGTATGTACAAAAGTAAATGGGTGAATTAGTAGAACTTAATATTTATAAGTCCCAAATTCAATTTTATAGAAAAAGTTAGTTATGGTTTATACATGATTACAAAGATTTTTAAAGATGAGGTTAATACAATTGTGGATGTTATGATGAAATGGTAGATATATATGATGTCTTATTGATATTTGTTTGAATAGTTAAGATAACTATTTAAAATTAGTTAATTATTTTTTAGAAGATGATGATAATTAATAAAATATATTATATTGATTTTATTAATTACTTATCTATCTTTTTTTTTGTTATTTAATGGGTTTATAAAGATTTTTATGTTTATTATTTTTCTTTTTCAGTAAAATAGAATAAATTTAATAGTTATTAGTAAAAATAGATAAAAAAAGAAGAAATTTATATTTTATCAACGAAAAATAAATTTTTCTTCTTTTTAATTACACGACAAAAAGACGCAAAAAATGCGTTTTTAAAAAAAGGGGTATACTTTCAAAGAACAATGTGGTATAATTATGGTAATCTTAATTGAATTTTGCGATTCATATTAAGATGTATGACAAATGAGGTAAGTGCTATTTTAATAAGGTCGCTTACTTCATTTTTTGTTGTTTCTAAACTCAAAATTAATACATCGCCATAGTTTAATAAATTAAGAAAAGTATGAGCAAATTGAATTAATAAATAGATATTTTTAGTACCATTACAATTTTTAGTATATATATGTTGTAATATTTAATATATCTGATTTTTGCTCTTTAAATCCTTTATTTTCAATCTTCCATCTTCTTCTACCTAATAAAACAATATCTTCTTTATTCTTATTAGTTATTTCTAAAGAAGTAACATAAGAAAAATTTTTTATAATAACTTCACCAGTTTTATCATCGACAATTTCTTCATCAAAACTTACAACATTAAGGGTATAGAAATCTTTATCTTTTAAATCACCAAAAATGATTTCATTTTGATATTCGTAATTTTTATCAAC
>CALVUN010000009.1 GCA_944363595.1 uncultured Bacilli bacterium
CGAAAAGATTAAATAATAAGTTCCCATCATATCTTGTTGATAACGCAAGCAAAGCTCCCATCAAATCGTCTAGAATTTAAAAAAAGTTTCCCAACATTTCGTCAGAAAACTTATTTTTTAGTTCCCACCAAATCGTGTAGAACCTTTATTTTTATATAAGTGATGCAATAAGAAGTACCACAAATATAATTAAGAATAGCCCTAAAACAAATCTCCATATAAATTTAACCCATGTTGTATAAGGAATATCCATATATCTAAGACCAATAATAAGTAAAATACTAGTAGGTCCAATCAACATAGTTAAACCATAGAAACTTTGGAAGGTAAGAGCTAATAATTGGTATACACTCTCATCAGTAATAGCATTAATAACGGGTGTAAATACTCCTGCTGCTGCATAATACAAATCAGTATGAAGTAAACTACCTATCATTGTAATAAGAGCATCAACAACAATATTAAATCCACCAACAGCTTCAGTAATATTATTAATTAATGTTTCCGTAAAGCCATTATTGTAAGAACATACCAAAACAGCATAAGCAAGAGTAACTAAAGCTGCTACAGGAACCATTTTCTTAACGCCATTAACAAAATCATCAATTAAATCATTAAACTTAATATGATAAATAAATTTGATAATAAGTGCTAAGAAAACTAACATAATCATAGGCATCGTATATGCACCTAAATTACCCCATTCACCAAATGCTGTAAAGTTTGCTGAAATAACACTATTAAATACTGCAAAATCACCAATCTTAAGACCAGTAAGCCAAGTATGAAAATCATTAAATATTGATAAATTAAACAATGATGCAAAAGGTAATAAACCAAGAATAAGTAAAATAGCAATTAAAGCAAAAATAACAATTAAAGGCCAAGTTTTAATATCCTTATAATTACCCTTAACTTCAGTAATCAAAACATCACTATTATCAGATAAATCATATTTAACTTTCTTCTTCTCCACATTCTTAATATGTCTATTAACATAGAAAATAAGAAGAGCAATTCCTAAAATAAGTAATATAAGTTGGAATATCCAATTTGAAAACTTATCTGCTCCCACAAATTCTTCAAAAGTTGTATAATAAACAGAATAATAAGAATTAGGATCCCTAAATGTAACAAAAATACCACCAATAATTCCCACTATAATAGAACCTATTGTAGATAACATTGCTACTAATTTATCATATCCAAGTAATAAAATAATAGATACAACAAAAGGAACAAAGATAAATAAAGGAACAGAAATACCTGTTAAAGCAGATACCAAAGCAAATAAAACACTTATACCAAAAATAAATATTTTACTATGCTTTTTTACCTTACTAACAATCATATCAAGTAATTTCTTATAGGCTCCCATTTTACTTAAAATACCATAGAAACCTCCTACTACCATAACAAATAAAGCAGTATCAAAGAAATAATAGAAAGATTGAATATAATTAACAGCGACATCTCCAAGTCCAAGATAAGTAATTTCACCACTTCGGCCAGCTACACAATATGTAGTAATTACAATAAGTAATAAAATTATTCCTAATACTTTTAGCAAACTATGTTTTTTCATATCATCCCTCCTCATATAAGATTATACCATATAATTAAAAGGTTGTATCCCTTTTTTTCCCAAAAATAAAGAAAAAATCAATATAAAATAACATAATAATAAAATAACAACTATAACAAAGATAATTTTATATTTATTTTCAAAAAATGTCGCTTACAACCGACATTTACATAAAAAATGTCGCTTATGACCGACATTTTTTTAATTCTACTTAATAAATTTATACTTAGTACCTTCTATTTTAATAATTAAATTCATTTCCAAAAGTAAAGAAATAATATTAGTAGCCCTTGTATCTTTAACATTCAATATTTTTTTTATATCATCACGAACAAAAGACTTATTAAAACCAAACTCATTAAAAATAATTTTAATTTGATTTAAAGTAATAGATTTAACATGAAATTTTTCTATTTTTTTATATAATTTAATTAAAAACAAATCATTATCATTAACAATATTAATATCATTACCACTCTCATCTGCTTTATAACTCTTATTAGGTAATATGACCATAAAAGATAAAGAATCAGATATAAACTTAGGTTTTTTAACAAAATCATCATAACTTTCAACAATTCTACTTAATCCACTACCTCTTCTTTCCATATAATGTAATCTACTAAAAATATCAGAAATAATAATATTTCTCCTCATCGAAGGAATATTACTAATATTCAAATTTTGAATTAAACTACCATCAAACATACCACCAGGAGAAATAATTTCAAGTCTATCATCAAACATATCAACATGAATTTCAGAGCCAAGAATTTGATAATCACGATGAATCAATGCGTTTACAATAGCTTCTCTATATGCAGTAGTGGGATAATCATTAAATTCTTTTCTTTCCATACCTACTATTTTCCAAGATTGCTTTGAATTATTTTTTATAAATAACTCTGCATTAGATAATAACGAAATAAGACTACCAGTATATTCCTTATCATCTAAAGTATCTTCTAAAATAATCCCCTTTTTTAAACCTTTCCACCTTGTACATACAATTTTAGACTGTTTTAAAACGCCCTGATCACTAAGTAATACACCAGCATTTGTTAAAGTATCATTATAATCAGATAAACCAAATGATATATAATCTTTTCTATCATTAAAATTATTACCAGTCTTATCCTTAACAGTTGCTGTGAATAAAGTAAAACTTAAATCACCTACTTTATACTTAGAAGGTAAAGCATCGAAAGTTAAATTTTTACCTTTAAGAATTAAATTATTCAAAATACTTTCAGATGCAATAACACTTTGATTGCCAAGTCTAACAAAAGCTTCCTTTCTACCATCCATTACAACATAATAAGGCATAAGTGGACCATCACCAACTTTTAATTCTAATAAATCTTTTCCCTCTTCAATAAAAGTACTTATTTCATATCTAGGTATTGGCTTAATTTTATCATTTATTAATTCAGATATTTTTTCAGACAAAAATTGTATGTTATCTAAACCAACCAATTTATGTGTCTTATCATCAACACCAAACAAAATAATACCACCTTTAGTATTAGCAAAAGCAGAAACAGATTTCAACCAACTTTTAGGTTTATTAAGTTCTAATGCAGATTTATAATCAATATTACTTGTTACAGCTCTTTCATATTCATCTAAACTCATATTATTCCACCTTCCTTACATACCTATATTCTATCATAATTCTATAAAAAAAATAAAAAAATGTCGCTTATGACCGACATTTTTTATATAAAATTAAAAAATCCAACTACTAAAAGAAAAAAGCAGTCTAATAAAAGACTGTAATTCTATTGCTTTTTCTTCATATGTGGGAACAAAATAACTTCTCTAATGTTTTCACTATTTGTAAGTAACATAACTAATCTATCAATTCCCATACCCATTCCACCAGCAGGGGGCATACCATACTCTAAAGCTTCAACATAATCAATATCCATCTCATTAGCTTCTTCATTACCAAGTTCTCTTTCTTTTAATTGGTTTTCAAATCTCTGATATTGATCAATTGGATCATTTAATTCCGTAAAAGCATTAGCATACTCACCACCACAAATAAACAATTCAAAACGATCAGTAAACCTAGGATCTTTCTCATTTTTTCTAGCTAATGGACTAACTTCAATTGGATACTCATAAACAAATGTAGGTTCAATAATTGTCTCTTCGACAAATTTTTCAAAGAAAGCATTAACAATATGACCATATTGAAAATGATCCTCAACTTCAACCTCATGTTTAATAGCTATATCTTTCGCTTCTTCAAATGTCATTTGTTTACTAAAATCAACACCTGTAACATCTTTAATCGCATCGACCATCTTTACCCTCTTATACTTAGGTGCTAACGAAAAAGAATGACCTTTCCAAGTAATATCAGTCGTACCATTAACAGCCAAAGCAGCATTAGCAATCAAATTTTCCGTTAGATCCATCATACCTTCTAAATCACTATATGCCTTATAAACCTCAATTGTCGTAAATTCCGGATTGTGATTTCTATCCATACCCTCATTTCTAAAAAGACGACCAATTTCATAAACTGCATCCATACCACCAACTAAAAGTCTTTTTAAATTAAGTTCTGTAGCAATTCTAAGATAAAAATCCATATCCAAAGTATTATGATGAGTAACAAAAGGTCTAGCTGCAGCGCCTCCTAAAATAGGAGACAAAACAGGTGTTTCCACTTCTACATAACCTAAATTATCCAAATAATTTTGTATTGATCTAATAATTTTAGGTCTTGCAAAAGCAACACGTCTAGCATCTTCATTAACAATTAAATCAACATATCTTCTTCTAAATCTCTCTTCAACATCAACTAATCCATGAAATTTATCAGGTAAAGGTCTCAAAGCTTTAACTAAATGAATATATTTACTTGCTTTAACAGATAATTCGCCTGTATCAGTTCTAAATACTGTACCTTCAATACCAACAATATCTCCTAAATCAGCTTTCTTAAACAATTCATAGTTATCTTCCCCTACAGCATCTTTTCTAACATAAATTTGAATTTGCCCATATTTATCCTGAATATGCATAAAGCCAACTTTACCTTTACCACGTTTAGTCATAATTCTACCTGCAATAACAACAAAAATATTAGCTTCCTGCAACTGTTCTTTTGTCATACTATCATATTTTTCTTTAATTTCCTTTGAATTAGAAGTAACATCAAATCTATTACCAAAAGGATTAATTCCCTTTGCTTCCAATTCCTTTAATTTCTCTCTTCTAACTAACTCTTGTTCCGTAAATTCCATCTCTATTCCCCTTTCTCACAAATTACTTCCGTACCCGCAAGCATATCGTGAATACCCCTTTTATCCTTACGATATAATATCATTAAAGCACTTACAATAACAATACCCTCCAAAATAATAGCAACAACATTATAGGCGGTAATATAAGCATTTTTACTTAATAAATAAAGTAAAGCAAGTGATAAAGCAGAAGAAATAATATCATTAATAATAAAAGTCCTAATAATCATACTCCTAATACTAGGTTCTTTCTTCTTTTCAACTACTTTAATTCTCATTAACTTCTTACCAATTGTCTGTCCTTTATTTAAATATTGAAAAACAGTAAAATAACCAATAGACAAAACCAAAGAAATAAGATTAACTATTGAAGTTGCTTTCTGATAATCATAAGATAAATCATTTGCTTGACTTAAATATTCATCTATTGTAATATCACCATTAGTATAACTAGTCATAACATCATTCATTGAATCAGATAAATCATTAGCCTCCTGTGTATTAATACCAACAGCAACAATTGATAAAATAATAGATAAAATCATAATATCAATAATATAAGCAATAAATCTTTGAAAAAAAGTTGCTTTCATCTAATCATCCCTTTTCTACATAATATTATATACTATTTTTAAAATATTTGAAAGAATAAATTAAAATAATCTTATTTCTTCTAAATAATTATTAAGTATTTCCCTTAGTTCATTACTACTCTTAGCTTTAAACACCAAATTTTTAATTCTAACAGCATCTGGCATCCCTTTCAAATACCAAGCAATATGACTACGCATTTCCAATACTGCTACTTTCTCTATTTTATCTTCTAATAAATAATCAAGATGCTTAAGACACATAATTATTTTATCTTCATAACTAGGTTTATCAATAATAAAACCATTATCAAAATAACTAACTAACTCATTAATAAGCCAAGGATTTCCTAAAGCACCTCGTCCAATCATAATAGCATCGACTCCAGTATCAAACATTCTTTTAGCACTTTCAATATCGACAATATCACCATTACCAATTACAGGTATACTTACATTCTCTTTAACTAGTTTAATAATATCATAATTAACTTTACCACTATAACCTTGACTTCTAGTTCGACCATGAACAGTAATTGCACTAGCACCAGCTTTTTCAATGGCTTTAGCTACTTCAATAGCATTAATACTTTTTTCATCCCAACCACTTCTTATTTTAACCGTAACAGGCCTATTAACATTTTTTACAATCTCATGGACAAGTTCATAAACCTTATGTGGATTTTTAAGTAAAGCCGCACCTGCATGAGCTCTAACAGCAACTTTAGGAACAGGACATCCCATATTAATATCAATAAAACAATTAGGATAATTTTCCACCATCATTTTAGCGGCCTCAACCATATTTTGTACATTAGAACCAAAAAGTTGTATTCCAATTGGAATATTAATTTTATTGATTCCCTTTAACATATCTAAAGTTTTCTTATTATTTCTAATAATAGCTTCCGAACTCAAAAGTTCTGTATAAGCAAGCCCTACTCCCATTTCTTCACATATTCTAATATAAGCAGGATCAGAAATCCCAGCCATTGGAGCAAGAACAATATTATTTTTAATATCAATATTACCAATTTTAAATCCCATGCCAACACCTCCATTCACCAATTATTATACAATAAATTAAAAAAATTAACAAGTATAACAAATCCAATAAATAAAACATATAAATAAAAATAAAGAGACTAAATAATTAATATTATAGTCTCTTACTTATGATAAATTTCATTATTCATTATTTTAAAAGCTCTATATATCTGTTCCAATAATATTACTCTAAACAACTGATGAGGAAAAGTAAGTTTAGAAAAAGATAAAGCATAATTACTCCTTTTCTTAATAATATCACTTAAACCATCAGAACCCCCAATTACAAAAGTAATATTAGAATTAGTAATAAATAATTTATCGATCATTTCCGATAGCTGAACAGAACTAATACTATTACCATTAATCTCCAAAGTAATAACATAATCTTTACTATCAATATATTTCATAATAAGTAAAGCTTCTTTTTCCATATCACTATCATTAACTTGAATTAAATCCAATTTATGATATTTATTAATTCTTTTCGTATAATCCATAATAGCATCTTTTAAATAATTCTCTTTAATCTTACCAACACATATCACTTTTATCATATACTGATCACTTCTGTCTCCTCATCTTGTTTACAAAGAATAACTTTAGGTATATCAATATTATCTTCCTTAAAACGATCTACCAAAGTTTTATAAGCAATATCAGGTGTATTATTCTCTTCACTAAGGTGAGCAAGTAAAATATATTTAGTCTTATCACCTTTAAAATTAGCTAAATATTTAGAACAATCATAATTAGATAAATGCCCTTTATCACTTAAAATTCTCTGTCTTAATGCAAAAGGATACCTACCATTATTTAACATTTCAATATCATGATTACTCTCTAATATATATATATCCCTATTTTTAAGTAAAGAAAAATATTTCTTATTAATATATCCTGTATCCGTTATATAGACAACTGAAGAATTATTATTACTAATAACATAACCAACTGATGAAGGAGTATCATGAGAAGTCTTAATAACATTAATTACCATATCCTTTATTTCAAAAACATCACTATCAATAAAATGATAATTACTAACATAATCCATATCATTTAACATTTCTTTAATACAATAAACACAAATATCATATTTATTAAGAAAAACTTTAAGTCCTTTAATATGATCAACATGTGTATGTGTAATCAAAATAGCATCAAGACAACTAGGATCAATATCCATTTCCTTTAATTTTTCCTTAACATATTTACAACTATTACCCATATCAATAATTATTTTTGCTTCTTTTGTTTCAATATAAGTAGTATTACCCTTACTACCACTAGATAAAACTCTAACGCGCATTAAAACAAATTAAATGGATTAATAGTTGCACCATAAGGAGAACCCATTCGAACACCAAAATGTAAATGTGTTCCTGCATAAGGACTATAAGAACTAGGAACAGGAGAAACTTCACCAGTATTACCCATAGTACCAATTTTTTGACCTCTAGCTACTGTTTGACCTTCCTGTACTAATACATCTTTAAGATGCATATAAATAGTATAATAACCACCTGCATTATGATTAATCAAAATATAATTACCCTGTCTACCATTACAACCAAGATAACCCGCTACACAACCAGTACCAATTTTATAAACAGTACCATTATTTGCAGCATAAACTGAAGAACCATATCCTACATATATATCAATTGCATCATGAAATGAACCCCAACGATATTCATAATAAGTAGTAATTGTATATGGAGTCTCCGTAGGCCAAGCCCAATAAGATAAATCAGCAACATTAGGAATATATTTATCACCCCTAACAACGATCTTACTAATTGAAGGCTTAATTTCCGTCGAACTAACCATAGCAACATCAGCAAGTTGACCATTTATATATTGATACTTATTAGTAACACGATATAACCCATCTTCCCCCTCACGAGAAACATATTCCGTTCCCATAGGTAAATCTTCATCATATTGAATTTCTGTCTCAGCAGCCTTAACTTCATCTTCGACACTATGCATTTCCACAATAACACTAATAATAGGATTAATAAGACCTACTACAACTTCTTGTGATGCATATAATAAATTATTTTCACTTGTAAACTGTGGATTAGCAATTAAAAACTCCTCAACATTAAGCTTATTAGCATTTGCAACCGAACTAATAGTATCTCCTTCTTTAACAATATAAGTAGATTGCTCTTCTAAAGTACCATACATAAGATATTTAGTAAGTTCATCAACATCAGTAAAAATCTTCTCCGAAACAGATATTAAATCATTACGATAAGTAACCTTTTCCTTAAGATCAATATTTTCAATCAAAGAACCCGTCTCTTCAATTTCTTCCTGGGTAGAATTCATATAATCTTCATATTGATCTTCATCGACAAAAGCCTTAATAGTCGTTGTTAAAGCATCATCAAATATATCTTTACTTAAAACATTAATAACAACGGGATCTTCATCACTTTCTTCATCAGTAACCGTAATAACAACACCTTTAATAGTAAACTTTTTAGCGACCACAATCTTATTATAAATATCCATATTACTATCAATATTATTATTGTAAGTAATCGTCTTTCTAATATCAACTCCCTTAGGAGAATAAACAGTATCGACACCATATTTAACCTTTATAGCCTCTTCTTTCATATTAATATAATCCAAAAACTCATCTTCAGATTTAACAACACCAATCTTCTCCCCATCCAAATAAATAGTATAAACTTCTTTGGGAACAGTATTAAAAGATTTAGTAAATCCAAAAACAAAAATTGATGCTGCTGAAAGAATTAAAACACTAATCAAAGAAAAAGACCATTTACTATGCTGCACTCATACCACCATCCTTTTTAATCGACAAAAAAGTCGACGTTTTCTTTTTAAATAACAAATCCACTGTCGCAATAGGACCATTACGATGTTTCAAAATAATAAGTTGAATAGGTACAGGAATATTATCATCAGCAGGTGCTTCAACTTCTGGTGCATGCAACGCTGCAACAATATCAGCATCTTGTTCAATAGAACCTGATTCTCTTAAATCACTCAAAACTGGTCTCTTATCTTCTCTTTTTTCAACACTACGAGATAACTGTGATAAAGCAATCACGGGAACTTCAAGTTCTAAAGCCAAAGTTTTAAGTGATCTAGATATTTCTGATACCTCTTGTTGCCTTGAACCAGCATATTTTGAAGAACTATCAATTAGTTGCAAATAATCAATAATAACTAATCCTAAACCCTCACCTTGGGTTGTCAATCTACGACATTTAGCCTTAATTTCCGATGCCGTAATACCACCAGCATCATGAAAATAAATATTCGTATCAGATAACTGAGATATAGCTTCATTAACACGTCGCCAATCATCATTTTCCATTCGTCCCGTCTGTAATTTTTTATTATCTACCTGACCCAAAGAACTAATCATACGAAAAATAAGTTGTTCAGCTGGCATCTCCAAAGAAAAAATAGCAATATTCTTCTTAGTACTTTTAGCAGCAGCACATGCTAAATTAAGAGCAAAAGCCGTTTTACCAACCGCTGGTCTAGCTGCAATAATAACCAACTGTGTCGGATGAAGACCCTCCGTTAAATTGTCCAAATCGACAAGTCCCGTTGTTAAACCAGTAACTCTTCCCTTATTTTTTGCCAAAGTATCCAAATCTTCCTGAGCTTTAATAAGAACATCTTGCACACTCCTAAAAGCGGAAGTCTTTCTAGTCTTAGCAACATTTAAAATTTCTCTTTCAGCATTTTCCGTAACAAGTGAAGCACTAGCATCATTATCACTAGCAACTTTAACAATATTAGTAGCAACCTCAATCATTCGTCTTAAAGTATATTTATCAAGCACTGTATTAATATAATACTCAATATTAGCCCCAGTAGCGACACTATTAATAATTTCATTAATATAAGTAACACCACCAACTTCTTTTAACCAATTACGATTAACTAATTCCGCGGTAAGTGTATTAACATTTACTGTTTCTTTCTTATTATAAAGAGTTTGAATAGCATCAAAAATCTTAGCATTACTATCTAAATAAAACACATCAGTTGATAACTCTTCACATGCCTTCTGTAAAGCATCATGTGACCAAAACAAAGAGCCAAGTAAATCTTTCTCTGCCTCTACATTACTAGGTAAACCATCTTTCATTACCTCACCTACTCTTCACAAATACTAATTGTAAGTTTTGCACTAATATTTTTATATAAATTAATATCAATTTGATAACTTCCTAATACTTTAATTGGAGTATTAATCACAATATTCTTTTTATCAATATTAAAGCCTAAAGAAACTAATTTATCATGAATAGACTTAGTAGAAATAGTACCAAATAACTTACCATCTTTACCAGCTTTCATAACAAATTTAACATTAAGCTTTTCCAACTTCTTCTTAACAAGATTAGCATTATTAATATTAAACCTATCCTGTTCTTCTTGTAATTTAAGTTCCTTAGATAACCTATTAGAACTACCTACCGTATACTTAACAGCATAACCATTTTTTATCAAATAATTAATAGCATATCCATCACTAACTTCTTTAATATCATTAGCCTTACCATGTCCTTTTAAATCCTTAATAAAAATAACTTTCATAAACATCCCCACCTTTACATAATTATAGCACAAAACAAAAAAAAGAAAAAGAAAAAATACCCTATTCATACAACAACCAACATGCAAAACCAAAATATAAAGGAAAAATGTGATTATTTGTCGAAAAATATATGGAAAAATGTGAAAAAACAGTATCAAAACAACTGGAATAATGTGATAAAATACAAGAATATGTAAACAAAGCAACATCATTAAAATCATTTAAAGAAGATAGAAGATGCGATGTAATAAGATCACTTGATGAAGAAGTACGAGATGATTTAAGAGAAAACCAAAATTTTAATACATATAAAGGTACAATATATAAAAAAGTAATATGGAATAGAATTATGTAATAAAAATATTGGATTTAATGGAAAATTTTACACATTTCCCTATTTTATGACTTTCTTATTAAAAAAATATTTAAAAGAAAAATAAAATCCATAAATATAATAAAAAAAGAAGAAATAAATTCTTCTATTTAGTAAATGGAATTAATGCCATAAATCTAGCTAATTTAACTTGTTCAGCAACATGTCTTTGATGTTTAGCACAAGTACCAGTAAATCTTCTAGGTAAAATCTTACCATTTTCTCCAATATATTTAGAAATAATAACAACATCTTTATAATTTACAGGTTTACCAGCACACATATGACATATTTTTTTTCTTTTCTTACGAAATTCTGCCATAAATATCCTCCTTTTCTAGAAAGGTAAATCATTATCACTTATAGCCACAGACTCACCAAAACTTTCAAATGGATCTTTTTCAATATCGACAGTTTCCATAGGAGCATCCATCATAGGTTGTGAGTTATCACTTTGTTCATAATTGCTAGAATTAGCAAAAGAACTATTACCAGTATTCTTAGATTCTAAATACTGAATATTAGAAGCAATAATCTCTGTAACATAAACTCTTTTACCCTCATTATTATCATAATTTCTTGTTTGAATCCGACCTTCAACTGCAATTAAGCGTCCTTTAGACATATATTTAGCCAAATTTTCTGCTAATCTATTCCAAACAGTAACACTAATAAAATCAGCTTGTCTTTGCCCATTTTGATCAGGCAAACGATCAACAGCTATAGAAAACTGACATACAGCTGTCCCATTAGGAGTATGCCTAAGTTCTGGATCTCTTGTTAAACGTCCGATCAATATAACTTTATTCATCATAATTAAAATCCCACTCCTACTTATCTAAATTCAAAACTAAATGTCTAATAACATTTTCATTAATTCTAGCTATACGATTAAATTCCTTAACAGCACTATCATCACTAGCCTCAATATTATATAGATAGTAGTATCCAGACTTAAATTTCTTAATTTCATAAGCCAATTCCTTTTGTCCCAATTCTTTAGATAAAGTAATTGTAGCCTTATGATCAGTAAAAATCTTTTCCAATTCCTTTACTGTACTCTTTAAAGTATTTTCATCTAAATCAGGTCTAACTATAAACATAATTTCATAGTTTGTCATTAATACACCTCCTTTTGGTCTATCGGCCTTATTTCCTAAGGCAAGGAGCTCTTTCGCTCAAATAGTATTCTATCATACTTTAATAACTAAGTCAAAACATTTTATCACAAAACAAGATAAAACTATTTAGAAATAGATATAATATCAAATAATATTGAAGGACTATCAAAATACTTAATAAGTTCATCGATCTTACTAATAATACAATCATTATCCATTAATTTACAGCCCATATACAATATCATTACCAAAAACAATTCTAATACCAATTCCATAATCACTACTATCAATAATATCATCTAGTTTACTATCAATATACTTATAATTCTTAACAATAAACAATTCCGCAAAATCAGCCCCTATTTTAAGACATCTTTCTAAATACTCTTCTAACTTATCTTTTGTAAACATTGTATCTCTCCTAATTATTAATTATATAATATAATTCTCTAAATATTAAAAAAAATACAACAGAATCATAAATTTTTCTTGAGGAAAATTTATGGCCCTATTCATACAACAACCAACATACAAAAACTAAATATAAAGGAAAAATGTGATTATTTGTCGAAAAATATATGGAAAAATGTGAAAAACCCGTATTGAAACAGCAGGAATAATGTGATAAAATAATATCAAGAGGTGAGATAATGAAACGCTTAAATAGAAAAATAGATAAATTTTTATTAGAATGGAAAAAAAATCCAAATAAATTACCACTTATCATAAAAGGTGCAAGACAAATAGGAAAAACCAATGCAATTAGAAATTTTGGTTTAAATAACTATAAATCATTTATTGAAATAAATTTTGCCTTAAATCCTGAATTTAAAACAATATTTAATAGATCGTTTAATGTTGATGAAATAATTAAAGAAATAACTCTTAGACGACCAGATATAGAAATAATTCCTTATCAAACATTAATATTATTTGATGAAATGCAAGAATGTGTAAGCACAGCAACATCATTAAAATCATTTAAAGAAGATGGAAGATACGATGTAATATGCTCAGGATCACTAATGGGAATTAATTATAAAAAAATAGAATCAAACAGTGTCGGCAACAAAGAAGATTATACATTACATTCAATGGATTTTGAAGAATTCTTATGGGCAAAAGGATATAAAGAAAATGTAATAGAAGATATGCTAAATAGCATGATAAAACTAGAGCCATTATCAACAACAATGTATGATGTAATGTTAGAAAATTTTAAAGAATACATGATTGTAGGAGGAATGCCTGCTATAGTAAGTAATTTTATAGAAAATAAAAACTATAGTGGAATTTTAAAAATGCAAAAACAAATTTTATTAGATTATGAAGAAGATATTACCAAATATGCAGAAGGATTAGACCAAAGCAAAATACTTTCCGTATATAAGCATATTCCCGTATTTCTTGGTAATGAAAATAAAAAATTCCAAATAACTAAAATTGGAAAAGGTTCAAGAAATAGAGAATACATAGGTGTTATCGATTGGCTTAATAGAGCAGGAATAATAAATATTTGTTATTCACTAGAACAAGTATGTTTACCATTAAAAGGTAACTATAACCCAAATAATTACAAATTATATTTTGGAGATACTGGACTATTAATAGGTTCACTTGATGAAGAAGTACAAGATGATTTAAGAAAAAACCAAAATTTTAATACATATAAAGGTGCAATATATGAAAACGTAATTGCAGATATGTTAGTAAAACAAGGATATGACCTATTCTTTTACAAAAATAAAAAAAGTACATTAGAAATGGATTTTTTTATAAGAGATAAAGACTCATTAATCCCACTAGAAGTAAAAGCCAACAATAATAGTACACCTTCTCTAAATAATTTAATTGAAAACAATAATTATAAAGACATAAAATATGGAATAAAATTATGTAATAAAAATATTGGATTTAATGGAAAATTTTACACATTTCCCTATTTTATGACTTTCCTATTAAAAAGATATTTAAAAGAAAAATAAAAGCCATAAATATATTAAAGTTAAAAAATATAACTTCAAATATTTATGACTTTTTAATTATTCAATACCACTAAAATTTATAAATTAAAGCAATGTCACAAAACAAGATAAAACTATTTAGAAATAGATATATTATCAAATAATATTGAAGGACTAGCAAAATTAATATTATAAAATTCTAAATTATTTCCAATATCAATAACATTATTAAATAAAGTATCAAAATCAGTAGCAATAACAAAATTTTTAATAGCCTTATCCCTCTTACCATCTTTAATAATCATACCTTCAGCCTGTAAACTAATAATTCCCGTCGTAGTATTAATACCAACATGAGTACCCACTACTTCATTAATTAAAATACCATCACCCATTTCACTTAAAAGATCTTCTTCTGACTTATCACCAGGTACAATATATAAATTCCTTGTATCAATAATACCAAACATATTACCAGTAGGAACAACACCATCTCTATTAGCACTCTTAATACTATGTAAATAACTCTTAAGTATACCTTTATCAACTAAAACTTTTTTCTTCGTTAATGTACCCTCATCATCAAATAAAGTCTTACCTACCATTTTTTCATTGAGAGGATCCTCAATTAAAGTAAATTTAGAAGACATAATTTTCTTATCCAATTTTCCTGTTAAAAAAGATTGCTTATAATATACATTATTACCATCAAACATTGAAATAAAACAAGTAAAAATATCTGCCATTGTCTTACTATCAATTAAAACCTTATATTTACCACTGACAATAGAACCCTCTTCTAACTTATTTTGAACAATTAAAGAAACATTACTAATAACATTTTCTATTTGTTCCTTATTAGGATTATAAATTTTACTATCATAAGATACAACTTTATCACCATTACTTGCTACAATAGAGGTATAAAAAATATCTTTCTTATTCTCATCTTCCAATTCCACACCATTACTATTTATAATAGTTTTTCTTTTAATAACCTTTGAATAATAAGTACTAACACTCTTAAAACAATCTTTCTTATATTTCATATTAAGATCTAACAAATAATCCTTATACCTAAAAATATCCATATCATATTCCTTATGTTCACACTTAATCTTACCATCTTTAATAACATAATCATTTACATCACTTTGAATATAATTAGCCAACCTCTTAATCTTATCAACAATCTCCTTTTTATCCAATTGACTAACCTTAAAAATAATTCTTTTCTTTAAATATATAGCTTTAATAACATAATTTCTATAATTAAGTAATGAAATATTCTTAACACTATCATTAATAGTATCAATCGTATTATCGACAATATCATTAATTGTAATTTGCAAATCAAAGATGCCATTTTCCTTAGCATAATCAAATATTTCTTGCATTAAACATCACTTCCTCCAACGATTATTTTATCGACCTTAATATAAGGTTCTCCCACTGTAACAGGTACTGAACCACTAAGTGATCCACAATATCCTGTCGATAATGTCATATTATCACTGACCATAGAAATACTCTTAACAATATCTAATGCATTACCAATTAAAATAGCATCATCAACTTCCTCGGCAATTTCACCATTTCTAATTAAAGCACAAGATGTAGCATTAAAATTAAAATCACCTGTCTCCGGTTTAACCGTTCCACCATTAATATTTCTAACAAGTAAACCATAATCTATTGATTTAATCATATCATCAATTTTATCATTACCATTAACAATAAAAGTATTACTCATCCTTGAAGTAGGAGCATATAAATAACTTTCTCTTCTACCACATCCATTACTGACCATATTCATTTTTCTTTCATTCAAATAATCAACCAAATAATTAGTAATAACACCCTTATCAATTAAAATATTCCTATTAGTCAAATTACCTTCATCATCAACATTACTACTACCCCAAGCATTTTTTATTGTACCATCATCAACTAACGTTAATTTAGAACTTGCAACTTTATGTCCTAATTTACCACACATAATAGATTCACCTATAGAAACAGCCGTTGCTTCTAAAGTATGACCTACGGCCTCATGCATAATAGTACCACAAAAACCATTACCAAGAACAACAGGCATCTCACCTCCAGGACAAGGTATAGCATCTAATTTTTTAATAGCCTTCTCAACTAAGTTATCCACATAACTGTTGAAATCAAAATTAATTAAACCCTCATAACCAAAAGATCCACCATAACTACCTATCATATTCTTCTTTTTATCATTATAAGAAACAGTTAAAGATGTATATATACTAAGCCTCAAACGATGATCATTAACATATTTACCCAAACTATTAGCAATAATAACATCACTATCATTTTCACTTAAAGTAATATTAACCTGTTCAATTCTCTCATCCTTACTTCTAGTTAAACTATCAATATCATGTAAAATACCAATTTTCTTCTCTTCTTCCATATCCTTTGGCCAAATACTAATATCATTAACTAAAGGAATTTTCTCCTCTTTCAAATTGACCTTTTTAATTTTAACATCACTATCAAAATATTTAATAAGTTCATCGATCTTACTAATAATACAATCATTATCCATTACATTTACAGCCCCATATACAATATTATTACCAAGATCAATTCTAATACAAATTACATAATCACTACTATCAATAATATCATCTAGTTTACTATCAATATACTTATAATTAGTATTAATCCTCTTCTCAATAAACAATTCCGCAAAATCAGCCCCTGTTTTAAGACATCTTTCTAAATACTCTTCTAACTTATCTTTTGTAAACATTGTATCCCTCCTAATTATTAATTATATAATATAAATAAAAATATTTCTAGATAAAAAGTAATTATATTTTCTTTATTCGTTACAGTTCAGTCAAGAGATAGATAAATAGGTCTATCTTTTTTTTACACTATTTCTATAATACACTATTTTTGAAAAAAATATAAGACTTTTATTTTTATAAAATTATGAGATAATAAAAAAAAGGACTGGTGATTTATATGGCT
>CALVUN010000010.1 GCA_944363595.1 uncultured Bacilli bacterium
TTTTTATTTTTAATAATATCACAAATAGTTTTATCTAAATCGTAAACTCTAATAATATTACCAGAATCTAATTTATAGTTAATTACTCCTAACTCTAATAATTCTCTTTTTGTATAAAATAAATTAACATTATCTTCCTTTTGAAGAGAACCATTATAACCACTATTGATAGTAATATCATATTTAATAGGAATTCTATTAGAAAATCCATGTAAATATAAAGCAGTTGTATTTGAATAAATAGCATTTTTACTTTTGTTTTGCAAAATCACAAACTCATCGATTAGTTCATTTTTTTTAATATATACTCCACGACTTACTCTTTCTATTTTGTCTTCTTTAATAAGTTTAGTTAAATAAATCCTAGGAATATTATTGTCATTAACATCTTTAGTGGTCAAATAACCATTTTTAAATAATTTTATAATTTTATTTTCATATTCCATACTCAACTTTCCTTTCACGATTAAATCATATCATATTTAATCGTATTTGAAAATGTTTTTAAATTTTATTTATATATTTTTTGTCTTTTGACAAATTTGTTCTATGCTTTTTTATAAGTTCATCTATATCAATATTAGGTGTTTATGCTTCTAGGTTATGAGAAGACAAATGTTTATAGAGGGTAATAAAATATTTCCAAAGAAAATCAACTAACATTATTGACTTTTAAGAAAATTAATAGTATATTATAGGTACTTAAGAAATTAAGTTATATATTTAAAAAAGCTGGTGATTCCCACCACAAGAGGAACTTAAAAAAGCGGTGATTCCCACCATAAGAGGAACTTAAAAAAGCGGTGATTCCCACCATAAGAGGAACTTAAAAAAGAACTAGAGAGCACACTCTAGTTTTAATATTATATAAAGGTCAGGTGAATTATGGAAAAAAAATTAACATTAGTAAAATTAGATACAGATTATTGTGATTACCTTAGACATTTTGATAATAAAGTTCCATATAATTATGGTAGTAAAAAATTAAGACCATTTATAGGTGTATTATTTGAGGTAAATAATTATATGTATTTTGCTCCACTATCGAGTCCTAAAGCTAAACATTTACATTTAAAATCAAAAATAGATATATTAAAACTTGATAATGGAGAATTAGGAGTCATTAATTTTAATAATATGTTACCAGTGAAAAGTAATAATATAAAAATATTGGATTTAGAAAAAAAATATAATCAAGAATTAGAAAAAAAATACATTAAATTATTAAGAGTACAATTATATTGGTTGAATCGTCATAAAAAAAAGATATATAATATGTCACAAAAATTATATGATAATTATATAAATAAAACATTAGAAAAAAAAGTGATGCAAAGATGTTGTAATTTCCCATTGCTAGAAGAAAAATGCAAAGAATACAACGAAAAAAATAATTTAATAGTAAATATATAATATTAAAAATAAAATTAGAGAGCAAACTCTAGTTTTATTTTTATAATTATCTTATCATAAACTTAAGATAAATATCTTTCTTTTTTTTATTTTATTTGATATAATTATCATGATAGGAAAGATAGGTGGTATTCATGCAACTAAACAACCGTGGTCAAGCCTTAATCGAATTTGTCTTAATCTTACCCATATTTTTAATGATACTATTTATCATCGTTGATTTTGGTGTCATTTTTAATGCTAAAAGTTCTCTTGAAAACCAAAGTTCCGATATTATTAGTCTCATTCAAAATGGTACTGATTTAAACACTATTAAAACCACTTATCCTGATTTAGAAGTAACCATCAAAGAAGATAATACCTATACAACCATAACTATTAAAAGTAATGTAGATTTAATTACACCAGGTTTAAATTATATACTAGAAGATCCATATCCTCTTACTGTTGAAAGGATAATACCTAATGATGAAGCTGAACAATAAAGGTCAAACCCTAGTTATGTTTATTGTAATAATTCCTATCTTATTATCCATAATGGTACTTGTTATTGACTTAGGACAAGCATTTACTAAAAAACAAGAATTAAATAATATAAATAAATTAGTTATCGAATATGGTTTAGATAATATTGAAAAAGAAAACTTAGAAAGTGATCTAACAGCGTATATAACTATGAATGCTAAAGACTTATCTAATGTTAAAGTAACTGTTGAAGATAATAATATTAATATAACTATTAAAGCTTATATTAATGGTATCATAAGTAAAGCTTTAGATATAGATGGCTTTGAAATCGTATCGGAATATAAAGGCACTAGTAATGGCGAAGAAAAAAGAATAGAGAGGGTGAAATAAATGACAGATAAAGGAAAAATCATAAGTATCTCATCAGTAAAAGGAGGAGTAGGTAAAACTACAATGACTCTTAATCTAGCAGGTATATACTATATGTTAAAGAAAAAAGTCCTAATTATCGATTTAGACCTCTTTAGTGGAGGAGTAGCGGCCTCCCTAGATGTAAAAAACAATAAAGATATTTTTATGATGGTAGATAGCATATCCAATAATCGCTTTACCAGCCTAGAAGATTATGTTGAAACATACAATAAAGGTATCTCCGTTTTAGCGGCCCCTAAAGACCCAAGAAATGCCAGTAAAATAGAAAGTAAATATCTATCTCTAATATTCGATCTAGCTTCTAAAGAATACGATGTCATCCTAGTTGACACTAGCCATTCCCTAGATGAAATAAACCTAGAAATATTAGATGAATCATATATGAGTTTATTTATAATAACAAACGACTTAGTAGATTTAAAAAATATGAAAAGTTTAGTAAGTATCTTTAAAGATACTAACAAAGAAAACTATCTCGTATGTCTAAATAATTCCCGTGATACAGGAAAAGACTATTTATCCCTTTTTGATATAAGAAATATCATCAAAACTAATGTAGATTATACTATCTCTAATAATTTCTATATCAAGAATATCGATAAATACATCCTAAGTGGTGAAATACTAACACTAAATAAAAATATCTTAAGATTTCATAATAACGATATACTTAATATGCAAAAAATGGCTGAAGACCTAATATCAGATAAACATAAAGAAGGGAAGAGATATCATGAGTAAAAACAAAACCAGTTTAACTGAAGCTTTTAATGTTAAACCCAAACATCTAGATATCAAAGATATCAAAGACTACGATATCTTTCCTGATAAAAGTTTACTAGAAAAATTAAGAAACAAAATAATTCAAAATCTAATCGATGAAAATATCCCTCATGATAAAATGTTAGAACAATATATAAATGATGAAATAGATAACGTTTTAGAGGGTTATGACTTAAATAACTTAGAAAGAAGTCATATCTTTAATTTAATTCAAAATGAAATAAATGGTTATGGACCCATTACTACTTTATTAGAAGATGATTCCATCACTGAAATAATGGTCAATGGTCCCAATGAAATATATGTAGAAATAGACGGAAAAATAGTTAAAGATGATGCCATATCATTTATAAATGATACCCATATCATAAGAACTATTCAAAGAATAGTACAACCCCTAGGAAGAACTATTGATGCCGCTAATCCCATGGTAGATGCCCGTCTCCCAGATGGTTCTCGTCTAAATGCCATTATCCCTCCCTTATCATTAAAAGGTCCCGTTTTAACCATAAGAAAATTTAGCAAAAATCTAGATAGTATCGAAGACCTATTAAGAAAAGGAAGTTTAACAACCCATATGGCTCGTTTTCTTGAAGCCTGTGTCGAAGCCAAATTAAACATTATCATATCAGGGGGTACTGGTACAGGTAAAACCACTTTACTAAACATATTAAGTAGTTTCATAGGCCATGATGAACGTATCATAACTATCGAAGATGCAGCCGAATTACATCTATATCAACCCCATGTCATATCTCTAGAAACAAGACTAGTCAACTACGAAGGAGAAGGGGAAGTAACTGTACGTGATCTAGTCAGAAACTCCCTAAGAATGCGTCCCGATCGCATAATCGTGGGTGAAGTAAGAGGCAAAGAAGCCTTCGATATGATGCAAGCCATGAATACAGGTCATGAAGGATCAATAACCACCTTACATGCCAATTCCCCCGTCGATGCCCTAAGTCGTCTTGAAACCATGTTACTTATGAACGAAATGGAAATACCCGTAAGTGCCGTCCGTGGCTATATCGAAAATGCCATCGATATCATTATCCAAATCGATCGTATGCCAGATGGAAGACGTAAAATAACAAGTATCGCGGAAGTATTAGGTATGGATAAAGAAGGCAAAATAAACGTCAAAGAAATATTCGCTTTTAAACAAAAAGGTATCGCCGAAGACGGATCCGTCATGGGTGAATTCATTGTCTATAACTATGTACCAAAAGTATACGATAAAATCAAAAGAAAAGGAATAACAAGTATCAAAGATATCTTTGAATAGAAAGGATGATTACTATGAGTAATAATTTAGGATTAACTATCATTCAAATAATAATAATAATAATTTTATTCATTGTAATCATTTACATGCTAAGACAAAATATCGCCCTAAAACACGAACGACGAATTGGTCGTTATAGTATTGAACCCGTAAAATCCGAATCAACATCTGTCTTAGATAATATCAGTCAAAAATATTTAGATCTAGTAAAAAAAATACGTATCAAAATCCAAAATTCCCGTATCATCAAAAAAATATCCCATCGTTATCAAAAATATATTCTATATGGTGAAGAAAACAAAGAAATAGAATATATAATTCATAAATTCTTTATCGGTATCGCTTTTGTCTTACTAACTGTCTTTTCCCAAGTCTTACAGACAAGATTAGTAACCCCTTTAGAATTAATAATCAATTTCTTTATAGGCTACTATATCCTAGATATATATCTAATATATAGACAAAAATTAAGAATAAAACAAATCGAAAACGAAATGCTAAGAGCCATAATCATTATGAATAATGCCTTTAAATCAGGAAAATCAACTCTTCAAGCCGTCAAAATAGCTTCTGAAGAATTACCTGAACCCATCAGTGATGAATTCAAAAAAATGTATAGAGATATGCAATACGGCTTAGAAATAGATACCGTTTTCAATCGCTTTGCCAAAAGAATAAATATCGAAGAAGCAAGATACCTATCATCATCTCTTACCATCCTAAATAGAACGGGAGGTAATATCGTCAAAGTATTTTCATCAATTGAAAAAACCCTCTTTGATAAAAAGAAACTAAAAGAAGAATTATATAATCTAACTGTAAGTCCCAATCTAGTCGTCAAAGTACTAATGGCTATTCCCTTTATCTTTGTAGCCATTATCTACTTATTAAATCCCAATTACTTCGATCCCTTATTTAATAGTCCTATAGGTTATATGGTTTTAGCCCTAATAATACTAATGTTTATAACCTACATCTGGTTTTTACAAAAAATAATGAAAGTGAAGGTGTAGTATATGAATAAAAAACCTGAACTAGCTCGTATGATGTATAACAAAAAAACAATCGAAAAATGGGATAAAAAAATAAACCTTCTAGGAATATATAACAAGTTAGATACCATAACATTTCTAAATTTAAGACTTTTCACTTCCATTATTGTCTTTTTTGTGGTATTATATGTAATTGATTTGGGATATGTCATTGCCCCCATTGTAACATTTCTATATTATTACTTCATCGGTAAAATCCTAGTCGACAACAAAATAAAAGAAAGAACAAGCAAATTAGAAGGGGAAGCCATGCACTTCTTTGAAGTATTAACATTATCTCTAGAAACAGGACGTAACTTAGAAGAAGCCATTAATGTTACTATCAGTAATATCGATTCCGAATTATCCGACGAATTTGCCGAAGCCCTAAGAGAAGTAAAATTTGGCAAAAGCCTAACCGAAAGCTTAAACGATATGCAAAAAAATATCCCATCCGAAACAATCAACAATATCATTTTAGCTTTAACCCAAGCCGATATGTTTGGTAATAGCATAATTGATACCATGTATAATCAAGTAGATTACTTAAGAGAAAAGAAAAAGTTAGAAATAAAAGCCGTAATTTCCAAAGTACCAATAAAAATAAGTATTATTTCTGTCTTATTCTTTGTTCCCTTAATACTATTAATCATTTTAGCACCCGTATTATTAAATTACATAAGTTAAAGGAGGAATAAAAATGTCAGGACATTCAAAATGGTCTACAATAAAAAGAAAAAAAGGCGCAATCGACGCTGCTCGAAGTAAAGTATTTCAAAAACTAACAAAAGAACTATATGTTGCAGCCAAATCAGGAGATCCCGATCCCAATAATAATGCAGCTTTAAGAATGGTTATCGAAAAAGCCAAAAGTGAAAACATGCCTAAAGCCAATATCCAAAGTGCCATAGACAAGGCAAGTAATAAAAACAATGCTGAAGAATACGAAAGCATTCGCTATGAAGGATACGGCCCAGGAGGTATAGCCCTTATTATCGATTGCTTAACCGATAATCGCAATCGAACAGCCAGTTTCGTTCGTAGCACCCTAACCAAACGAGGTGGCAATCTAGGTACCGATGGATCAGTAAGTTATCTATTCAAAAGAAAAGGATTAATCATCCTAGATAAAAAATATGATGAAGATAAATTGATGGAAGACGCCTTAGAATTACCCATTGAAGATTTAGTAACCACTGAAGATGGCTATGAAATATATACCACCCAAGAAAACTTTATCGAAGTAAAAGATGGCTTAACAAGTAAAGGTTATGATGAATATCTAGTATCTGAAGTATCACTAATTCCCGATAATTATATCAAGTTAGATGAAGAAACTAGTGAAAAAGCCTTATCTTTAATTGAACAATTAGAAGATTTAGACGATGTCCAAAACGTCTATCATAATTTAGAAATGTAAAAGTAGAAAAAATATTTCTACTTTTTTCTATATCCAAATAGTCTACTAATCAATAATAAAAGCATATATTATTGTAGGTGATTATCATGACTAAGATTGAAGAATTTAAAAGCTTTGTAAAACAAAACCCAATACTTATTAACTATGTCCAAAAAGGCGAAATGACATGGCAAAAATTTTATGAAATATACGATTTATATGGTGAAGATGAAAACATTTGGCATTCATATAAAGAAAGTCCCACACCTCAAAAAAGTATTTCCAATAATAGCAAATTAACCCTAAACGATCTAATAGGTATGGCCAAAAATATTGACGTCGATAAAGTCCAAGATGGTATAACATCATTACAAAAAGCCATTAGTCTCTTTGGTGATCTCTTCATAAAAGATAACAAAACTAAAGAAAACAACTACGAACCCCGTCCCATTTACCGCAAATTCGACGACTGATGAACTTAGAATTACAATATAAAATAAATACCAATGACAAATATAAACACTTTTTACATGAAAACTCCCATTGGTATAAACAATTAAATAGAGATCCCTTAAGTTTCAAAGCTTTTGTTAACGATATGAAAGACAAATACGAATTAAAGCCAACAGATAAAATCAATAAAGCCTTAAATAATATAAGCATGTTACAAATGTTTTTAGATGTCTTAAAATAGATTAAATTCTATTTTTTTCTTGTCCTTTTTTTTAAATTATTATATAATAATTATAGTAGAAAAGAGGAAGAAGTAATGTTATTTATATATATATTATGTTTAATTTTAGCAGCCATAAGTCTAATTATTTTTATATCCAATCGCTTATTAGAGGGTGAAAACAATAACCATCCCCTTAAAGAAGAAAACAAAGATCCCGAATTTTGTATATTAATACCAGCGAAAGATGAATCCAAAGTCATAAGGGGCTCTATTGAAAGTATCAAAAATCAAACCTATAAAATAAAAATGTCCAATGTCTATGTAATCGTCGAAGATATTAAAGATCCAACCGTTAACATATGTAAAGAATATAACTGTAGTTATATCGTAAGAGAACACTTAGAATTAAAAAGAAAAGGTTATGCCCTAGATGAAGCAATTAAACAAATAAAAAAAACATACGATGCCTATTTCATCATCGATGCCGATAATATATTAGATAAAAATTTCCTAAAATATATGAATAAAGTATACCAAAAAGGTTATGACATTGGTGTAGGATATCGTGATAACAAAAACTGGTCAAGTAACGTTATCTCAGCTTGTTCAGGTCTCGTTTTCACTATTGCCAATAATATCAATAAAAGAAAAAACAAAACAAACGAAAACATAACCATCACTGGCACTGGCTTCTATATCAAAGGAAATATTATTAAATCATTCGGTGGCTATCCCTTTCATGAAATAACCGAAGATTACGAATTAACTCTCTATGCTACCGTTAACAAATTAACAACCTATTATGAAGAAAAAGCCATTTTCTATGATGAACAACCAACAACCCTAAAAGCATCAATAAAACAACGTATTCGTTGGATAAGAGGTTACTTCAATGCTAGAGTAAACTATCTACCCAAGTTAAGAGAAAAAATCTTCGATAATCATATGAATTATGGATCTGTCTATAAAGAAATAATGTGGTTAAGACCAATCCTTATCTTAGCATTAGCCTTCGTAATCTTCTATATAGCCATTATTATAAATCAAATATATATGTTAATAACATCGACATATAATCCCCAAAGCCTAATTTTAGGTATCATCATAATAGGCATAACCTATCTAATTATGCTCATATTTACCATATATCAATTAATTATCGAAAGAAAACATATCAAAGTAAAAAATAGCCTCAAAATAAAAATAATCTTCTATAATCCCATCTTTCTTTTAACATTCATCTACTGTGCCGTAGTAGCACTCATAAACAAAAATATAACCTGGGAAAAAATCGAACATACCAAAACCAATATCGAATAGACTTTACCAAGTCTTTTTCTTTACAAAGCCAAACAGATATAGTATAATTTATTAAAGAAAGACAAGAATGGAGGTAAATCATGAATAAAATGTTTGCCATTGTAGGCATGTGTGGTTCCGGTAAATCAATTGCCTCTGAATATTTAGAAAATAAAGGATGGACTAAAATATATTTTGGGGGCGTAACCATGAAAAAACTAACTGAAGAAAACTTACCCATAACACCCGAAAACGAAAAAATGATGAGAAATCGTCTACGTAAGGAGTTAGGCATGGACGCCTATGCTAAAATACTAATACCAGAGATAAAAGAAGCAATCAAACATAATAATGTCGTTTTAGATGGCGTATACTCTTGGGATGAAGTCAAAGAACTAAGCAATGAATTTAAAGATAATTTAACAATAATCAGTATTGTCGTCGATAAACAATTACGTTATCAAAGACTAGGGGTAAGAAAAATAAGACCTCTAAATATCAAACAAGCCATAGATAGAGATATATCCGAAATAGAAAACTTAGCCAAAGGAGGACCAATCGGATATGCTGATTACTATATTTTCAATAATGGCACTATCCCTGAATATTACGAAAGATTAGAAGAAATAATAAGGAAGAAGGATAATAATGAAAAAAATGACTAGTGAACAAATAATAAGAACATATCTTGATTTTTTTAAAGAAAGAGGTCACTTAGAGATACCAAGTAGTTCTCTAATACCCAAAGACGATCCAACTATACTTTGGATAAATGCCGGAGTAACACCCCTAAAAAAATATTTCGATGGAAGTGTCATACCCACTAATCGTCGCTTAACAAGTTGCCAAAAATGCATTAGAACAGGTGATATCGAAAGTGTCGGTAAAACTGCCCGTCATCACACCTTTTTTCAAATGCTAGGTAACTTTTCAGTAGGAGATTACTTCAAAAAAGAAGCTTTAACATGGGCTTACGAATTATTAACAAGTGAAAAATACTTTGGTTTAGATAAAAACAAATTATATATAACTGTCTATCCCGCTGATGAAGAAGCCTACAATTTGTGGGTAAGCTTAGGTATTGATCCATCACATATTATCAAATTAGAAAATAACTTTTGGGAAATAGGACCAGGACCAAGTGGCCCTGATAGCGAAATATTCTATGACCGTGGTGAAAAATACGATCCGCAAAAACAGGGAATCAAACTATTAGAACAAGAAATAGAAAACGATCGCTATATCGAAATTTGGAATAACGTCTTTAGCCAATACAATGCCAAAGAAGGTGTACCAAGAAGTGCCTATGAAGAATTACCAAGTAAAAATATCGATACTGGTATGGGAGTCGAAAGAATGGCCTGCATTATGCAAGAAACCGAAACCAATTACGAAACTGACCTCTTCATGCCAATTATGGATGCCATTTCCCAAATAGCCAAAATAGAATACTTAGGTCAAATGGAATTCAAAGTAATCGCCGATCACATAAGAAGTTTAACTTTTGCCCTATCCGATGGAGCAACTTTTAGTAACTATGGTCGTGGTTATGTTCTAAGAAGACTATTAAGAAGAGCTGTACGTATGAGTCGCAAATTAAACATCAACCATAGCTTTATGGCCGAATTAGTCGATGTCGTTGTAGATAAATACAATAGCATTTATCCCGAATTAAACCAAACCAAAGGACTTGTCAAAGAACTAATTACCAAAGAAGAAGAATTATTCCATCGTACCTTACTATCAGGTGAGAAAAAACTAGAAGAAATATTCACCACAAGTCCCGTTAAACAAATAAATGGCAGTGATGCTTTCAAACTATACGATACCTATGGTTTTCCTATCGAATTAACAGTCGAATACGCAAATGAACAAGGCTTTACTGTCGATACCGATGGCTTTCAAAAATACATGAATGCCCAAAAAGAACTAGCCAGAAGTAGCCGTAAAGTAGAAGCAAGTATGAATCTACAAAACGAAGCATTAATGAACTTTACAGAAGAAAGTACATTTATCGGTTACGATACCCTAGGCTCTGAGACAACTGTTATAGCCATTATGAAAGACAATAATTTTGTCGATAGCTTAAATGATGAAGGATATCTAATATTAAAAGAAAATCCCTTCTATGCCGAATCAGGTGGTCAAATTGATGATACAGGTTATCTAAAAAATGACCATTTCAAAGCAGAAGTCATGGAAGTAGTCAAAGCTCCTAATAAACAACACTTATTATATGTCAAAGTACTAGAGGGCCAAGTCAACAAAAATGATACCGTCTTAACTCACGTATCTCAAGAAAAAAGAGAAAGCATTACCAGAAATCACAGTGCTACCCACTTACTTCAAAAAACATTACAAGAATTTTTAGGCACTAACGTCCATCAAGCAGGTTCCAAAGTCGAAGAAGAAACCTTCCGTTTCGATTTCACTTATCCAGGTCGTTTAAGTGATGAAATAATCGTTAAAATAGAAAATAGTATCAACGATAAAGTCAATGCTGCTTATGAAACAAAAATTGAATATATGAAGAAAGAAGAAGCAATTGCCAAAGGAGCTATGGCCTTATTTGATAACAAATATACAGATAATGTAAGAGTTGTTACCATGGGACCATCAATTGAACTATGCGGTGGAACCCACGTCAAAAATACCAAAGATATAGGTCATGTTGCTATCATTTCCGTTGAAAACAAAGGAGCAGATACTTTCCGTATCGTGGGTGCCACAGATAACAACATCGCCAAAGCCTTATATGAAGCAATAAAACCATATAACGACGAAATGAAAAAGCTCCTATCCAAAGCCAAAAAAATAATCGAAGAAGCCCATACTCTAGGTATCGATCTAACTTTAGATTTTAACATCAATAATGATTTACCAACCGGATATAAAGATATAATCTATAATAAACAAGAACTAGCTACATTAAAAGAAAGTATCAAAGAACTAGAAAAAACATATCTATCACAAAAGACAGCCAAGTCCATTAGTGATTTATCCGCTTTCATCGATAGTAAAGAAGAAATAAATAACATAAATGTAATTATAGCTATCACTAAAGATTACGAAATATCTGTCTTAAAACAAGTTGTCGATGCCTTATCAAACCAAGTACCAAATAGTTTTATTCTCTTAGCTAACCTAAAAGAAAATAATGCCAATTTCATTGCCAAAAGCAATACATCAAATGAAAAACTTAACTGTGGTAGCATTATCAAAGACTTGTCTATCAAATGTGGTGGCAATGGGGGAGGTAATCAACACTTTGCCCAAGGCGGTGGAACAAATGCTAGTGAATTAGGAACCCTTTTAGGTGAAGTAAAAGAAACAATCAAGAACCTTTAAGGTTCTTTTTTCTTATTCCCTTGACAAATACAAAAACAATTGCTAAAATATATTTTCAAAAAAAGGGGGGGATAAAAATGGATAAAGTATATGGCTTTACCAATGAAAACTTAGCATCATTTACCCAAATATATGAGTTTAATAATGCTAGTGTCTTAACTGTTCTTGGAAGTGGTGATCAATATTTCCTAGCCAAACTAAATCAAGCTCAAAATGTCGATGTTTTCGATATCAATTATTTAACATGGTATCACTTCATCCTAAAATATACCGCTATTAAAGTATTATCACATGAAGAATTTATCCAAATGTTTATCAAAGATAACTTAGACAATCAAGAAATATATAACAAAATAAGTCCATATCTACCAAATGAAGTAAAATATTTCTTTGATAAATTAATCAAATTAAACCGCAAATTTTCATCGATAAAAATCAAAAATACAATCTTTAAAAATACCACCAAAGAGTATATACCATATTTAGCTAAAGATAAATATTACCAACTACAAAACATCCTAAAAACAAGTACCTTACCACATTTCTATAACTATAATCTAATAAATTTACCCAACCATTTAACAAGTACTTACGATATAGCTTTGCTATCCAATATCTATCATTATCTACCTATCGATTGCCAAACATATCGTAAATTCTTAGATACTATACCATCACAAAATATCCTAGCTTTCTATACGTGGATATTAAATAAAGAAGAATATAATGAATTTTTAGCCAATGGTTTTAACATCACTAAAGTAGACAGCGTTATCAATCAAAAAGATTATGTTATCACTCTAAAACGTCATCTAAAATAAGCAAATAAATATCACTTTCCTAAGATAATAATATAGTTTAAAACAAATGTTTCATCACCAAAGCCAACCTAAATTTGACATAGAAGCCCAAATATGGTACAATAGAGAAGCTTTTTCAAAAAAAGCAAGAGGTGAATTAAAGTGAAAATATCAGGGCTGTCACTCGTGGGAATTATAACTATCTTATGTATAATTGCCACGATGACAACGTATAAATTATTATTAGTTCAAGATAAGACATCATACGAAACCATGATAGCAAGCATTGAAACACCTAAAACCAAACAACAAGAAATCTCAAATGAAGATGCCACGATGAAAGAAGTTGCTCAAAATACCATTAATAAACTTGATGATATAACTATTACAGAACCAATTGTCTATGACAATATGACTCTAGATGAATTAGCTAATAAATTAGAAAAATCATTAAATAGTGACTTAAAAGGTTATGGTTATACTTTCGCAGCTTACTCAACTAAATTAGGTATCGACCCATATTTAGCACTAGGTATCGTTTTAGAAGAAACAGGATGTAAATGGAATTGTAGTTATCTTGTCAAAGAATGTAATAATATCGGGGGGCAAAAAGGAACCGGTTGTGGTGCTTATCAAGCATATCCAACCCTAGAAGAAGGAATATATGGCTTTTTAAATAACATATATAATAACTATTATGCATATGGATTAACCACTGCTGAAGCAATGAATCCCAAATATGCTGAAAACCCCGCTTGGGCATCTAATGTTAATGCTCATATCATAAAAATAAAAAATAACTAATAATAATTATGTAAATACTAGACAATTATCTAGTATTTTTTTCTTATTTATGTTATTATTAAAATGGTGAAAAAAATGAAAAAGATAAATATCGTCTTCATGGGAACTCCAACTTTTGCCGTTCCTATTTTAGAAGCATTAATAAAAAATTATAACGTAACATTAGTAGTATCACAACCAGATCGTGAAAAAAACAGGCAAGGAAAACTATTACCAACCCCTATAAAAAAATTAGCTCTTGATAATAACATCGAAGTCTTTCAACCAATAAAGATTAAAGAAGATTATCAAAAAATAATCGATCATCATCCAGATATTATCATAACTTGTGCGTATGGCCAAATCATTCCCGATATCCTATTAAATTATCCAAAATATGGTGCCATTAATGTCCACGGATCCCTTCTTCCTCATTTAAGAGGGGGAGCACCCATTCACTGGGCACTCATCAATGGTGATAAAAAAACAGGTATTACAATAATGTATATGAGTAGCAAAATGGATGCTGGCGATATCATCAGCCAAGCCGAAATTCCCATTTTAGATAATGATAACTTAGATACCCTATATCCCAAACTATCCAACTTAGGCAAAGACTTACTATTAAAAACCTTGCCAGACATAATAAATAACCAAATAACCCCTATAAAGCAAGATGAAAGTAAAGTAACATATGGCCTCAATATCAAAAAAGAAGAAGAAAAAATAAACTTTAACCAAAAAGCCATAAATATCCATAATCACATAAGAGGACTAAGTTCCAAACCAGGAGCCTATTGCTATTTAGATAATAAACGTCTAAAAATTTATCAAGCCCAAGTTACAAACATACCCTCTAAAGAAGAAGTAGGTACCATTGAAAAAATAACCAAAGATAGTTTAATGGTAGCAACTAAAGATTATTTATTAGAAATAAAAGATATCCAAATCGAAGGCAAAAAAAGATGTTTAGTAAGTAATTACTTAAATGGAATAAATAAAGAAGAACTAATAAATAAAAAATTAAAGTAGAAAGAGTGGTTAGTATGGAAAATAAAAAAGAAAAAACAAGTATCAAAGAAAAATGGCAAAATTCCCAGTTTAAAGCAGCCACCAAATTAGGTCTTTATGGCGTTTTAATTATCGGTATTATCCTATATATAAATATATCCAGTGCTATCCAAAGACCTACTCAAGAAAATAACGAAACCAATACAACAAACGAAGAAGAAAATACCAATTTATTAACAAAATTAGATAACCAAAACTATGCATTTAATATAAATATTACCATAAGTAAAGATCCCAATTATAACGAAGAATCATCCACATTAAATGAAGAACTAAGTGATGAAACATCCACTATTGAAGAAGAACCAACCATAACGGACCCTACAGAAGAAAATCCAAGTCCCAAAGATACCATCATAACTTATCAAGGCCAAAGAAACAAAAACATAATTACCGTAATAAAAAATAATACCGATGAATATTATATTGATGACGATACATATTACAAAAAAATAAATGACAAATACGAATTAACTAACGAAAACGATCTCTTTGATACTATCGAACATCGTTACTTAGATCTAGATAACATTAAAGAGTACATCAAAAAAGGCCATGTAGAACACGATACCACTGATGTTGATAAAAGTCTCATCATCATAAAAGTCCCTCTAAATGCAATCATACCATCCCATCAAGGATTAGAAGAAATAAATATCGAAATATTAGAAGAAGAAAACCAATTAACATTGACTATAGATTATACAACCTTGATGCAATTAGAAGATGAAGAAATAACTAACTATAAAATAATAATAGAGTATAGTAACATCGATTCTATCGGAGAAATCAACAATCCAACTTTACAATAACACAATTTCCCACAATCACTTCTATCAAAATACTTGCATTTTTTTAAAGATATGATATAATTAAGTTGTAGATAGATATGCGATAATCTATCAGATAGTTTGAATCTGAAAATGAAAGGAGGGAATGCTTATGTGGAGCTTCATCTTAAGAATTTTTGGATTTCACTAGAAATATAAAAGGCAATTAAAACATTGCCTTTTATATTTCCTTGTCAATCAAATGTAAATAATAAAATTATAGTTGTTTTTTTTTCCTCTTTTTGTTAAAATAAAACTAAGAGGTGTAAAGAATGAATAAACAAAAAGAAAGTAACATCTTTAGCCCATTAAACATAAGCATTTGCGTAATACTTTTATACTTTATATGGCCATATTTCATGAATGCCCTTGTCAATATGGCTAATATCAAGGGGACACTTGCCCTTTATATGCAGTTTATCGCCGATTTCTTCCTTTTAGGACTAATAATATTTATTTACTATCAAAGTATCAAAGAAGATTTTCGCAAATTAAAAAATAATATCAAAAAGTATGCTCTAAAAAGTCTAATAATTTTTGCTATTGGCCTCGGTATATATACTATAGTAAGCATATTAATAGTTAATATCTTTCCTAATATCGAAAGTGACAATACCAATAGTCTTTTAAACATCTTCAATAAAAAACCAATCTTATTATTCATTAGCACCGTCTTTTATTATCCCGTAATAGAAGAATTAGTATTTAAAAAAACATTTAAAGGCATAATAAATAACAAATGGCTATTCATTATAATAACCGCAATATTAAATGCATCATTTGAAGTATTATTAAGTTATAATAATCCTATTAATATCATCAATATCATTCCAAGTTTCATTCTGTATGCAACTTATTCATATATGTATTACGAAAGTGACAATATCGTTGTTCCTATCGCCTATCGTATGCTATATAATTTAATACCAAATATTGCAACACTATTGTCAATTAGTAGTATTCTCGTATTTTGGCATTAATATTAGAGAAAGGAGAACCTATCATATGAAACAAATTAAGTCTAAATTAAAATACTTAATTCCCATTTTAATTTTAATAATACCAACAACGACAAGAGCTATTTCATATGATAGCTCTATAAACAACTCATCCATTATTAATATTAATGCAATTGTCCAAACCGGTGCTGTTATAAATGACGCCAGTAATAACAATTTCAATATCGTTATTATTGGAATGATTATCGTTATTATCATACTTATAGGAGCAGCAATGTTTGCTCCTAAAAAATAGTAATTCAATTAAACGACAAGTTAATAAATGATAAAAATATAAACATAAACAATGATTTTTGTTACAAATTAAAGAAAAAAATACCATCATATCCTTAAGTCAAAAATACTTAAGTTTTTTTTAACCACAGGACAATAAATTAGTTGTTCTTTCAAAAAATATAGTGTATAATAAAACCAAAAGGAAGTGATAGCATGTTTTACGATGAAGTATTAATTGAAGTAGAAGCCGGCCGTGGTGGTGATGGCTGTATGGCTTTTCGTCGCGAAAAATATATTCCTATGGGTGGACCATTCGGTGGTAATGGAGGAAAAGGTGGCGACATCATTTTCATAACCGATAATGGCTTAAAAACCCTAGTAGATCTACGTTATCAAAAAATCATCAAAGGAAAAACAGGAGCGAACGGTGAAGGAAAAAACAAAAATGGAGCTTCTGCCCCTGATACAATTATAAAAGTACCAGTAGGTACCACCATTAAAGATGCCGAAACCGGTGCCATCATCGCCGATTTAACCAAAAACCAAGAAGAAGTAATTGTAGCATATGGTGGAAGAGGAGGACGTGGGAATGTATCACTAGCAACCAGAAATAACCCATGTCCATCATATGCTGAACGTGGTGAACCAGGTGAAAAAAGAAGACTAAAAGTAGAATTAAGAATGCTTGCCGATGTTGGCCTAGTAGGTATGCCATCAGTGGGTAAAAGTACCATTCTTTCGATGATTTCTAATGCCAATCCCAAAATAGCCTCATATCATTTTACTACCTTATCACCTAATTTAGGTGTCGTTAAAACCAAAAAAGGCAGTTATGTCGTCGCTGACTTACCAGGTCTTATCGAAGGTGCTAGTGAAGGTATCGGTTTAGGACACAAATTCTTAAAACATATCGAAAGAACCAAAATAATTGCTCATGTCATCGATATGGGAGCAGAAGAAAACCGCGATCCATATGAAGATTATCAAATAATAAGAAAAGAATTAGGGGATTTCAGTCCAAAATTATTAACCAAACAAGAAGTAATCGTTGCCAACAAAAAAGATTTACCAAATTTCACAACCAATTTAACTAACTTTCAAAAAAAATTACCCGATCACAAAATAATTTCCATCTCGGCCTTCAATAATGATGGTTTAGAAGAATTAATTAACTATTTACAAGACTTAGTTTTAAATACAAAAGAAGAAGTTCTATTCGACGAAAGCATTCAAGAAAAACATGTCCTATATAAATTCAAAAAAGAAAAACCATTTACCATTACTAAAGAAAATAACGCTTATGTCATAAAAGGAGATCAAGTAGAAAAACTCTTACAAATGACCAATTTCAATACTGATGAAGCCTACTATCGCTTTGCCAATAAACTTAGACATATGGGTATTGATGATGAATTAGAAAAAATGGGTATCCAAGAAGGAGATACAGTTAAAATCATGGATTACGAATTTGAATATACCAAATAATCTCAAAAAAGAGATTATTTTTTTTTAAAAAAAAAGGAAAACCTCCAAATACCTCTAATAATATAAGTAAGGAGGTAAAAGAATGAAAAAAAGATTAATTATCCTCCAAAATGGTAGTCGTGAATGTGGTAGTGCAGCCTTATTATCAATTATAAGATATTATGGTGGTAACATATCATTAAACAAACTTGTCGAATTAACCAACACATCCCCCAAAGGGACCAATTTTTATAACCTAAAAGAGGCAAGTTTAAAAGTAGGATTATATGCCAAATCATATTATGTCTCTGATTACAAACAATTATCTCAAATAAATACACCATTTATAAGCCAAGTCATAAATAATAATTTTTATCACTTTGTAGTGGTATATAAAGTAGATAATAAAGTCCTAATAATGGATCCCGCAATGGGAGTTCGCAACTTAAATATTAATGAATTTCAAAAAATATGGACTGGTTACATTATGGTTTTTGAACCCATAAAAAAATTGCCATATTATGAAGATAAAAAAATACTAAATAACATTATAAAACAGACCATATTAAATAATTACAAAATAATTTTAAATATCCTGTTTTTATCCATTGTTTTCACAATATTAACTTGCATATATTCTTTTTACTTTAAAGTAATAATTGATAACGTAATAAATACCAATATCAATAATTTAAAAACAATCACCATAATTTTCATAATAATAATTATTATAAAAACAATCACAGACTTCTTCCGTAACCAAATGCTAATCTATCTAAATCAAAAACTAGATCTGACCATTTTCATGAGCACAATCAAAAAAATTCTTTTACTTCCTTATAGTTATTATAAAAATAGACCAACTGGTGACATCATATCTCGCATTGGCGATCTATCCTCGGTTAAATCAATCATAAGCAAGATTATTCTATCAGTTTTCCTTGATTTAATAACATCCATAATCGGTGCTATCATATTGTATCAAATAAGCCAAAAACTATTTTTTATCACAATAATAATAATAATGTCCTACATCATAATATTGTTACTTTTTAATCCAATAATAAAAAAACTAACAATCAAAAACCAAGAAAATAACGCTTTAATCAGTGCCAATTTAGTTGAAACAATAAATAACTACGAAACAATAAAAAACTTAGCCATCGAAAAAAATAGTAGTATTAAAATTGAAAAAAAATATTTAGAAGGATTAAGTAGTGCTCTACATTATGATATTACTAGTAATGCCGAATTATTTTTTAAAAACATAGTCAACTATATAGGTATCATAGTAATAATTTACTTAGGAACAATAGAAGTAATTAATAACAATTTAACAATAGGAAGTCTCATCACGTATAACTCATTACTAATATACTTTTTAAATCCCATTCGTAATATTATCGATTTAAGTAAAGAATACCATTACTCACTAAATGCAATTAAACGTGCAAATGACCTATTAGAAATAGATGAAGAGCCTATCAGTGAATCAAAAAAATTATCAAGCCCAAGTAAAATAACCTTTAAAAATGCCAATTTCAGTTTTAATAACCAAAAAAACATCCTAAAAAACTTAAATCTGACCATAAACTCTTACGAAAAAATTCTAATTATAGGACCTTCCGGTTCAGGCAAAAGTACAATTCTAAAATTAATTTATAAGTTTTTCAATATAGCAAGAGATGAATTATTTTTAGATGAAATAGATATAAATGATTACCCCTTAAGTAACATTCGTAATACTATTACTTATATATCACAGCAAGAATTTCTCTTTAACGATACCTTAAGAAATAATATAATTCTAAATCGAAACATATCCGAAGAACACTTTTTAGAATTAACATCTCTTTTATACATAGATGAAATTGTTAAAGATACTTTTCTAGGTTATGATACACCCATCGAAGAAGGAGGAGGTAACATATCAGGAGGTCAACGGCAAAGGATTATTTTAGCAAGAGCCTTATTAAAAAATAGCCATATTATCATGATTGATGAAGGATTAAGTGAAATGGATATCAATTTAGAACGCAAAATATTAAAAAATATCTTTGCCGTCTATAAAAAATGCACTTTTCTAATCGTCTCACATCGCCTTGACAATATGGACCTGTACGATAAAGTTATCAAATTAGAAAACGGTCAAATAAAAGATATCTTATCCCGTCGTATTATATAAATAAACAAATTAAGTTTAAGTAGGAAATAAAATAAGGAGCTAGTCAAATGGAAGTATTTAATCAATTAGAAAGCTATATAATCTTAACCAAACAATATTCATCATACTATGTCCTTTGTACCTTGTACATATTAATTATAAATATAATTATCATTGTATTATGCATATTAGATTATCAAACCTACATAATAACTAAAGCTACTGTAGAAATAAAAAATAACGAGACTCATATTATCGTTCCCGTTAAAATAGAGGATACCAAGTATTACACTAGCAATAATTATTTATTAATAGAAAATAAAAAATATAAATATTCCGTCCAAAAAATAAATCCAGAATTGTCTATTGATGCAACAGGTGAAAACTATCAACTATTAACTATCAAAATAAATTTACCTGAACAATATCGAATTAATAACTATTTAATAACCATAAAAATTCCCAAAGAAAAAAGAAAAATAATTAATTACATACTAGAATATTTCTAAAAGGAGGCAGAAATGGAACAAATAACCAATTTACAAATGCAAAAAATAGAAGGTGGGGGAAGTGGTCTTGTTTGGGGAATTGCCGCTGGAGTAGGAGCATTAATTGTTCTAATATCAGGAATTATTGATGGATACCTAAATCCTATCCCATGTAACAATAGTCCGAAAGAAGGTGAAGTATGATAATATTAAAAAATGACGAAATGACCAAAGTAACGGGAGGAAGTATCATTAGTGCATCATTACTAAGTGCAATTAATAAGACAGTTCAGATCATTTTTGAATTAGGCCAATCACTTGGTAGTTCTATTAGACGTTTAGTAATAGGTGAAAAATGCCCAACGATGTAAGAAAACAAAAACATACTATCATTCCCATTATAATAATAATACTCCTACTACCAATAATAAATATTCTAATCGAAGTCATCTTCGATTTAGGACGTTATCTTGGTACTTTAGCAAGACTAATATAAAAAAGACTAATTGAATTCATTAATTGACTTCAACTAGTCTTTTAAATTCCCCGCATATTTTCCGCATCTTTATACGGATCATTTGGGTCGATTTTATCGACGAATAAAATACCATTTAAATGATCAAATTCATGTTGAAAAGCAATTGCTAGTTCCTCACGACCACGATATTTAACAGGATTACCATCAACGTCAAAACCTGTCATTGTAATTCTTGCATATCTAGGTACAATCCCTTCAACATCACGATTTACACTCAAACATCCTTCTCCCGTCGAAGAATAAATAAGTTCCTCCGAATGTGAAACAACTTTAGGATTAATAAGAACATAATCCTTAAAAACACCTTCCTCTTCTTCATGACAAACAACAAAGAAACGCTTATTAACCCCAACTTGAGGTGCCGCTAATCCCATTCCAGGACGAAAATTATATTTCTTCGCATATTTTTCTATTTGACTTAAACGCAAATGCTCTAGCATATCAGCAATTAACTTTTTTTCTGAAGAAGATAAAGGAAATTCCACATCGTCATTATGAGCTCTAACTCTTTTGTCAGACTCATCCAAAATTTGACTACTTTTTAACATTTTCTTCCCTTCCTTCTGTATATATAATACCATAAAAAAGAAAAAAAGGGAAGTATCATCCCTTTATCAGGCTAAACAGCGACTCTAGCACCAATAATTATTACTAGTAAAATAAATAGTACTAATATAATTGCAGCACCATATCCATAACCATATCCGAAGCCACCACCATATGAAGGATAACCTCCACCGCAACCACAAGTACTATAACCGCCATTATAACCACCATAATAATACATAATTTTTCCCTCCTTTGATTATCTAATATAGTTTACTCAAAAAAGATAAAAATGTTATTATATTAACCTAATAAATAAGAAAAAAGTATATTTTACAAATACCAACATATTTTTTACTAGGTGATAATAATGAAAAAAACAATCATCCTTTTCTTCATAACTTTCTTTATCTTTCCCATGACAATAAAAGCCGAAACTAAAACTGATACAAATGATTTAACACCAAGTGCTACTAGTGCAATCATGATAGAGGCAACAACAGGTACCATTCTTTATGAAAAAAATGCCAATGAAAAACTAGCACCAGCATCCATGACTAAAATGATGAGTATGCTTTTAATAATGGAACAAATTGAAAAAGGCACACTCAAATGGGATGAACAAGTAACAGTATCAGATAATGCATCATCGATGGGAGGAAGTCAAATTTTCCTAGAAACAGGTGAACAAATGAGTGTTCAAGATTTACTAAAAGGAATATCTATTGCTTCTGGTAATGATGCTACAGTAGCACTCGCAGAACGCATCGCTGGAAGTGAAGAGGAATTTGTTAAAATGATGAACGAAAAGGCCCAAGAACTAGGATTAACATCTACCAATTTCAAAAATGCTACCGGATTAGATGCCGAAAATCACTATTCATCTGCGCACGACATGGCCATGATAGCCAAAGAATTAGTTAAACACGAAAAAATCTTAGAATTTACAGGAACATATGAAGATTATTTAAGGCAAAATACAGATAAAAGCTTTTGGTTGGTTAACACTAACAAACTAGTAAGGTACTATCAAGGTGTCGATGGCTTAAAAACAGGTTTCACCAATACCGCAGGATATTGCTTAACATCGACAGCTTTAAGAGATGATTTACGATTAATCACGGTCGTAATGAATGAACCAGATCCAAGTTCTCGTAGTAAAGAAACAAGTGCCTTATTAGATTACGGTTTCAATCTCTATCAAATGAATAACATTTTAAAAAAAGATACAATTATTGGTAAAGTAAAAGTAGATTTAGGAGAAGTTGAAGAAGTAGAAGTGGTTCCTATAGAAGACGTAAAAATATTAAGTAAAAAAAATGAACCAAATGGAAAAATAACATACGAAAAAAATATTAACAAAGTAAAAGCACCCATTAAACAAGGAACTGTAATTGGAAATATAACCGTCCTAGAAGATGGAAACAAAATAAAAACAGTTGATTTAACAGTTCAAAAAGATGTTTCCAAAGTAAATTTCTTTCAAGCACTACTAAGAAATTATGAAGATATCTTAAAAGGAAATATGAATATTTAAAAAGATTAACAAAAGAAAAGTGTTAATCTTTTTTCAAAAATAAAAAAATATAGTATAATATATGTAGATTTTAAATTTTTAACAAATTACTTATAACAAAGAAAGGAATGAATATTATGAAGTTTAATAGCTTAATTCCTGAATTAAGTGTTTCTAATATCGAAATAAGTAAAAAATTTTATTTAAACTTGGGCTTTAAAATAAAATACGAAAGAAAAGAAAATAAATTCTGTTTTTTAGAACTAGAAGAAAATCAAATAATGATAGAAGAAATAAACAATAATTGGAATACTGGAACATTAGAATATCCATTTGGAAGAGGTATTAACATAAGCATGACCATATCCAATGTCGATAACTTATATAATCATCTTATAAAAAATAAAGTTCAAATATTTAGAAAATTACAAGTTGACGAATATCGTGTCGAAAATAAAATTTACAAAGATAAAGAATTTCTTATACAAGATCCCGATGGCTATCTTCTAAGATTCACAAACTAAAAAGAAAGGATAACAAAAATGCTAAAAAATAATACCTCAATTACAAATCTAAATCATTGGTTACAAGACATAAATTACTATATTATTATCGATAAAGAAATAAAAATATATTATCGCAATCAAGAAATATTTTCTCAAAATAATAATAAAAGTATGAATAGATTAACAATTACCATACCAAACAATGATTGCCAATTAACAATTAACATCGATAACCTAATAAAAAAAGATGAAACTACTCCATATCAAAGAGCGTCATTTACCATAACAACAATAAATCAAAAAACAAATGTCAATATTTTATCCACATATAGTAATAAAATTCAAGAAGAAGTAATTACTGAATATACCAAAGAAAACCAATTGTATAATAAAAAAACATATCTTAAATTCTCCCATGATAGCTTAACAATATATCTTCATGGAAATGGAGGCAACCAAGATAATATTGATAAAGCCAAATACGAAATAAGCCAAACATTTCCTAATATAATGACATATCTAACAAGTATTTATCGTTATCTAGATAACAGTCTTAATCACAATTACCAATACGAACATTATAAATTAAACCAACAAGAAAAAAAATACACCCTAAGCAAAAATAAAAAAAATAATTGACATTTTGGTGTCAAATTTTTTTTTCATCTTTGAAAATCTCTTTAAACAGTGCTATAATTAACATAGTAAGGAGGTATATATGAAAGCAGTAGCTATTAAAGATGTTAAACAATTTTCTATTGTTGATATTGAAGAACCAGTATCACAAAATAATGAAGTAATTATTGATGTTTCAAAAACAGGTATCTGTGGTTCTGATATCCATTATTGGGATTTAGGGGAACCAAAAGGCCTAATCATGGGTCATGAATTCTGTGGTAAAGTAGTTGATCCAGGCTCAAGAGAAGATCTCAAAGTAGGGGATAGAGTAACTGCGTTACCTATTTCACCATGTGGTAAATGTGATGCATGCACAACAGGCAATGTTCAATACTGTAAAGAAACATGGACTAATGCAACAGGTTTATCATTAAGTCATCCTGGTGGTCTAACTAAAAGAATTAAAGTTCGTGCCGATATGGTCGTTAAAGTACCAGATAATGTAACCGATGAAGAAGGAGCCGTTGTAGAGCCAACTGCTGTAGGATTACATGCGGTCCATTTAGCTGACATTAAAGTAGGGGATAAAGTTCTTGTTATCGGTGGAGGTATCATCGGCTTAGTATCAGCGATGTTTGCCAAAAGCGAAGGAGCAAGTTATGTAGCATTATCAGAAACCAATGAAGCTCGTGGAAAGAAGTCTGTTAAATTAAATGTCGCCGATGAATGGTTTAATGCTAAAGATGAAGATTTCCTTTCTAAGGCAACCGCTAAAACAGATGACGGTTTTGATATCGTTATTGACTGTTCAGGTAACAGTGCAGCTGTCAACAGTGCCTTAACAGCGGTTCGTCAAGGTGGTAAAGTAATTCTTGTTGGAGTATCCATGAAACCAATCGAGTTCAATTCCATTTTAGCGGTCATGAGAGAATTAACCATTAAAGGTGCCATTGCTTACACAGTTGATGAATTTAAAACATGCATTGAACTAATGGCCAATAAACAAATCGAAATGACTAAATTTATTGACGATATTGTACCATTAGAAGAAGTTCAAGCATCATATATAAGATTAACATCAGGTACTGATGATGCAGTAAAAATATTAGTAGATCCAAATAAATAAAACCTCATTTTTAACCCAAATGAGGTTTTTATTACCACTAATTATCACTTTTCTTTAAATTAATTCCTATCATGCTACCAAACATAGCACTAATCAATAAAATAACATAATAAATAAGTATTTTAATTTCAAAACTGTTCATAAGGATCAAATTATTCAAAATAAGAATAACAAAAATAAAAATACCACCAAATTTAAGTCCTTCCAAAATTCCTCTTTTTTTAGCTTTCTTTCCTAATAATAAAGAATTAACAAGTAAACTACCAACGGGAATCACAAGTTTAAGTGTCGATGTAATACTACTACCTAGTAAATTAAAATAATTAAAAACAGTAACAATTAAAATAAGTATCAAAATACTAACAAAAGTATAAGCCAAATACATAAAATAATTTTTAATCATAAAACCACCTAGTAATAAATATGTAATTGTATAAAAAAATATAACCATAACCATAATATAATAGGTGATCAAAATGGAATTATTTATGGTTTTTATAAGAACATTATTTTTCTATTTCTTTATCTTTATTATCTATCGTATTATGGGAAAAAGAGAAGTAGGTCAACTAGGAATAATTGATTTAATAGTATCAATTCTCATCGCCGAATTAGCGGTCATCAGTATTGAAAATTATGATAATAATTTTCTATTTTCTGTAATCCCCATTATAACTTTAACCCTTCTTCAGATGATTTTAGCATATTTCACACTAAGAAAACCAAAGTTTAGAAGTTTTCTGGATGGTAATCCATCAGTTATAATAAAAAATGGAAAAATAAACTATAAAGAAATGCTCAAGCAAAAATATAATCTTGATGACTTATTAGTTCAAATTAGAGAAAAAGGCTATCGTAGTATTGAAGAAATTGAATATGCCATTCTAGAGAACAATGGAACTTTATCCGTTTTTAACTATCCCCAAGAAAAAAATAAAACGCCATTACCACTTCCTCTAATTTTAGATAGCAAAATTCAAGAAGACACCCTAAGATACTTAAAAAAAGATGAAAAATGGGTTTTTCAACTTCTAAAAACTAGAAACATCAAACTAGAAGAAGTATTCTATGCCTTTTATAAAGATAAAAACGTTTTTATAATCAAAAATAGTGATTTATTATAAAAGTACTAAATATTGGTACTTTTTTTCTTAATCAATCATAAATTAAAGTAAAGGGGTGATAGTCTTGTCTGCTTACAAAGAAATAGTAACCAAAGCTGTCATTGGCAAAGGGAAAAAATACTATAAAAATACCTATACCATAAATACCGAAAATACTCCGACAACTATCTTAGGATGTTGGGTAATTAATCACAAATTCAAAGGAACAGAAGTAAACAATAAAATAGTTATTACAGGAAGTTTTGATGTAAATTTATGGTATTCATATAATAATGATACCAAAACAACAGTTATAACCAAAACCATTGATTATCAAGAAGTAGTATCAGTTTCCCAAAAAGCTAGCACCGATTCTGCCAAAGATATCATAGTAAGAAGTTTAAAACAGCCAAATTGCATCAATGCCAAAGAAAATGGAAATAGCATTATCATCGAAATAGAAAAAGAATTAGGTATTGAAATTGTCGGTGATACAAAAGTAAAAATAGCAATTGAAGAAGATGAAGAACCATGGGATATAATTACTGATGATGAATATACTGATGACATTGCCAAAGAAATTGATGACAATATAAAAACAGATTATCTTAAAGAAGAACTACCAAAAGAAGACGAAACAAAGTAGTTCTTTTTTTTATAAATATAAGAAAACATATTGACAAACATATGTATGTAATGATATTATGGATATAACTTATGAAAGAAGTGATATCATGATCAAAATAATAAAATATGAACAAAAAAATAACCAATATAAACTAACTTTTGATAAAAAAGAACCCATAACTATTCATGAAGAAGTAATAATTAATAACCATCTTTTATATAAAAAAGAAATTGATAACGAGTTGTATAATCAACTAATTATAGAAAACAAATATTATATTCTATATTATAAATGTTTAAACTATATAAAAGTAAGATTAAGAAGTATAGAAGAAATGCAAAACTATCTTCAAAAACAAGAAGTAGATAAAAAGACGAGTACAAAAATTATTAACGACTTAATAAAAAATAAATTTTTAGATGATGAACGTTTTACCAAAGCCTTTATCAATGATAAATTAAATTTTACAAATATGGGACCATATAAAATAAAAAATGAACTACAAAAATTAGGTATTTCCAATCATATTATAGATGAAGAGCTTTCAAATATAGATTTCCAATTAATTCAAAAACGTATTAATAAAATTATAACCAAAAATATAACTACAAATAAAAAATATCATGGTGAAATTTTAAAAAATAAAATATACAAAAATTTAATAAATCAAGGTTATGATCAAAATTCGATTATTGACGAATTAAACAAATATGAATTTTAGTATAAAAAAAGAAAAATGGTAAATACTATTAACCGGAGATGATATTATGAAAAAAATTATGTCCCTGTTTATATTTATATCAATTATAATAATCACCGGTTGTAGTCTTGGTAATACACCAACAAGTAAAGTAGATGAATTAATGGGCAAATATCAACGCTTAGATACTCAAGTGAAAGAAGAAATAAAAGAAGTAATTGCAAGTAATAATATATCCGAAGATTATCAAGAAAGATATAAAAACGTTTTAGAAAAACAATATTGTAATTTAACCTATGAAATAAAAGATGAAACTATTGATGGTAATACCGCAATAGTTAAAACACAAATTAAAGTATTAGATTACAAAAAAGCTTTACAAGAAGTAAATCGTGATACATTAACAGATGAAGAATATTATGAACAATCATTGGAAGCATTAGAAAAGGCCAAAGACCAAGTAACATATACAATAGATTTTACTCTAACCAAAGACGAAGAAGGAAATTGGCAATTAGATGAACTATCTGAAGTTAATAAAAAGAAAATTCAAGGAACCTATTAATAAAATAAGTTCCTTTTCAATAAAAAATTATCATATCCCTATAAAAAGTTAATATAATTAATTAGAAAAGAAAAGAGGGAATATATGATAAATAAAAAGAATTTATGGTTTTTAACATTATTTAGTCTTGTCTTAGTTTTAAGCGTATATTATGTAACCATGCCAAATGAATTATTAGTAACTACAAATGGAAACAACTTAAAAAATACTAGTACTGATGATGACTTAAGCGAAGAAGTTTCTGTTGAAGAATCGTCCGTCATTTCTGCTTTAAAAGTCGAAGATGACAATCAAGTTTTAGAAGAAATAAACGAACTAAAAAAGACCCTAACAGGTCTAGATGTAACAACTGAAGACAAAAATGTTGCCTTTGAAAAACTAAAAACAATTAATCAAAATAATGGTAAAGAAGAGACAATCGAAGCTAAAATAAAAAAAGAATATAATTTAGAAGCTTTTGTCAAAATAACAGATGATCAAGTTCGAGTTGTCATTGGCAGCGACGAACATTCAACAAAATTAGCTAATGAAATTATGAATACAGTTCAAGAAGAATTTGATAGTAAAATGTATATTTCTGTACAATTTCAAGCATAAAATAGGTAAATACTCTCACTTAAATTAAAAAATAACATACAATATTATGAATAACATAAACCACCCTATAGGGAAGTGAGGTATTTATGAACAAGAGTATATTGACCAAAAGAGAAAAAGAAGTATTTACATTGCTTGTTGCTAACAAAACAACTAGCGAAATAGCAAAGCTACTAGGAATAAGTGAAAAGACAGTTCGCAATCACGTTTCCAATGCAATGCAAAAACTAGGAGTAAAAGGAAGAGCACAAGCTGTGGTGGAATTAATAAGATTAAGAGAAATAACTCTATAAGCCATTAATTGGCTTTTTTTATTAAACTTTAGTGTGTGGCTTAGAAGTAAGCCATCAAAAAACCACTAGCTAAGCTAGTGGTATTAATATGCTTGACATCTCTCCGTACTATAATATGATGCGTTCAAGCTCGTATAATGCACGAAAAAAGAGATGTCATGGCTAAAAGTTTAGCACATACAAAATATATGTGCAAGTACCATCTTGTGTTTATTCACATTCAATAGTTATAGTATAAGAACTATTTCCTCTATACTTACCATCTTTAAAGTCATCATCACCATCATAAGAAAAAGCAGTTAATACAATTGGGGACTCGATCATTTCCCAATCTGAAGATGCCGTTAACTTTATAGAAGACAAAATAGTCTCATCATTATATTCATCACTTGTAACATGACTATACCAACTACCAATTTCTTGGTGAACATCATCATATAAATAAATTTGAATATAATCATAAAATTCATCCCCATCAGAAGGATCTAATAATAACTTATTAAAAGAAGTACCATCACTTAGACTAAATTCAATATAATAGCCAATTCGATAATTCTCAATATTTTGATACTTATCATAATATGTTTGCCAAACAGTTTGAAAATTATCACCACTAATACTATCATCTCTTGTCAAAAAAACTTCAAAAGACCCAATATCAGCAATACCTACACACGAAGAACTATAATCTTGAATAAGCTTGCGATCTTCTCCACTTCCATTATATAAATACATCCCAAGTGTAATAGGATTATCATCACTGTAGCTTTCTTCTTCGTCAACAACATTTTCATTATTAGAAGAAGTATCTTCTATAACTTTTTCATCTTCCACTTTATTACCACATCCACCAAGTAATAATAAACACATTACCAAAAATAAAAAACGTTTCATTCTATCGACCACCTTTTCTTAATTATATCCTAAAAATAAAAATAAATAAAGTCTAAAGTTAAATAAAAAAACATATACATTACTAAGGTGATTAACTATGTTAAAAAAAATGTCCATTCGCAAAATAATTATATCAACACTAACTTTATTTATTCTCTTAATAATATATTTAATACCTAGTAACGAAACCAAAGAAATTGAATTAAAAAATGATAAAGTAGAATACACATATAGTAATAATCTAAATCCCATTTATTTATTAGATAGCAATGATTATATAGCAAGAACTTCAATCAAAACATCAAAAACAGATATAATTGAAAAAGCTAAAGAACTAATTGAAGGTCTCATTATTGATGGTCAAAAAAGTAATATCATTCCTAATGGTTTCAAGTCCATTATTCCACCTGAAACGCAAATATTAGATATAAAATTACAAGAAGGAACATTAACTATTAATTTTTCTAAAGAATTATTAGATATTAATGAAAAATATGAAGAAAAAATGATTGAAGCAATTACCTATACATTAACAAGCATCAAAGATATTAATAATATTATTATCCAAGTAGAAGGAGAAGTCCTAACCAAACTTCCTAAAAGTGGTAAACAACTTCCTAGTGTTTTAGATAAAAGCTATGGTATAAATAAAATATATGAATTAACAAGTACCAAAGATATAACATCATATACTACTTATTATGTTAGTAGTTACAATGATAACTATTATTACGTCCCTGTTACCAAATATATAAATAATAAAAATCAAGATAAAATCAAAGTTATTATTGAAGAAATGAGTAGTGCTCCCATTTATGAAAGCAATCTAATGAGTTTTTTAAATGTAAATACCAAGTTATTAGATTACGAACAAGAAGAAAACACTCTCAAATTAAATTTTAATGACATGATTTTATCAGATATAACTAGTAATAATATTTTAGAAGAAGTAATATATACCATAAGTTTATCGATGAATGATATGTTAGATGTAACAGAAATTATCTTTTATGTTGATGATGAAGAAATATATACTAGTAACATAGAAAATATAATGTAAAAAAGATACAAGATAAAGTATCTTTTTTAACATAACTAACACATTGTAAATGATATTAACATATGATATAATTTTATTGACATTAATTGTCATTTTGTCCATAAATGGAGTAAGGAGTGATTTTATGTATTGTGAAAATTGTGGTGAAAAACTAAATGAAGGAGCGGAAATTTGTTTAAAATGCGGTCATCAAGTAAAAAAAGAACAAAAAAATAACAACAAATTCAATGAACAAAATATTCCAAGTGAATATAAACCAATATCAATGTGGGGCTATTTTGGCTATGAAATCCTATTTATGATTCCTATTATTGGTTTTATACTTTTACTAGTATTTGCTTTAGGAGGAACTTCCAACAAAAATCTAAAAAACTTTGCTCGTTCATATTTCTGTTTATTTATCATAGTTGCTGTCATCTTTGCTATCATCACAATTGCTGGAGCAGCTACAGCAAGTAGTTTATATTATTAGCAAATAATATAAAATTATATTTAAAATTTCACTAGTCAATCTAGTGAAATTTTTACTATTTAACAATCATAAAAAAAAACTGGTATCATAACCAGTTTCTAAAACTCTAAAAAGAGTATAATTCAAAGTGGCGTCCCAGACAGGATTCGAACCTGTGACCGCACGCTTAGAAGGCGTGTGCTCTATCCAGCTGAGCTACTAGAACGTAAATCATAAATACTTACTAAGTATAGCACCAAATATCCATCTTTGTCAATTAAAAATATCAATTTTCTATAAAAAAAGCATTAAGTAATGCAGAAATTAAAATATAATCTACAAAATTAAAAAAATAATTCAAATAACTATCAAAAATTAAAAATATGATATATAATAATAAAACACGGAGTGATTTTATATGAATGGAGTATTAGTAAAAGAAAAACAAGTAGAAAACAAAATATTAAAAGTTATTAGCTTACATGATTACAAAAAAGGTCTTTATTATAAAGGACTTATTCAACTAAATAGATTAATTAAAAATAATGACAAAACAGAATATTTTTTAAGTGTTCAATCTGAAAACAAACGTTATCAAACATATGATGTTCAAATAGACATTAATAATAATGCTGAAGTAATAAATACATATTGTGAATGTAAACAATATGAAATATATGGTAGTTGTAAACATATTGCGGCTTCTCTTATTTATTATCAAAATAAAATGTTTAAAGATGAAGAAGAAGAAAAAAGACAAATAAGTTTAGATATTCTTAATCGTTTCTATGAAGAAAAAAAGTCTAAGTTCAAAATTCGTAAATTAGCACATATAACTGTCGATCTAGAATTTTGTGATAGAAGATACAAAAGATATGAAATAAGACTAAAAATAGGGGAAGATAAATTATATAGTTTAAATCAAAAACTATCACGCTTTATTTACGCTTACGACAATGGGGGAACAGTAAAATTTGGAAAGAATTTCGTCTATGACCCAGATGAATATTACTTTGGTGAAGATGATACCAAATTAATAGAAAAGCTAAGAGGAATAGACTATTATAATCTCCATTACATAAGTGAATATGAACTCCATTACTATTTAGACATCATCAAAGATCATCCTATCTACATAGAAGGAATTGGTAATATTACCAAATGGGTAAATGGTAATCCATACCAAATTGAATTAACTAAGGAAAAAAATAATATTATTCTAAATATTACTAATAAAGATCAAATTTATGAATTAGAAATAAATAAAAAATATGTTGTCTATCAAAAACAAATATATATTGTCGACGAAGAAATTGGAAAACTAACATATTTAATGCAATACTATAATTTAGATAAACTAACATTTGATGAAAAAGATTTAGAAAAATTTACTGGTGGCCTCTTAAAATTAATCAAAGAAAATGTAACAGTATCCGAAAATTTAAAAGATACTATCATCATTACTAACAAGCCAACAGTAAAATTATATTTTGATTACTATTATAATGCTATAGTTTGTAATATAAAGCTAAACTACAATAATAACGAAATAAATTATTTTGAAGAAAATGATCATATCGTCAGGGATAGTGAATCTGAAGAACAAATTTTAAATGACATAATAAAATATGATTTCAAAATTATAGATGAAAAATTAATATTAGAAGATATTGATTCTATTGGTTATTTTATGGAAAAAGGCCTTTTAGAATTATCTGAAAAATATGAAATATTTACTAGTGAAAAAATAAAAAACACCAAATTTGTCCAAGCTAACGTTAAGTCAACTTTTAATATTGGTAAAGATAATATATTAAAATATCAATTTGATTTAGGAAATATAAATCCAAGTGAAATATTCAATGTATTAGAGGACTTAAAAAACAAAAAGAAATACTATCGCTTAAAAAGTGGTGATATTCTTGACTTAGAGGCCAATAACGATTTAGAGCAATTAGATGAATTAATTAATGATTTAGACTTAAATAATAAAAACATAACCCAAGAAGAAGGAGAAATACCTAAATATCGAGCTATTTACTTAGATTATTTAAAGAAAGAAAAATATAGTATCATTACGACAAATAACAGTTTCGATGAATTTATTGATAATTTCAATAAATATAAAAATGCCCCAATAACATTAACAGACAAGGATAAACAAATATTAAGAGAATATCAAGTAACTGGGGTAAAATGGCTATACAATATTTATAAATGCAATCTAGGTGGTGTACTTGCCGATGAAATGGGTCTTGGAAAATCTATTCAATTCATCTATTTCATAAAACAGGTTATTAAAGACAAAAAAGATGCCAAAATTCTTATTATCGTACCAACATCATTAGTATATAATTGGCAAAATGAATTTGAAAAATTTGGTAAAAATTTAAAATACAAAGTCCTATACGGCAATAAAAATAAACGTGAAGAAATATTTAATAATTTATCAGACTATAACATTCTTATAACAACGTATGGTCTTATTCGTGAAGATCAAGAAATGTACGAAAATAAAGTTTTTGAAATAGTAGCCTTAGATGAAGCTCAAAACATCAAAAATAATAATGCCATGATGACTAAAGCAGTAAAAAAAATCAAAGCCAATTGCAAAATTGCTCTAACAGGAACACCTTTAGAAAATAGTATTACTGAATTATGGAGTATCTTTGATTTCATTATGCCAGGTTACTTAGCCAATATCAAAAAGTTTAATACCAAATATAATATTAAAGATGTCGATGAAGAAAATATTAACAAACTAGATACCCTAAAAAGACAAATTGCCCCATTTATACTTAGACGAAAAAAACAAGATGTTTTAAAAGATTTACCAGCTAAAATCGAAAATAATATTTATGTCGACTTAAATGAAAATCAAAAGAAAATATATATTGCTGAAGTTGAGAAAACCAAAAAGAAAATAGACGAATTATTAAAAACATCAGGTTTTGATAAATCCCGTTTTGAAATTTTAACTCTTTTAACCAAATTAAGACAAATATGTATTTCTCCAAATATAATTTTTGAAAACTACAAATATGAAAGCTCCAAGATTGAAGAACTAGTAAAAATAGTTAAAGAAGTAGTTAGTAATGGTCACAAGATTTTAATTTTCAGTAGTTTTAAAACCGCATTATCTTTAGTTCAAAAACGTTTTCAAAAAGAAAAAATTTCATTCTATACCATCGATGGAAGTGTAAATTCAAAGAAAAGAATGGAATTAGTTAATAAGTTTAATGAAGATGATACCAATACCTTTCTCATTACCATAAAAGCGGGAGGTACAGGATTAAATCTAACAAGTGCTGACGTCGTTATTCATTTAGATTTATGGTGGAACCCTCAAGTTGAAAATCAAGCTACTGATAGAAGTCACCGTATTGGCCAAAAAAATAATGTTGAAGTAATCAAAATAATTTGTAAAGGCACAATTGAAGAAAGAATATTAGAATTACAAAACAAAAAGAAAATCCTTGTCGATAACCTTATTGAAGGCAAAGATCGTGATAAAAATATCATTAATTCACTATCAGAAAAAGATATTCAAAACCTATTAAAATTAGATATTCAAGAATAAATTACCAATATTTACCATTTACAACAAATATGTTGTAAAAATGATAAAATTTTGTTATAATTTATACACCTAACAATAGTTAGGTAATATGTTCATTATTAAGGATTAACTAATATTATCAAATAATTAAACTAAGAAAAAGACTAAGAAATAAGTTAATAAGTCTTACCATATATTTGCTTAGACTAATTAGTTAATTCCTTAAATGAACCATAAATAATGACTTTCAATAGTTGTCAAAAAAATGACAAGTAAGTTGATTGTCTTTTTTTTTATGATAAAATGTTATAGAAGAAGGTAGGTAACATGAAAACAACATCATATAATGAAAATTCAATCAAAATCCTAGAGGGCCTTGAAGCTGTTAGAAAAAGACCTGGTATGTATATAGGTTCTACTGATAAAAGAGGCCTTCATCATCTTGTTTGGGAAATCGTCGACAATTGTGTCGATGAAGCCCTAAATGGCTATGGTAATCATATAAAAATAACGATGCATAAAGATGGTAGTATCAGTGTTGCAGATCACGGCCGTGGAGTACCAGTTGGTATGCATCCATCTGGTAAATCAACACCAGAAGTCATATATACTATTCTTCATGCAGGTGGTAAATTTTCTGAAGGAGGTTATAAAGTATCTGGTGGACTACACGGAGTTGGCGCCAGTGTTGTTAACGCCTTAAGTAGCATCATGGAAGTAGTAATATGCCGTGATGGAGGCGAATATTATATCCGTTTTGAACATGGTGGTAAAGTAACTGTTCCCCTAAAAAAAATAGGTACTACTAATAAAACAGGAACAACAGTTAAATTTAAACCAGACCCAGAAATATTCCCAAGCACCACATTTAATTATTCAATCATCTGTGAAAGAATGCAAGAATGTGCTTTTTTAATGAACGGTTTAACTATTGAAATAATTGATGAAATAAACAATCGTAGTGAGAAATACAAATACGAAAACGGCTTAGAAGCTTTTTGTGAATATCTAAATGAAAACAAAGAAGCAATCCATAAACCTCTTTGCTTCAGCGCTGAAAAAGATAAAGTTAACGTATCTGTTGCTTTACAATATACAGATAGTTATTCTGAAAACATCGTATCTTTTGTCAATAACGTAAAAACTAGTGATGGCGGAACTCATGAAGTAGGATTTAAAACAGCCTTAACCAAAGTTTTAAATGATTATGCTAAAGAAAATGGATTTATTAAAGGAAAAGACAAAAGTTTTGAAGGAAGCGATGTAAGAGAAGGACTAACAGCAATCATCAGTGTCCAAATACCCGAAGCCATTCTCCAATTTGAAGGTCAAACAAAATCAAAATTAGGAACTCCAGTAGCAAGAAGCATCGTCGAAAATATTACGACTGAAAAATTAAAATTTTTCTTAGAAGAAAATCGTGTTATTGCCACTAAAATAGTTTCAAAAGCCATCAAAGGTAAAGATGCAAGAGAAGCAGCCAGAAAAGCTAGAGAAGAAACTAGAAAAGGAAAAGACAATAAGAAAATAGAAAAAATTTTAAGTGGTAAATTAACCCCCGCTCAGAGTAAAAACAGTAAAGAAAAAGAACTATTTATAGTAGAAGGTGATTCAGCAGGCGGATCAGCAAAACAAGGCCGCGACCGCAAGACTCAAGCTATATTACCTTTACGTGGTAAAGTTATTAATACCGAAAAAGCTAAATTAGAAGATATCTTAAAAAACGAAGAAATAAATACCCTTATACATACCATAGGTGCGGGTATTGGTGCTGATTTTAACGTTAAAGATATCAATTATGATAAAGTTGTCATTATGACTGATGCCGATGATGATGGAGCTCATATCCAATGCCTACTTTTAACCTTCTTTTACCGTTATATGAAACCATTAATAGAAGAAGGTCATCTATATATAGCCTGTCCACCACTATACAAATTAACTATTGGAAATAAAAGTACATATTTATGGACTAATGAAGAATTAAAAGAAGCAACAAAAGGTAAAACAAATTATAAAATTCAAAGATATAAAGGATTAGGAGAAATGAATGCTTCCCAACTATGGGAAACAACAATGGATCCCGCACGTCGTACCTTTATAAAAGTAAATATAAGCGATGTCGCTTTAGCAGAAAAAAGACTTAACGTTCTTATGGGTGATCAAGTAGAACCAAGAAAGAACTGGATTGAAGAAAATGTCGTTTTCTCACTTGAAGACGATTATAAAATAAAAAGCAAATAAAACAAAAAATGACACCAATCGCGTCATTTTTTTTATATACTTACCAAGGTGACCAAAATGAAAGTATATATTGACCTAGTATTATTTCTAAATCTCATTATTGATCTTTTCCTCCTCATAGCGGTAACAATCATCCTAAAAAGAAAAACAAATATTAAACGCCTAATAATATCAGCCCTAATAGGAAGTCTAACCACTTTAACTCTTCTCATAAAACTAACTAATACATCTCTTTTCATCATAAAGATAATCATATCTATTATTATGGTTATAACCGCTTTTCATTATCAAAACATTCGTTATACCATAAAAAATATAACCTATTTATATATAGTAAGCATAATTCTAGGAGGAGCCCTCTATCTATTAAATGTCCAATTTTTCTATCACCAAGAAGGACTAACTTTCTATCATGACGGTTTAGGATTAAATATTTTTGTAATTATCATTTTAAGTCCCATCATTATCTATTTATATTTAAAAAATATCAAAGAATTAAAAAACAACTATTCTAATTACTACTATCTAGACATATACTTAAAAGACCAATCAAAAATATCCCTAATAGGATTTGTTGATACGGGCAACAATTTAAAAGATCCTTATACCAAAAGTCCCATCATCATTGTAAGCAAAAACAAAATCCCCCCCCAAGAAAATTACCTTTTAGTGCCTTTCCAAGTAATCAATCATCATGAATTATTAAAATGTATAAAGCCCCAAAAAATAATTATTGATAACCAAATAATCACTACTAAAGCATTAATAGGTATTTCTGATAATAATATCAACATCGATGGTGTTGACTGTATCATTCATCCCGAATTAATAAAATAAAAGAGAGGAGCCAAATATGCAAAAAATAATATTATTCATAAAAAAATTATTATCTCGTTTCAATCATCTTTTTTATGTAGGTAGCACTGATAAATTACCTGAACCATTAAGTAAAGAAGAAGAAATAAAATACGTCGAATTAGCTATGCAAAATGATGAACAAGCCCGCAATAAATTAATTGAACATAATTTAAGACTAGTCGTATTTTTAGCTAAGAAATATGAAAATACCAATATTGACTTAGAAGATTTAGTATCAATTGGAACAATTGGATTAATAAAAGGTGTAAATACATATAAATTAGATAAAAATATTAAACTAGCAACTTATGCATCACGCTGTATCGATAATGAAATTCTCATGTATTTAAGAAAAACCAAAAAAAAGCGAACTGAGATAAGCTTTGAAGATAGTTTAAGTTTTGATGGTGAAGGTAATGAACTACATTTAGAAGATGTTTTAGGTACAGAACCAGATATAGTAACCAAAGGTTTAGAAGAAGATTTAGATAAAAAAACACTTTATCAAGAAATAAAAAAATTAGATCAAAGAGATAAAGAAATAATAGAATTAAGATATGGCTTAAACGGAAAAAAAGAGATGACCCAAAAAGAAGTTGCCGACTTATTAGGTATCTCCCAATCATACATATCACGTATTGAAAAAAAAGTAATAAAAAAACTAAGTAATATTATCAAAATATAACTACTTAAATCTTTTAAATTTCAAAGGATCAATTTGATCAATATCATATCCCATCTCTGTTATCACATCGATAGTCTTAACCATAAGTTGAGAACAATTATCAATATCTAACCAACCATGTTTTACTAAAACTTTTTTTAAAGTAACATTTAAACTATCATTATTATATTTAGCATGTTCAATCATACTTTCAGCTAAAATTTTGGCCATCTCATCAATTTCCATAAACATCCTCCTATATTAATATTACCTTATAAAGGAACCATTGTAAAGGTATATTTAAAAAGATTTATTCATGATACAATATAATTGACTTGGAGGTCAAAGCATGAATAAATTAAGAGGGATTAGTGAGTTAAGAGATTATGGTAAAATTGCAATAACCCTAAAATCACTCATGGATACCCATCAAGTAACAGTATATCAGATGAGCAAACTAACGGGATTAAAATATAGTACAATTAAAGCTTATTACACCAATGCACCTTTAACTAGGGTAGATTTAGATGTCTTAGCTAAATTTTGCTATGTTTTAAATTGCAATATATCTGATATTCTCAAATATGTATCACATGAAACAACTCACACAAACACTTAAATTAAAGTGTTTTTTTTCCCTCATTCATATTGTAACACAAAATCTTGGTAATTTATGTAACCAATTTGGTTACATTTTAATATATTTAATAATCAGTAAAAAAAAACAACAAACAAAACATTAAAACTAGCCCTTATTTTCAATTGTCAAATAAACCAATTCATGATATAATTTAAAAGAAATAACAATTAAAGGAGGGACAATATGGATTACCAAGTAAAAATAACAGAATTTGAAGGTCCCTTAGATCTTTTATTACATTTAATCAAAGAATCTAATATAGATATTTATGATATATCAATAGAGCAAATAACCAAACAATATTTAGATTATATTAATAAGATGGAAGAATTAAACATAGAAGTAGCGTCATCATACCTTGTCATGGCGGCAGAGCTAATGGAAATAAAATCCAAATCCCTTTTACCAACTACGGCCAAAGAAGAAGAGAGTGAGGAAGAAGAAGAAGTAACTAGAGAAAATTTAATTAAAAGACTAATTGAATATCAAAAATATAAAGATATAGCCAATGATTTTCAAGAATTAGAAAATAAAAGACATGAAATATACATTAAGTTACCAGAAAATCTAAATAATTTAATAACTCCAGAAAATAGTTTATATCATAATCAATATGATAATAATATTAATGAATTATTAGAAGCTTTCATTTCCTTTATCCAAAGAAAAAATGCAGAAAAACCATTAAAAACAAAGATTACTAATAAAGAATATAGCGTTAAAGAACGTAAAAATCGTATAAAAAACTTATTATTGACTAAAAAGAAAGTAACATTTGATGAATTATTTGATATATATAATAAAAGTTATATTGTTGTAACATTCCTATCAATTTTAGAATTAGCTAAAGAAAATACTATTAACTTAGAACAAAGTAAAAACTTTGCTCAAATATATGTTGAATTAAAGGAGGGATAACATGCAAGCAGTTTTAGAGGGATTACTATATCTCCAAGGTGATGAAGGATTATCTCTTGAACAAATAATGGATATTTTAGAAATAGACGAAACAACAGCTATAAAATTAATAAATAATTTACAAGAAAGCTATCAAGATGAAAGTCGTGGCTTAAACATCAAATATTTGGCAAACACATATAAGTTAACAACTAAAGAAGAACATAAAAAATATTATGCAAAACTAATTTCAACGCCTAAATATTATCGCTTATCAAGTTCATCTTTAGAAACACTAGCTATAATAGCTTATAATGAACCAATAACAAGAATTGAAATTGATAAACTAAGAGGGGTTGATTCCAGTTATGTCATAAGAAAACTGGTGGCTAAAGGACTAATTAAAGAAAGTGGTAAATCAGACCTTCCTGGTCATCCCATTTTATATCGAACAACTGATGATTTTCTTGATTTCTTCAACTTGTCATCATTAAAAGAATTACCCGATATAAGTAAATATATTAAAGAAGAAACCGAAGAAGATGACGATAAAGACTTATTTACATCAATATATAAAGAAGAAAACTAAAAAAGGATAACAGAAAAGGGGCCAAAATTTATGAATATAATAGATATCATCACTAAAAAGAAAAATAATGAAGTATTAACTGATGAAGAAATAAAATTTGTTATTACAAACTATTTAAATGATAATATCAAAGATTACCAAATGAGTAGTTTATTGATGGCCATTGTATTAAATGGTATGAATGAATATGAAATAGATAGCTTAACTAAATATATGTTAGAAAGTGGTGATCGCATCGATTTGTCACCATTAGGAACTAAAGTAGCAGATAAACATTCAACTGGCGGAGTAGGGGACAAAACCACTTTAATAGTATCACCTTTAGTAGCATCATGTGGTGTCAAAGTTGCCAAAATGAGTGGTCATGGCTTAGGTCATACGGGAGGCACTATAGATAAACTAGAAGCAATTCCAGGTTTTAATACCAATTTAAGTGAAGAAGAATTTTTGAATCAAGTTAAAAATATAGGCCTATCCATTATCACGAGCAGTAAAAATCTTGTCCCCGCTGATAAAAAAATATATGCTCTAAGAGATGTAACTGGAACTGTTGAATCACCAGCTCTTATAGCTTCATCAATAATGAGTAAAAAAATAGCATCAGGTAGTCATAACCTCGTTTTAGATATAAAAGTAGGCAGTGGTGCATTAATTAAAGATCTAAAAACAGCTGAAGAACTAGCAAATATAATGATAAAAATAGGAAAAAAGAATAATATGAATATAATTTGCCTATTAACCAATATGGATATTCCTTTAGGAAATAATATTGGTAATATATTAGAAGTAGAAGAAGCTATCGCCATTTTAACAAATAAAAAAGATGGTCCTCTCCAAAAATTATGTATAACAATTGCCACATACATGGTAAGTCTAGGTCTAAACATATCCTATGAGGAGGCAGAAAAGCAAGTTTTAGATAATTTAAAAACAGGAAAGGCCTATACCAAATTTTTAGAATTTATTAAAGCACAACATGGAGATTTATCAAAAATGGTCAAAAATGCTCAAGTATATCAAGTAAAGACTAATAAGCAGGGTTACTTAACCAACATTGATGCTTATAAACTAGGTAGATTATCAATGGAATTAGGAGCAGGACGTGAAAATAAAGAAGACACTATTGATTATTCCGCTGGTATCATTGTTAATAAAAAAATAAATGATTATTTAAACGTTGGTGATGTCGTATATACCATTTATACCAACAAAGACATTAATAATCTAAACTTTGACATTTTTACTTTGAGTAATGAACCAATAAATGCTCCCCAATTAATACATGAAATAATCAAATAAAAAGAATTACCTTTTTTTAACCTTAGGTAATTCTTTTTTCTCTTTAGTTAAGTCTAATTTTTGAATAAAAACATCTAAGTCATAATTAATAACTAAATAATCAGCAATAATCTGTAATACCTTTCTATTATCAGAAATATTAATCAAATCACACACACCACTATCTTTATCATTAATAGTAATAATTTTAAACTCTTGCCCTGTAATAATTTCTTTAGCCATATTATTATTAATAGTTACAATAACTTTAGAAACAATATCACCCATTAAAAAACTATAATAATCCTTAACTAATAGTCCACCAAACAATTCTTTCATACTATTAATATATGAAAAATTAAGTAAAAAGTCCCCAAAAAGCTTGTCAAATAATTAACAATATGGTAATATTAATATGTAAGATATAGAAAGGTAGGTGTCTCCCTCATGGATAAAGTAAATTATAATAAGTTAACTACAATGATACTAGGGGGGGGGGTATAAATTACCTACTTTAAGGATAATTGATAATATAAACAGAAAAAAAACTACAAAGATTAAAGTTTAGCATATAACTAAGCTTATTTCTTTGTAGTTTTTTTCTATAGGAGGAAGTAAAAGATGAAAAAAATTACAATTATTTTAGGTATCATATTAGTTATTGCCTTAGTAATAAGTTCTTCATATGCCTTATTTTATCAAGAAAATACTTTAGATAATCAAGAAAGATATGCAACAGGAATATTAGATATTCAATTAGTTGAAGAAGAAGGCTACAATACAAGTATTCAATTAAATAATACTTTACCAATGAGTGATGAAGAAGGAAAAAATACTACACCATTTAAGTTAAAATTAAAGAATGTAGGTAATTTATCATATACATTTGATTTAAAATTAATAAATACTGAAAATGAAAATAGTATAAATCCAGATTATATAAAAATAATGGTTGATAGTGATGAACCAACTACATATAGTAATTTAAATAATAATACTATTAAAACTAATATAACTTTAGATCCAAATAAAGAAATAGTAATTGAAATAAGAGTATGGCTGAATAATAATATTTTGAATAGTGAAATTGGTAAAAAATTTAGTGGTAAACTTGTTGTAGATGGTGTAGGTAGTGAGTATGTTACTGAAAGTACAAAAACATTAGAAAAATTAAATTTAGTATCTAATATAGGAAATCCCGATTTTACTAAAATAGCAAATACGGACGAAGGAATATATGCAGCAGAAGATGATTATGGCACAAGCTATTACTTTAGAGGAGCAGTAGAAAATAATTATGTTAAATTTGGTGAATATGCTAATGATATTTACTATGGATATAATACAGATAAAGTTAGTGCGACATCAGATTATTTACATAAAACATATAATTCTTTAGAAGAATGTCAAAATGCAAGTGATTATAACAAATCATGTCAGCTTAGAATAAGCAAGGGAACTCCGATGTACTGGCGAATAATAAGAATAAATGGTGATGGAAGTATCAGAATGATCTATGATGGAACAGAACCTCATGAAAATGGAGAGCAAACCTATGATAAAATTATTAATATGAGTGCTTATAATGAAATTGGAACTGATTTAAACTATGCAGGATATATGTATGGAAATAAATTCTTTGATTGGGATAGTAATTCTAGTTCTAGTGGACTTCTTGCGTATTACGATGAATTTACAGAAACAGGCTTATATACATATCCAACTCCAATTGAAGGATCTTATTTTGAAAATATCAATGATAGTAAAGTAAAAAAAGAAATAGATAATTGGTATGCTTCTCATTTTACAAATACCCAATATGAAAAATATCTTGCTGATGTAATTTACTGTAATTATCGTAAGTCATATAAAAATTTTATTGATATAGCATACAAAGGAGGATTTGACTATTATGACTTTAATTATAGTACTCCCTTTACAAGTTTAAAGTGTACAATTCAAAATGACCGTTTTACCGTAAATGATACTACTTTAGGTAACGGCGACTTAACGTATCCAATAGGATTGATAACTATAGACGAAGTAAATATGGCAGGCGTTTTAGGTGTAGCTAATGGAAGAGCAGAAAAAAATTATTTAATGGGAACAGGTTTTTGGACAATGTCACCAAATGCTCAAATAATTTACATAGAATTATCAGACACAAACCATGAAGCAAATGTTGTTACATTACATATGGTTGACGTCAATGGTGCAACATCAAATGCTGTTTTCAATGATACTACCGGAGTGAGACCTGTAATTTCTATAAAAGGCGATACAAACTTAATAGGAACAGGTACTATCAATAATCCATTCAGATTAGCAGAAGATTAATTACAAGTTAAATTATAACTTGTTTTTTTCTGTTAAAATTAAATAACAATAAATAAAAAAATGTGCTATAATATACTCTGAAATTAAATTTTAAGGAGGGGCAATGCCATGAAAACCGATGATTTTGATTATTATTTACCAGAAAGATTAATTGCTCAAACACCATTAGATAAAAGAGATGAATCTAAAATGATGGTTTTAGATCGCCATACAGGTCAAATAGAACATAAGCATTTTTATGATGTCGTTGATTACTTAAATGAAGGTGATGTATTAGTTTTAAATAACACCAAAGTAATACCCGCTCATCTTTTTGGTGTTAAAGAAAATACTAAAGCTCATATTGAAATTTTACTTTTAAAAAATATTAAAGATAATACGTGGGAATGCTTAACCAAGCCTGCCAAAAGAGTTAAAGAGGGTACTATAATATCTTTTGGCGATGGTCTATTAAAAGCCAAATGTACTGCAGCAAAAGAAGAAGGAATACGTCATTTAGATTTTGTATATGAAGGAATATTTTATGAAATATTAGATAAATTAGGAACTATGCCTCTACCTCCATACATTAAAGAAAAACTAGATAATCCCGATCGCTATCAAACAGTTTATGCTAAAGAAGAAGGTAGTGCCGCTGCTCCAACTGCAGGTCTTCATTTCACACAAGAATTACTCAATAAAATTAAAAATAAAGGAATTATAATTTGTTATATAACACTTCATGTTGGTTTAGGAACTTTTAGACCCGTAAATGTTGAAGATGTTACCAAACATAAAATGCATTCAGAATTCTTTACCATGAGTGAAGAAACAGCCCAAATTTTAAATAAAGCCAAGGCTGAAAAAAGACGTATTATCAGTGTAGGAACTACTACTACAAGAACATTAGAAACAATAATGGAAAAATATGGTCAATTTGGTAAATATTCAGGTTGGACGGATATCTTTATCTATCCAGGTTTTAAATTTAAAGCCATTGATGGTTTAATAACTAATTTTCATTTACCAAAATCAACTTTGGTTATGCTAGTTTCTGCTTTTGCAAGCAGAGAAATAATCTTAAACGCTTATCAAGAAGCTGTAAAAAAAGAGTACCGTTTTTTCTCATTTGGGGACTCAATGTTTATCAAATAATGAAAAACTGTCAAAAATAAGTTGCTTTTTTTAAAAAAATGCCATAAAAAAAAGGAAAATAGCATTTTATGTAGAATATTATAATTAGAGAGGTGATTTCATCATGACTAAAATTAGTGAAGAAATCATTAATGATATTCGTAAAAAAACTGATATAGTTGAAGTAATTTCTAGGTATTTACCATTAACAAAAAAAGGAAAGAACTATTTTGGTGTTTGTCCTTTTCATGATGATCATTCACCTAGTATGAGTGTTTCACCAGAAAAACAAATTTTTACATGTTTTTCATGTGGAGCTTCTGGTAATGTTTTTACTTTTGTTTCAAATTATGAACATATTAGTTTCGTCGAAGCCGTTCGTCTTTTAGGAAATAAATTAGGCTATAATTTAGAACACAGTACTAAAATTGAAAATCCACATCAAAAAGATTTAGAAATTTATAAATTAGCTACAAAATTTTATCAAAATAACATTAATACAGTTTTAGGTAAGAATGCTATTAAATATCTAGAAGATAGAAAAATAGATCGTGAAACAATAAAGAAATTTGAAATTGGACTAGCTATTCAAAAAGTATCACTAACAGATTATTTAAAAAGTAAAAATATTTCTTTGGATAAAATGATTGAATTAGGTATCGCTAATAATACTGGCAATGATATTTTTGTCAATCGTATCATTTTTCCATTATATGACTTATCAGGTAATATTGTTGCTTTTTCTGGGCGTATTTATAATACCAAAGATAGTAGTAAATATCTTAACACTAAAGAAACACCATTATTTAAAAAAAGACAATTATTATATAACTATCATCGCGCCCATGAGCATCTTCGAAAAAATGATTACATCATCATCATGGAAGGTTTCATGGATGTTATAAGAGCATCGACAATTGGTATAGATAATTGTGTCGCTACTATGGGAACATCTTTTACCAAAGAACATGCTAATCTCGTTAAGAAGATGACGGATAATATTATTCTTTGTTTTGATGGTGACGCTGCCGGTGAGGAAGCAACCATCAGTGCCATTAAAGTTTTAGAGGAAATTCACGTGGAACCTAAAATAATAAGATTAGAGGACTATAAAGATCCTGATGAATATATTATTAACAAAGGTAAAGATGCCTTTATAAATAAAATCACTAATGCTATATCTGTTATTGACTTTAAAATGCAATTATTAAGACATGATAAAAATTTAAAAGATATAAATGATATATCATTATTTCTAGAAGAAACACTCAAAGAATTAACCAAAACCAAAGATGAGATTGTCGTTGAATTAACTCTAAGAAAAATGGCCCAAGAGTTCAATATCAATTATGACACATTATATCAAAAATATAAACAATATGATCAAACAAGTAAAGTAAATAGACAAGATAATCAAGTTGTTGTTAAGAAAAATGATACAAGCAAATATCAATACGAGAAAGCAGAACTTAGTCTCATCTATTATATGTTAAAAGATAGTGATGTAATAAATATTGTCGAAAAAAAAGTTGGATATTTCCCAACACCAACAGTAAGATATTTGTCTAATGAAATAATTGCTTATTATCATAAATATGGTCAAATAAATGAAGCAGATTTTATAAGCTATATAAGCGATAAAGAAGAATTAAAACCAGTAATTAGTAATATCTTATCTTTAGATAGTCGACCTGAATTTAATAAAGAAAAAACCAATTTAATGGAAATAGATGATTATATTGCATCAATTAATAAATATGTTAAAAACAAAAAAATTGAAGAATTAGAACAAAGTTTAGGAAATGAGTCAGATATAAAAAAGCAATTAGAAATTATAAACGAAATTTCTAAGATAAAAGGAGTGAAAGTATGGTAGAAGAAATAAAAAGTTATGAACAAAGAAAAGAAGACTTAATAAAGAAAGGTAAAGAAAAAGGATATATTACATATGAAGAGTTAGCTGCCGAACTAAAAGGTTTAGATCTAGATAGTGACAGTCTTGATGATTTATATAACAGCTTAATGGAAAATGACATCAACATTGTTACAGAAGAAAATATAGGAGCAGATGATAATGCTGCTGATGATACAGGTGGCGATTTAGATCTTCTATTAAAAGATGCCAATATCGCCAAAGAATTAACTATTAATGATCCTGTTCGTATGTACTTAAAAGAAATAGGTAAAATAAGTTTATTAACTTTAGAAGAAGAAACAGCTTTATCAGAGAGAATAGCTAATGGTGATGAAGAAGCAAAAAATATTCTTGCCGAATCTAACTTACGTCTCGTTGTATCAATCGCTAAAAGATATGTTGGTCGTGGTATGCTATTTCTTGATTTAATACAAGAAGGTAATATTGGACTTATGAAAGCCGTTGAAAAATTCGATGCCAATAAAGGATACAAATTTTCAACATATGCTACTTGGTGGATTAGACAAGCTATTACTCGTGCCATTGCCGATCAAGCAAGAACCATTCGTGTTCCTGTTCACATGGTTGAAACAATAAATAAATTATCTCGTTGTCAACGCCAATTAATTCTTGAATTAAATCGTGAACCAACCGATGAAGAATTAGCCAAAAAAATGAATTTATCTATCGATAAAGTCCGTGAAGTAATCAAAATAGCTCAAGAACCTGTATCACTAGAAACGCCAATTGGAGAAGAAGATGATTCTCATTTAGGTGATTTTGTCAAAGACGAAAGAAGCATGTCACCAGAAGAATTTACTATCCATGAAATGTTAAAAGATGAAATAAGTGATGTCCTTTTAACCTTAACCGAAAGAGAAGAGCAAGTATTAAGATTACGTTTTGGTTTAGATGATGGTAGTTGTAAAACCTTAGAAGAAGTTGGTCAAATGTTTGGTGTAACAAGAGAGAGAATAAGACAAATTGAAGCTAAAGCACTAAGAAAATTACGTCATCCATCAAGAAGTCGTAAATTAAAGGATTTCTTAAATGATTAAAATATCCAAACGTCTCCAAGAAGTCGCAAATTACATCAAAGATAATTGTAACTTAGTCGATATAGGTTGTGACCATGGATATTTAGACATATATTTATATCAAAATAGAAAAAATATTCATATTATTGCTAGTGATATCAACGAAAAAGCTCTAAATAGTGCCAGAAATAATATAAAAAAATTCAAATTAACAAACAAAATAGAAACAAGATTAGGAAACGGATTAGACAATATAAAACAAAATGAAGTAGATACAATAGTAATGTCTGGTTTAGGCAGTCATACTATTGTAGGAATTCTTTATACCAATCGTTCAAAATTAAAAAATGTTAACCAAATTGTTATTCAAAGTAATACAGATTTAAAATTCTTAAGGACCAAAGTAACAAAACTAGGATATTACATTCAAGATGAAAAAATAATAAAAGAAGGAAAAATAATTTATACAATAATAAATTTTCAAAAAGGAAAGAGAAGATATACCCCAAAAGAACTATATTTCGGTCCTATTCTTCTAAAAGAAAACAATAAATTATTTATAGAAAAAAACAAAGAAGAACTAAAAAAATTAGAAATATTAATAAAAATAATTCCCAAAAACCATTATCATCTGCGAATAAAAACGCATCTCAAAATAAAGTTACTAAAACAAATTATCAAAAAAGATTATTAAAAGTCTCCTGAATTCATATTAAGACTAATAATCTTTTTCTTATTTTTAAAAGGAAGGTCAATATTATGAATAAAAATAAATCCAATTTTTTAAAATGTATAAAAAAAAGTTGGAAATATATAAGAAAAACAAAACTACAATTAGTTATATATATAATTCTTGAAACACTTGTAACACTAACTATTGTTATTTTCCCAGCATTATCATCAAAAATAATACTAGCAATAACAGATAATTTGTTAGACCAAGTAATAATTATAAGTTTAATAAGTCTTATATGTGGTATAATATACACCATTGCGGGAAATATAGCTAATCGTTTTTCACAATACTTATATATAAAAATAGTTCAAGATATTCAAGAAAAAATGACAGAAGAAGCATTAAAAATAGAAACAAAAGAAATAGATAAAAACGGTACAGGAATTTTTATAGAACGTTTAAATAATGATACCAACACCTTAGCGGATGTCTTTATAGTGATCATAAGTGATTTAATACCACTTATTACCAAAGTAAGTTTAATATTATCAATTTTCTTTATAAATAAATATATGTTCATATATTGCTTGTTCAATGTTGTATGTATATTTATAATAGATAGATATCGTATGAAAAAATTTTATGAAGTAAGCAATGAATTAAAAGAGCAAACAGAAATAAAAACTAGTCTTACATCAGAAATAGTAAGAGGATTTCGTGATATAAGAGTATTAAATATTGAAAAACCAATTCTAGCAAAAATGAAACAAGTCATAAGTTCATGTAACAAAAAATCATATAACTTAAGAAATATCAGAAGAAAATATAATTTAATCGAGGGAATAGCATCTGAAATATTTAGTTTTGGCTTTATTATTTTTGGCGTTTACTTATGTAGTATAAATAAATTAGAAATAGCCAATTTCATCCTATTATATATGTATGGAAGTAATATAGAAACAGCACTAACCCAGCTACCAGTTATCTTAGAAGAAATAAAAAGATTTGATTTATCTACAGAAAGAGTCTTTGAAGTTATAGAAAATAACAAATATGCCAAAGAAAAGTTTGGCAATGAAACAATTCCCAAAGCCCATGGAGATTTTGAATTTCAGAATGTAACATTTAGTTATGATGGTAAACATAACGTCATAGATAACATGAGTTTTAAAATAAGAGCTAACGAAACAGTATCATTTGTAGGAAAATCAGGAGCAGGGAAGACAACGATATTCAATCTTCTAAACAAATCATATCCCATTACTCAAGGTAAAATATTAATAGATGGCAAAGATATAAATACACTTGACAAAGATAGTATTAGAAATAATATGTCAATTATTACTCAAAATCCATATATTTTCAATATGAGTATCAAAGAAAATTTAGCAATTGTCAAACCAGATCTAACTGAAGAAGAAATGGTAAAAGTATGCAAAATAGCATGCCTCGATGATTTTATTGAAACATTGCCAGATAAATATAACACCATTATTGGTGAAAATGGTATTATGCTATCAGGAGGCCAAAAACAACGCTTAGCTATTGCTAGAGCACTTCTCAAAAAAACAGAAATAATTCTTTTAGATGAAGCTACAAGTGCTTTAGATAACGATACCCAAAGTGAAATTCAAAAAGCAATTAACAATATGAAAGGTGAATATACTATTCTAATAATTGCCCATCGCTTATCAACTGTCATTGATAGTGATCGCATTATTCTAATCGACAATGGTCATGTCATCGATTCTGGAACTCATAATGAATTATTACATAAAAATGAATTTTACCAACATTTGTATCAGAAAGAACTAGAAGAAAACTAAAAACCAACCATGCATATGGTTGATTTTTAAATGAAGAAATTAGGATTTTGTGAATTTGAAGAAGTAGTATTATTAATAAAAGTATTATCGTTAACTTGTTTATTATTCATTGTATTACTATTACTATTACTATTACTATTATCAACTTTTTTACTATCAGTTTCATCCTTAAAAGCAGATGCAAGTCGCAACATAGATTTCATATTATTAAACATAGGACCAGCCTGTTTAACAAGAGGAATAGCTTGATTAACAACACCTAAAGCCCTTGAAGCATTATTCAAAAGACCACCCCAATTAACTCCTTTAAGCAAACCAGTCCCATGTCCAATTTTGCCCATTAAACCCATTCCCTGGTTACCCAGAACTCTACCGCCTAAACCCATAGTTCCTCTTGTTAAAGCAGAATAAGGCATCATCTGTGGCATAGACATACCATATGGAGTATAAAAACCTTGATTAAACATATCTTTTACCCCTTCCTAAAATATTATATGATTTACTAGCCTAAATGTTAAAAAAAATTAAAAAATAAAAAAAGAATAAAAAGTATTAAAAAAAAAACAAAAATATGATACAATATATTTAGAATAAAAATAGGAGGTGGAAAGTATGATACTTGATATAATTTTAGCACCCTTTTTAGCTGTATATAAAATGTTTCATAGCATATTTTCCTTTTTAAATCGTCCTATAAATAAAAAGCCAGAAAAAGAAAAAGAAGAAAAAACTTTCGATCCAAATAGCTTAACATCTTCTGATGCTGTTAAAAGTGAAAAAAAGAAAAGATATAAATATCGAGTACGTGATGCCTTTGGTAAAGTAAGTGAAGGTACTTTTGATGGATATTCAAAAACAGAAGTTCATTCATTTCTTTTAAGTCAAAACTATGAAGTCATTTCAATTGAAGAAGACAAATTATCTACAAGTTTAGGACTAGTTCAACTAAGTCAAACAAAAAAAATGAATTATAAAGATTTAAACTTCTTTTTAACACAGTTATCTACTTACATAAAATCAGGTATTCCCCTTGTTGATTCATTAGCAATTCTTAGCCGACAAGTAAAAAAAAGAGGTCAAAAAGGATTATATCAACGCCTAGTTTTTGATTTAAACTCAGGTTTAAGCTTTAGCGAAGCAATAAAAAGGCAAGGTACTGTCTTTCCTAATCTATTAATTAATATGTTAAAGACAGCTGAACTAACAGGAGATTTAACAGATACACTAGATGATATGGCTGATTATTATCGTACTGCCGATTTCAATCGTAAACAAATCATTAGTGCTCTAACATATCCAAGTGTTGTTTTTGTCTTTTCGGTTGCTGTTTTAACATTTATACTAGTATATGTTGTACCAAATTTTGTCGATATGTTCGGACAAATGGGAGCAGATTTACCATTTATAACCGTTATTGTTATTAATTTAAGTAACTTTATTACTAACAACGTCATAACAATTGTTATCATAATTGCCGCAATTATTATCTTGTTAGTAACATTGTATAAAAACATCAGTTCTTTTCGTTATTTAATGCAATCATTTCTCATGCATATACCAGTTGTAAAAAATATAATAATATATAGTGAAGTTATAACGTTCACTAAAACATTTGCATCATTAATTAACCATGACGTTTTCATAACAGATAGTATGGAAATATTAGGAAAAATAACTAATAATGAAGTATATAAACAACTAATTCGTAGTGCCGTTATTAACTTAAGTAATGGTGATGGAGTATCCAAGGCATTCAAAGGTCATTGGGCTTTTCCAGATACAGCTTACGAAATGCTACTAACAGGTGAGAAAACTGGCCGCCTAGGCACTATGATGACTAATGTTGCAACATATTACCAAGAAGAACAAAAAAACTTAGTAACGCAATTAAAAAGCTTAATTGAACCAGTTATGATTGTTTTTCTAGCCATAAGTGTTGGTATTATTTTACTTGCCGTAATTTACCCAATGTTTAGTATGTATAGTCAAATCGGATAGGGGGATAACAATGGAAACATATTATTTAATCTTTTTCTTTATATTAGGATCTGCTATGGGATCCTTCTATCATGTAGTAGCGACACGTTTATCCAATAATGAGTCACTAGTAAAACCAGGATCCCATTGCCACTATTGCAATCATAAATTAAAATGGTACGAACTAATACCATTATTATCGTACATAATTCAAGGTGGAAAATGTCGTAAATGCAAAAAACATATACCATTAAGTTACTTCATTATCGAATTAATAACGGGTATCATCTTTGCTGTATGTTATCATGTTTTTGATTTCAGTGGGGAATTATTAATTGCCTTAATTTATACATCAAGTATGATAATAATTATAATAAGTGATATTGAATACATGATAATTTTAGACGAAGTATTAATCTTTGCTTCTGTTGCTATAACCATAATATATATTTTTTTCTTTGGTATAAATACAACTTTTTCTCATTTATTAAACGCCATCGCGGCCTTTGGATTAATGTATTTAATTAAAATAATTGGTGATTTCATGTTTCAAAAAGAATCTCTTGGTGGTGGTGACATAAAATTAATGTTTTTATCAGGACTTGTCATAGGTTTACCACTAAGTGTTTGTACAATTTTTTTAGCAACATTTATTGCCTTTCCTATTGCCATATATATATTATTAAGTAAAAAAGATAATCTAATCCCATTTGGGCCATTTTTAAGTATGGCATCAGTAATAATATTAATTTCTAAAATAAATATTCAAGATGTACTAGACTTTTTAATAAAATAATCTTAATGTTAAATTAAAAATATGGTAATATATTACGTCAGATCTTGAAAGTAGGGGCTCTTCCCATGCCGAAATTAAATTATAGTTTGTTAACTACAACAATACTAGGAATGGTATAAATTAACTACCTTTAATATAATTAATACAATAAAATTATAAAAATTAAAGTTTAGTATAAAGCTAAGCTTTTTTTTTAGCTTTATTGTATTTATATAGATTTCCACATAATTATATGTATTATATAGTTGTATTTTTTATAAAACATAGTATAATGTTTATAGGAAGTGATATTATGTTTTATACATGGTTAATAATAATTCTTATTTTAAGTATTATTGAAATAAGTACCACTAATCTTGTATGTATATGGTTTGTTTTAAGTGGATTATTATCTCTTGGAGTATCATTTCTTACAGATAATGTTTTTCTACAATTTTTTATATTTGTATTTTTTGGTATTATTTTTATGTTACTAACTAAGCCATTACTAAAAAAAATAAAAAATAAAGAAAGCACTAAAACTAATTTTGATCGTATAATAGGTATGAAAGGTTTAGTTAAAGAAACTATACCTAAAGATGGCTTTGGAGTAGTGAAAGTTGATGGAAAATTATGGACTTCATATGCAAATGAAAAAATTGAAGAAGGAACCTATGTTAAAATATTAAAAATCAACAGTGTTAAACTAGAAGTTGAGAAATGGAAGGAGTAATAATATGGATGTATTATTAGTAATCTTAATTTTAGTCGTGGCATTTATCGTATTGAGTATCAAAATAGTACCACAGGCCAAAGGATATGTAATTGAAAGAATAGGCTCATACTATAAAACTTGGAATAATGGGCTACATTTTATGATACCATTTATTGATCGCATATCAAATAAAGTGTCATTGAAAGAAATCGTTAAAGATTTTGCCCCTCAACCCGTAATTACTAAAGATAATGTAACTATGCAAATAGATACTGTTGTATACTTTCAAATTACTGATCCAAAACTTTATACATATGGTGTTGATCAACCAATAAACGCCATTGAAAATTTAACTGCTACAACTTTAAGAAACATAATTGGCGAATTAGAATTAGATCAAACCCTAACATCAAGAGACATCATAAATAGTAAAATGCGTTCTATTCTTGATGAAGCAACAGACCCATGGGGCATCAAAGTCAATCGTGTCGAAGTAAAAAATATTATTCCACCTCGCGATATTCAAGATGCAATGGAAAAACAAATGCGAGCAGAACGTGAACGCCGTGAGAAAATTCTTCAGGCAGAAGGTGAAAAAAAATCTAGCATCTTAATCGCCGAAGGAGAAAAAGAAAGTGCTATTTTACGCGCAGAAGCTAAGAAAGAAGCCCAAATTAAAGTCGCTGAAGGTGAGGCTGAAGCTATGTTAAAATTAAAACAAGCTGAAGCTGATGGTATTAGATTATTAAAAGATGCTCAAGCTGATACCAGTGTCTTAACCTTAAAAAGTTATGAAACCCTAGCTAAAGTTGCGGATGGTCAATCAACAAAAATAATTATACCATCAGAATTACAAAATGTAGCAAATATAGCAACCGTTATCAGTGAAATGCTCAAGAACGATAAAAAGCAAAAATAACTATTTAAACATTGACATATGTTGTCACAAAAAAGTGTATAATTGTAATATAAATTACTTACAATTAGCATTTTTTTTGTTATAATGTTATAAGGAAGAGGTGACTAATATGCGTGTTATTGTAAGTGCTGGTGGCACCGGTGGACACATATATCCCGCATTAGCTATAATAAATAAAATAAAAAAAGAAGAGCCAAATAGTGAAATATTATATATAGGAACTCATAATCGTATGGAAAAAGATTTAATTCCAAGTTATGGTATCAAATATGAACCCATCGTCATCACAGGTTTTAAAAGAAAACTAACACTTGAAAACTTTACTACTATTAAAAATTTCTTAAAAGCAAGAAAACATTGTAAAGAAATTATCAGTAAATTCAATCCTGATGTTGTTATAGGTTGTGGTGGCTACGTAACAGGCCCTGTTATTTGGGCTGCCAAAAAACTAGGAAAAAAGACTTTTATTCATGAACAAAATTCTGTCGTTGGCTTATCTAATCGTTATCTAACAAGATATGCTGATCGTATTGGTGTATCTTTTGAAAGTACTTTAAGTGAGTTTCCAAGCGACAAAGTAAGTCTAACTGGGAACCCATGTAGTGAAAGAGCTTTATCCGTCAAAAAAGCTAAAAAAGAAGATTATGGATTAAGTCAAGAAAAACAATTAGTCTTAATTGTTATGGGATCATTAGGAAGTAGAACTGTCAACGAAAAAATAACAACATACTTAGAAAGTTTTCGCTCCAAAAATTATGAAGTAGCTTTCATTACTGGGGAAACATACTATGAAAAAGTAAAAAAATTACGTATTCCAAACAATGTAAAAATAATCCCTTTTGTTAAAGAGTTACCATCATTGATGAAATGTAGTGATTTAATAATCTCACGTGCAGGAGCATCAACCATAAGTGAAATAACAGTTCTAGGTATACCGACAATTTTCATACCAAGTCCATATGTAACTAATAATCATCAATATAAAAATGCCAAAGACTTAGTTGATAAAAAAGCAGCTTTCTTAATTGAAGAAGAAAAATTAACTAAAGATACTCTTATCAATACCATTGATAAGATCCTAAATAACAAAAAATTATATGATGAGACTAAAAAAAATCTAATCCCATTAGGAATTAAAGATAGCAGTAGTCGTATTTATGAAATATTAAAGGAAATGATTCTTGATGATAAAAAATTTTTTTAAAGAAAACGATATTAAATACCAAGAGGATGTATCACTAAAAAAGTATAATACCTATCGTATTGATATAAAAGCTAAATATATTGTTTTCCCTCAAAATAAAGATCAATTATTAAAAATATTAAAACATTTAAAACAAAATAAAATAAAATACTTAGTCCTTGGTAATGGCTCTAATATCATATTAACAATGGATTATTATGATGGTGTTATCATAAAATTAGATAATCTAAACAATATAAATATTCAAGGTCAAGAAATAGAAGTAGAAGCAGGTTGTTTTCTTCCTCAATTAGCAAAACAAATTTCAGACTATAACTTAAGCGGCTTAGAATTTGCTAGTGGTATTCCAGGCCAAATAGGAGCTTCTATTGCTATGAACGCAGGTGCATATAATAAAGATATGGCAAGTATTGTCACTAGTGTAACTGTTATTAATCCTCATTTACAAGAGCAAACATTTTTTCCTAAAGATTTAAAATTCAAATATCGTTCATCATTTCTAAAAGAAAATGAAGATTATATTGTTATTAAAGCAACATTAAAATTAGAAAAAGGTAATAAAGAAGAAATTATAAGTCTTATGCAAGATCGCCAAAAAAGAAGACTAGCTTCTCAACCATTAGAATATCCTAATTCAGGTAGTGTTTTCCGTAATCCCCCAGATAATTATGCAGGCTTTTTAATTGAAAATTGCCATCTAAAAAATTATCATATTAACGACGCATACATATCAGATAAACATGCAAATTTTATTATTAATAAAGGAAAAGCTACAGGTAAAGATATTGTCAATTTAATTACATATATCCAAAAAAAAGTAAAAGAAAAATATAATATTGAATTAATTTTAGAACAAAAAATAATAAAATAGGGTGAATAAGTATGGGTCAAAAAACAATAAAAGTTAAAGTAAAAAAGAAAAAATTAAAAGTAAAACGTATTATACTATGTTTATTAGTTATTGTTTTTCTGTGCCTTTCTGTCAACTATTTAATAAAAATGCCCATTAAAAACATCTATATTTTAAACAATAACATTTTAAAAGATCAAGAAATAATAAATAACGCAAAAATCCAAAACTACCCATCTTTCATTCTAACATCATCTAAAGCAATGAAAGAAAATATTTTAAAAAATCCTTACATAAAAAACGTAACTATTGAAAAAAAATTATGGGGAAAAGTATATATCACAGTTGAAGAAAATCGCCCATTATGTGTTACTGAAGATACAAATGAACTTGTTTTATCGAATGGTATTATGGTAAGTAATGATCGCTTTTTAAGAGACCTACCAGTATTAATTAATGATATAAGTAGTATTAAAGAAAGCTTTGCTAAAGGTTTTAGTAAAGTAGATAATGATACCTTATCAAAGATATCTCAAATTGAGTATAGTCCTGTTGCGGTAGATCAAGAACGTTTTCTTTTATACATGAATGATGGAAATTTAGTATATATTACTCTCACTAAAATTGAAAAATTAAATAAATATACCAGCATATATCAAGAAATGGAAGGTAAGAAAGGCATCATTTATTTAGATTCTGGTGATTATATTGAAGTAAAAGAAGATCCAAGTAAAACAAATAGTCAAGACGAAAATAATGCAGATAAAGACGATTCAAATAACCAAAATGAAAATACAAATGATCAAGAACCAAATACCAATAACAGTGATGAAAATCAAGATAATATCATAGAAGATCAAGAATAGAAGGTGAAAAAATGAGAACAAAGAAAGTAGCATTAAATACAATATGTGACATTGTACCATATATTTTAATTGGAATTGTTGGTATAATTAAAGTAAATATTTTAATAAAGTATATAGGTGACGTAGGAAACGGTTATTATCAAGTTATAAATCAAATAATAGCTTATGTATTTTTAGCCCAAGCAGGCTTTGGAGATGCAGTTATATATAAATTGTACAAGCCATTTGTTGATAAAAATAAAGATGATATTAACGCTATATATTCGGGTGCAAGAAAAATCTTTCGTATCATTGGCTTTATCATTTTAGGCATCATTTTCCTTGTATCATTAGGATTATACCTCTTTTATGGTTTTGAAGATGGTTATCGCAATAGTGCATTATTCTGTTTTATTGTAATTTCAACATCATACCTAATTGCATATTTTGGTAAAAATCAAACATATATGGCAGTTTTAAGCGCTGCTCAAGAAAAATATGTTTATTCTCTAATTTCAAATACCATGAAATTAATTTGTGATATTCTAACAATTGTTGTTGTTATAAAATTCCAAAATCTTGAATCAATTGCTATTCTTATCGCAATCATTAAAATAATTGAAGAAATTGTCATGCGAATTGTTGTTGGTCACAAATACAAATGGTTAAAAGAAATAGAAAGAAAAGATACATCTATGGTAAAAATGACCAAAGATTTAGTTTGGGTACAAGTCGGTTATTTAGTTTTAAATAATGTTGATTCATTATTATTAGTAACATTTATAGGACCGGCCATGGTAAGTATCTATACATCGTATAATTTTATAATAAGATATCTAACAGAAGTATCTTCTCGAGTCGAAATGGGTGCAGTGTACTCTTTTGGTAACGTTTTTGCCAAAAAAGAAAAAGAAAAAAAAGTATATTCTTTATTTAAAGAATTTATGATGCTATTTGCTATTTTAGGCTTTAGTATGTCGCTAACATTCCTCCTTGGGATAAGAAGCTTTGTAACAGTATGGATTGGCAAAGAAAACTATATTTTAGGTTATTTAACAGTTGTTTTCTTTACTCTAGCAGTCTTTCTAAATATCATATATTATCCACTATTAGCACTAATAAATGCCAATGGTCTATTTAAAGATAATAAAAGACACATATTTATTTGTGCTGCTACAAACCTAGTATTATCATTAATATTAATTAATTTCTTTGGTATCAATGGTATTCTTTTTGCCACAGCTTTATCATTTTTAATAAATGTTTTTCTAAAAACCAAATTAATATCTAAAAAAATATTAAAAAGCATACCACATTCAGAGTTAATCAAAAAATATAGTATAATGATAATAATATTTATTTTATGTTGTATTGTATTATATAAACCAGAAAGTATTATTTTAAATATGACAACGTCATTCCCATTGTGTATTTTAACCATTGTTGCTATCTTTGTTTTCTTAAGTATGATCATTGTGGGAACGCTATATTTATTAAATAAAGACACAAGAAATTTAGTAAGTAGAATAATAAAATTAATAAAAAGAAAATTCTAATACAGTAAATATAAAAAAATGATAATTAAGATTAAAAGAAAATAAAAAAGAATTATAATTATCTATGCCAAAATTAAATTATAATATGTTAACAATAATAATATTAAGTAATATAAAACTAAATAGTACCTTTAATATTTACCTTAGATTTTAAAATATTATAATTATTTAACAATATATATTTTGTTATATTATAGTCTTTTTAACAAATATCATGTAAAGTACACAAAAATAATTGTAATTTATTTAAAACTATGGTAAAATGATATCAGAGTAAAAAGAATAGGAGAGATATTATGGCCTTAAATAAATTAAAAAAGATGATCATCGAAGATGAAGAAACAACTGGAGAAGATGAATATTATGATGCCAAAGATGCAAATTCTTCTAATAATAAGGGAGGTAAGATGATACTTTTAGAACCACGTGCATATTCTGAAAGTCAGCAAATTGCCGATCACTTAAAAAAGAGAAATACAGTCGTTGTTAACATGAAAAGAGTAACGCCAGACCAAGCTAAGCGTATTGTTGATTTTTTAAGTGGTACTGTTTATGCTATTGGTGGGGATTTACAAAAAATAGGTATGGGAATTTTCTTATGCACTCCTAAAAACGTTAACGTTGAAGGAAGTATCTCGGAAGATGATGACAAAGCAAAGAAAAGTAAAGATGATATTGACCCAGATTGGAAATTTTAATGAGGTGAGGCTTTATGAAAAGGTTTAACGTAGTTTCTAATGGCTATGACATCAATGAAGTAAATCGTTTTATTGATGTTGTCATAAATAGGCTTGATAAGTTAAACAAAGAAAATGAGCATTACATCAAAGAAATCGCAGATTTAAAAGAAAAACTAGAAGAAAACAAAAGAGTTGACGAAAAATTAAGCCAGGCAATTATTGCTGCACAAGAAACATCAGATCGTATGAAACAATTAGCTAAAGAAGAAGCAACATTAATCATTAATGATGCCAAGAGGAATGCCAATGCCATTGTACATGAAGCACTAGTTGAAGCTAGTAAAACCGAAAATGAAGCCAATTTATTAAGAAAAAATATTACAGTATATAAAAATCGTGTTAAAAACATATTAAAATCTCAACTAGAAATAGCTGAAGATTTAGATAAATTAGAACTATAAAAGCATTCTTAGACAAGTTTAAAAAAACTTGTTTTTATCTTGTATTATAAGGGCTTGTAGCAAATTGAAAATTCAAAATTTGCAATTTTTCTCATAATTTGGTAAAATAACTATCGTGCACCAAAAAAATACAAGAAGGAGAGAAGTTTTGTGAAATTATTTTTTAAGAAAAAAATAATTGAAACAAGTGCAATATTAACATTGTTTCTTGTTATCATTTATTTAGTAAGTTTTCTTGACTTAAATGTTTTAACACTTAAAGTAAATAAAGAACATTATGTTGCTTTAGATTTAAACGTTCAAGAGACTGAAGACTTAAAAGTACTTGTAACAAATCGTCATTATACAAGTCCAAACTTAACGGCTATACCATTAAGTTTAGAAATTGAAGTACCTAAAGAAGAAGAAAACAAAGAGAAAATAGAAGAGGAAGTTGTAGCAGAAGAAACACCACAAGAATCAGCACCAGCTGTTGTGGAAGAAACTCCACCAGAACCAGAACCAGCACCAGTTACTGATACAACTAATTATGATTTAGGCAATCAAATTGTCCAATATGCCAAACAATTCGTGGGAAACCCATATGTCTATGGTGGTACTAGTTTAACCAATGGTGCCGACTGTTCTGGATTTACAATGAGTGTTTTTGCTCATTTTGGTATTTCCATTGCTAGATCATCATATGACCAAATAAATTCTGGTTATCAAGTATCTATAGCTAATATAGCTCCAGGTGATCTTGTTCTATCAGGTTATGATGGTGTTATTTCCCATTCATCAATGTATATTGGTAACAATCAAATTATTCATTCATTAAATGAAGATGTAGGAATTGTTATTACCGATTTGTATATTATGCCTATAATTGCAGTAGTGCGCGTTATTTAAAATTGTTACAACAGGCGCGTTATTTAAAATTGTTACTATAGCTTGCTAAAATAAAATAATTATAGTATACTTTATTAAGAAAGTATCACAAAGCTATAGTAACAATTTTCTTTTTCAAAAGGGGGGAATAAAAATGAATAAAGATATACAAACATTAAATAATATCAATAAAATTCAAGATGAACTAATATTTTTATCACAGTTATCTCAAAAAATTCAAGAAGATCATCAACAACATATAGAAATAAAAAGAAAAATTATTAATTCATCAATTCAAGATTTACACGAAAAACTACAAGAAGAAAAAGCCAGTCACTCTCACCAATTACTACTATATTTAGGTCGCAAAGAAAAAAAACAATATTATATATGCCCAATATGCGAAGAAGTAATTATAAGAAATCAAAAAATAAAAAATAAATATATTATTGATATTTCATCATACATAGACAATATAGATGATGAAATGACAAATCATAACATTGTCAAATTAATTATCTCACATGTAAGAAATACCATTCAAAGATACAATAAGTTATTTACTAAAGTAATTATTGAAGAAGTATATAAATATTTACAAAACCAAATAGATAATCAAAGCCTAATCATCCGTGCCAAAAAACATCGTAAATAGTTGACAACTGTCATAAAATATATTATAATTAACACGTATTTTAAAGCAAATGAAAGAGACGATATAATAAGTTTTCTTAATAGAGAGTTCATGTATGGTGGAAATGGACAAGAAAGTATTATATAGATCACTCTGGATGTTCTTATCTGATATTAGGATAAGACGGTAGTAATACCGTTATTAAATTAAGTAATAAGGTAGGATGGTACCGCGTCAGAAACGCTCCTAAATAGGAGTGTTTTTTTTCATTTAAAATATAAATTTATTTTTTCTCCAAAAAAATATTGACAAACATATGTTTGTGTGTTATTGTTTTGTCATGGGAAAAGATAATATTTAATGTAAAAAATCAATTCAAAATATTTACAAGAACCATTTTATATAAGCATATAAATAATTTTTTCAAAACAATCATATAAAATAAAAGATAGTGCTAAGACTTTTTAATAAAAATTTAATAAAACAAAGATACAAAGGAGAAAAGAAATGAATAAAAATATAATTTCACTTTTAAGTTTTATAGAATTAAATTATCAAAATGCAATAAATAATGTCATTGAACAAAAATTAAGACCTATTATTGAAAAAATAGATAAAGAGTTTTATAAAGACAATGTAACTATCAGTAAAATAATTAATTATTATAGTAAAAAATCAATTACTATATGTGTTGTTTTACAAAAAAATGAAAAAAAATATCAAAACTATAATTTACAATTAACCAGTAATGGCTTAGCATATCAAGACGATAATCATCGACGAAAAAATAATGACTTAAATAAAGAAAATTATTTTAATAATATATATATAGAATTAATAAATAGTTCTAATATACATGTTTATATATCTGGTTATCAAGCAATTATCAATTTAGGTAAAATAAATATTACATATGATTTAATAAAACAAGAAATTATTCAAGTAAAGCCTAATATTATTTCCCATGATAGTGGTATTAAGCTTTTAAAAGATACCCTTATTATTGATGGTAAAGTAATATATGAAGAACATTACCAAGAACAAGTATTATCAAAAAAAATATATGAAGCAACTACATCAGATGAAAAAGTTAGGTACAAATTAAATTATAGACATCCTAATGTTCATCAAATAGAACCTGGTATAGCTAAAATAGAATTAGGAGAAGCTACAGTTATTTATGATAATATTAATAGAAGAATAAAACAAATTATTCCTAATATTGTTTCAGAAGAAAGTTGTTTTATTGAAATGATAAAAAAATCGATGATAAAAGTTCGTTATTATCATGAAGAAAATGAAGAAAAAATAAATTATCAAGAATATAAAAGAAGGAGAGTTAGATAACATGAATTATAAAGAAACATTATTAATGCCAGAAACAAGTTTTCCTATGCGTGGAAATTTACCTGAAAATGAAAAAATTAAAAGAGCAGAATGGGAAAAAATGGATTTATATAATAAAGTAAAAGAAAAGAATAAAGGAAGAAAGCCATTCATTTTACATGATGGTCCGCCATATGCCAATGGCGAGATTCATATTGGACATGCTATGAATAAAATTTTAAAAGACTTTGTTAACCGCTATAAAATGATGAGTGGATATGATATTACATATATACCTGGATGGGATACACATGGCTTACCAATTGAACAAGCCGTAACCAATAGCGGTATTGACCGTAAATCAATGAGTAAAAGTGCTTTTCGTGAATTGTGTGATAAATATGCTCATGAACAAGTCGCTAAACAAATGGCAGGTTTTAAAACATTAAATGTACTTGCCGATTGGGAACACCCATATTTAACATTAGATAAAGAATTAGAAGCACGTCAAATTGAAGTATTTGCAGAAATGGCAAAAGCTGGTTTAATTTTTAAAGGCTTAAAACCCGTTTATTGGTCACCATCTAGTGAATCAGCCTTAGCGGAAGCCGAAATTGAATATAAAGACCGAAAAGATCCATCAATTTTTGTAGCTTTTACTGTTGTTCAAGGTAATGACAAAATCAAAGAAGGCGAAAAATTAGTTATTTGGACAACCACACCTTGGACTCTTCCAGGCAATTTAGGAATAGCAGTCGGTGAAAAATTTGAATATGCTAAAGTTAAAGTCAATGATGAAATTTATATTGTTGCAAACGATTTAGTTTCTAGTTTAAGTAAAGAATTTGGCTGGGAAAACTATGAAATAAAAGAAGTCGTCGCAGGTACAGATTTTAATAATGTTAAATACAAACATGTTTTTATGGATCGCGTTTCACCTGTTGTTATAGGTTACCACGTAACTTTAGATGCAGGTACAGGTTTAGTTCATATTGCCCCAGGTTATGGTGCTGATGACTTTATTATTGGAAAACAATATAATTTAGGTCTTATAAATGGTGTTAACGACCAAGGTGTTTTAACAGAAGAATCTGGTGAATTTGAAGGATTATTTTTTGAAGATGCAAATAAGGCTGTCGTTCAAAAATTAGATGATTTAAAAGTATTATTAAAGCTAAAATTTATTACTCACTCATACCCTCATGATTGGCGAACTAAAAAACCAATTATCTTTAGAGCAACACCACAATGGTTCTGTAGTATTGAGCCAATAAAAGAAAAAATATTAAATGAAATTGAAAACAATATTGTTTTCCATACACCATGGGGTAAGAAAAGATTGTACAATATGATTAAGGATCGTGGTGATTGGTGTATTTCAAGACAACGTGTTTGGGGTGTCCCAATTCCTATCTTCTATAATGAAGATGGAAGTGAAATAATGGATTATGATGTTATGATGCATGTTGCAGAATTATTCCGTAAATATGGATCTAATATCTGGTTTGAAAAAGAAGCCAAAGATCTATTACCAGAAGGTTATACCAATGAAGCATCTCCTAATGGTAAATTTACTAAGGAAGAAGATATTATGGATGTATGGTTTGATTCAGGATCAACTCATACTGGCGTTCTAATTGCAAGAGGATTAGATTATCCTGCTGATTTATATTTAGAAGGATCAGATCAATATCGTGGCTGGTTTAACTCCTCATTAATTACAGGAGTGGCCATTTATGGTAAAGCGCCATATAAACAATTAGTATCTCATGGATTTACTTTAGATGGTAATGGAAATAAAATGTCCAAAAGCTTAGGAAATACTATTGACCCCGCAGATGTTATTCGTCTTCATGGATCAGATATATTAAGATTATGGGTATGTTCTGTTGATTACACTGAAGATGTTAAAATAAGTAATGAATTAATTAATCAAGTAAAAGAAAGCTATCGAAAAATAAGAAATACATATCGCTTTATGTTAGGAAATCTTAAAGATTTTGATCCAGATAAAGATAGTGTAAATTATGAAAATATGCCATATTATGATAAGTATCTCATGATAAAATTGCAAAAATTTACCAACGAAGTTTTAAAAAACTACGAAGAATATACTTTCCAAGAAATATATAAACAAGTAAATAATTTTATTTCATTTACTTTATCAAATTTCTATTTAGATTTCACTAAAGATATTCTCTATATAGAAAGAAAAAATGCACCAACAAGACGAAGTGTACAAACTGTATTATATAACATAATTAATAATTTAGCTAAATTACTTGCACCAATCTTACCATATACAAGTGAAGAAGTGTATAAATTATTGCCTCATCATGAAGAAAGTATACATTTAACAGATATGCCTAAAGTAATAACATATAAAGATGAAGAAGAAATAATGGGCTTATTTGAATTATTCTTTGAACTAGAAGAAAAAGTTAATAAAGAACTAGAAAATGCAAGAAATAATAAAGAAATAGGTTCAAGCCTTGAAGCAGAAGTACATATTAAGCTAGAAGAAAAATATCAAATCGTTAAAGAAAAATTAGGACCATATCTTCATCAATTGTTTATAGTATCAAAAGTTGTATACGATGATAAAGCTGATGGTATTCAAGTAATTAAAAGTAATGGACATAAATGTGCTCGTTGTTGGAACTATGTTGATACATTAGAAGACGATATATGTCCAAGATGTCACAGTATAATAAATAAACCTATGAATTAATTCATAGGTTTTCTCATTCTTTCAAACTTATTTTCTTTATTACAATATCCTAGATATTGATATAAAAAATATAATTTTTCTCTATCATTATTAAAAATCAAATTAGCAAGTTCTAAAGCATTATCATCACAACTATTCATAAAATCTTCATTAATAATTTTATAATTAATAAAATCATTATCAAAATTATTGCTTTTAGCATAGTTAATTAATTTAACAATAAAATTAACGTTATTTTGCCAAATGAAAGGTTCAAGAGTACCATTTGGGTATCTAAATTCTATAGTATTATCAAATAAAAACGTATCATATTTCATTTTATTAAAATTAATACCATATGCGCCATTACTAAAAGCTCGTGCCAATTTTGTAACTAACGAATAATAATCACATGTATCGTCAATCTCCCAAATCATATCTTTTAATATCAATTTCAATTTTTTAGCATTATCACCAATTATACTTCTAGCATTTCTTCCAGCATATCCCATTTTGTAAATTATATCTTCATACACCAACCAAATTTTTAATAAATTAGTTAAATATTTTGCATTACCCATAAAAATTTGCGAACCAATATTAATGTGCCCACCAGATAAATCACCACAATAAGCACCTAATTCTTTTAATTTATCACAAACTATTTTTAGTTCTTTCCATGACGTAACTTCATCAATTTCATCCATACATATAGGTGAGTTACACTCACCACCATGAATCACACCAGCATGTCCCTGAAAAGGATCGACAGTTTGTTCAAAAACTACTCTCCATCCTTCATCAATTGGTAATTTAAAAATTTCATCTACTGCTATATCTAATAATAATTTTTCAAATTCAATTTCTAAGCCAAATGTTACATTATTATCAAGATGTAATGATTCAAGATAATGTGGTGTAAAAAATTTAACTTCTTTTAATAAATTCATTTTAAAATCCCCCTTTTAAAAACTATTATATAATACCACCTTATACTTCAAATGTCAAAAAAAGTTAATATTTCCTTCTTAATTTCAGATCTTTAGTTAATTCTCTAAGTATATTTTCACCAAGTCTAAAATTATAATCATTAGCCAATTCATAGTCTAAATTATTATCTATTAAGTAAAAACATTTATCATTTGAATCAAAGCAAAAAACCTTTTCTTTACTAGCATAGAGTCTAACTAACGTATGACTTTCATTTGTTATAATTACATCACCAATTATTTCCGCTTGACATATCCAATTACCAATTGAAGTAAAATTATTTATAAAATTAATTATATCACAATACCAAAATTCCTTTTTGTCCTTTGTAAAGACAAGTAGAGCAACTTTATCTTCAAAAATACCAATAAACTGAAAGAAAGCATAAGAATAATCACTTATATTATTAATATATTTATTATCATTTAAAACAAATATATCCATCATTACAAAAATATTATTCATAAGATCAAACCTTCTTTCATTTATCAAATATTTTATCAAAAAAAAAGATAATAAGCAATTAAAAGTAAGCAATATAATAACATTTTGGTTAACATTGCTTACTTAATTTTAATTATTTATAAAGTTCTTTGTTTAAAAGTTCAATATTACTATTCATCACTGTTAAATAATTTTCATTAGAATTAGTAATTCCACCATCAATACTATCCATGGCATTAATAGTAATAAGCTCAATATCATATTCATCTAGTAAACTATTAACAGTTTCATTGCTTTCCGTATCAATAGAGTAAATATATTTAATATTACCATCACTAATTAACTTTTTAACTTCTTCAACAGTAGGGGCCAAAATTTCTTCACTATCATCAAGTGATAATACCGTTAAATTATATTTTTCTAAAAACTTAAATAACTTATTATCTGTAACAATTGTTTTATAACTAGCATTATTAATTGTTTCTTTTAAAGTAGCATCTAATTTAGATAAATTATATTGTAAGTCATCGTAATTAGCATCGATTTCTTCTAACAAATAAGGATTAGTAATATATTGATTAAGGCCTGTTTTAAGATTTTGTGCCATCATTAAATAATTATAAGGATTTAACCATAATTCTTCAACTCCATTAGTATAATTCATTCCCAAAGAAACATCAATAACTTTTAAATCAGGATTTTTATTAATCATATCGACAGCATAATCTCTATCCTTATCTAAACTATTAAAAACAAATAAATCACTATTACTATATTCTGTAAGTCTTTTATCCGATAGCTCATAAGTATCAATATCAACACCACCAGGATAAATACTATATATTTTAGCATTATCACTATATAAACAATTAACTAAATAATTGATTGGATAAATTGTTGTATAAATATCAATATCTTCCATAGTATCTCGCTTAAAAAAACATCCACTTAACATTAGTAAACAACAACCCAAAACCAACAAACATCTAAATTTCTTCATTCTTTTTCTCCTTTTTCTTAATCGGTACAGGATCATAACCACCTTTACTAAAAGGGTTACACCTCATAATTCTTTTTATAGTAAGAAAGCACCCATGAATACTTCCAAATCTTTGAATTGCCTCGATTGCATAATTAGAACAAGTTGGAATATATTTACAATTATAATGAAAATTACCAGGTGTTTTCTGATATAATCTAATGACTTTTACTAAAATATTTTTCATTTTAATCACACTTAATATTTTACAGTATTTTTTTTAATTTGTAAATTAGATTAATAGAATATTTAAAAAAGTTGAAGAAAGATGTAAAAAATGCTATAATAAACAAAGAAAAGAGGTAATACTACATGAAGGTACTGAAAAAATTTGATTTTAATCCTGTAAATATGAATTTATATTATGCAGCATTTACTCATACATCATATACCAATGAATACCCATCAGCGGAAAATTATGAACGACTAGAATTTCTAGGCGATGCAGTTTTAGAGTTAATAATTAGCGAATATTTATATAAAGAAAGGCACTTAGAAGAAGGTGTTATGACTAAAATGCGTTCAAGTTATGTTTGTGAAAATGCTTGCGCTACCTATGCAAAAGATTTAAACTTTCCTAACTATATTCGCCTTGGTAGTGGGGAGCCAGAAGCCAATAATACCATTCAAGCAGATGTTTTTGAAGCTTTTGTGGCCGCGGTATATTTAGATCAAGGCTATGAATGTATAAAAAAAATCGTTTTAGATGAAATAACAAAATATATCGATCAAAATATTGATTTCTTACATGACTATAAATCTCAATTACAAGAATTAGTACAAACAGTAAAAAAAAGTGTTATTTACGAAATTATCGATGAAAAAGGTCCGTCTCATAATAAAGAATTTACATGCCAAGTTAAAGTTGATAACATCATCTATGGTAAAGGAAAGGGAAGAAGTAAAAAAGATGCTGAACAAGAAGCAGCCCGTGTTGCTCTATCCAAAAGAGCTAAATTAATAAAGTAACATGCTTAGTCATGTTATTTTATTAACAAAAAATATACTAAATTAAACTATAAGTTAAAAAAGTAAATTAACTAAAGTAAATATCATAACTAAAAATAACTTTCTTATAACCATTCCATTACAAAAATAAAAAAATTGTCTAAAATGACTTGCCATATTTTAAATTTATGATAGAATAATACATCAAGAAAAGGAAGTGATGATTTTATTATTTGCTTATAAAAGAAAATAATAAATCACTTCCTTTATTTTTACGAATTAATGAAAGCAAGGTGAAATCATGGTTGAAACAAACTTACCAATTCTCTTTTTAAAAGATGTCGTTGTATTTCCCTATAACGAAGTAAGATTAGAATTTGATCGTACAGAAAAAAGCATATTAATTGAAGCAGAAACCAACCATGAAGGCCATTTATTATTAATAAATTTATTAGACCCTTTAGAAGAAAAACCATTAATTAAAGACTTACCCAAAATAGGCATTTTAGGTAAAATAAAATCTAAAATAGAATTATCTAATGGAAATGTACGTGTCGTACTAATGGGGATTGATCGCGTTGAAATTTTAAACTATTTAGAAAAAGAAAACGGAAAATTAGAAGCATTTGTCATACCAACTAAAGAATATGATTATAACGAAACAGAAGCTATCGCCTTAAGAAGAATGTTAAATCGTAATTTAGAAAACTATGTTGAAGTATCACCATATATGAGTAATGCTGTTTTAGGAAGAATAAATGGTGTATCTAGCATCAGTAAATTATCCGATATTATTGTATCAGATCTTCCATTAGAATATGAGACAAAAATTAAATACATAAGTATGCCTAATCCAATGTTTCGTATTCGTAGAATTATTGAAGATTTAAACAAAGAACTAGAAACCACACGTTTAGAAAACGAATTAGAAAGGGCATTAAAATATCGATTAGAAAATGAACAAAAAGAATATGTTTTAAGAGAAAAACTAGAACTAATAAAAGAAGAATTAGGTGAAGATAATATTAAAGATTCTGACTTAAATATTATCAAAGAAAAAATAAATAATATAAAAGCACCAGACCGAATTAAACAAAGATTAAAAGAAGAATATAAAAGATATGAACTATCTCCAACATCATCTCCCGAAATAACAATTATTAGAAATTATATTGACTGGTTATTATCGTTACCATGGGAAGAAAAAACATTAGATAATGAAAATTTAAAACAAGTTAAAGAGGCATTAGACCAAAGCCACTATGGTCTCGATAAAGTTAAAGATCGAATTCTAGAGTATATTGCTGTAAAAAACAATACCAATAATAATAATAGTCCAATTATTTGCTTTGTAGGTCCACCAGGAGTAGGAAAAACAACATTAGCAAAATCAATAGCAAATGCACTAAATAAAAAATTTGTAAAAATAAGTGTTGGAGGAGTAAATGATGAAGCAGAAATAATGGGGCATAGAAGAACATATATAGGCGCAAATCCCGGAAAAATCATTCAGGGAATGAAAAAAGCAGGCTCAAAAAATCCCGTTTTTCTCATCGATGAAATTGATAAAATAACCAAAGATTATCATGGCGATCCAGCAAGTGCCTTATTAGATGTATTAGATAAAGAACAAAATAATATTTTTACAGATAACTATATTGAAGAAGAATTCGATTTATCTGAAGTAATGTTTATATTAACTGCAAATACTGTTGCAACAATTCCTGAAGCATTAAGAGACCGATTAGAAATAATAGAATTATCAAGTTACACACTATATGAAAAAATAAGTATATGTACTAATTACCTAATTCCTAAACAATTAAAAGAACATAATATTCCCAAAGAGAGATTTCAAATAACAACTAAAGCCATTCAAAAAATAATACTATCATATACCAAAGAAGCAGGAGCTCGTGAATTAGAAAGACAAATTGCAACTATTTGCCGTAAAATAGTAATAAGCATGCTAAGTAATAACTCACAATTAATATATATCATCGAAGAAAATGATGTTGAAAAATATCTTGGAAAAAGCAAATATAACCATATCCAAAATGAAAAAGATCATCAAAGTGGCGTTGTCAATGCTTTAGCTTACACCCCAAGTGGAGGAGATATTTTAAAAGTATCATCAATAACATATCCTGGCAAAGGCCAATTAACTCTCACCGGTTCCTTAGGGGATGTAATGAAAGAAAGTGCATACATCGCTTTAAGTTATATTAAAAGTAACTATAAAAAATTTAACTTAGACTTAGAATATATAAACAATCAAGATATTCATATTCATTTTGAAGAAGGCGCAGTACCCAAAGATGGACCATCTGCAGGAATCACAATGGTAACATCCCTTTTAAGTACTTTCAAAAATCATCCTATTGATAACAATATTAGTATGACCGGCGAAATAACATTAAGAGGAAAAATTCTTCCTATTGGTGGCCTTAAAGAAAAATTAATCGCAGCATCAGTAAATGGTATAAAAAAAGTATTCATTCCCGAGGAAAATATTTCAGATTTAGAAGAAATTCCAGAAAATGTAAAACAAGACTTAAATATAATCTTAGTAAATAATTATTTAGATATTTATAAAGAATTATTTAAAGAAAAAAAGAAAAATACTAAGGAAGATAAGAAAGAATTAGTAAATATATAAAATAAAGTAAATAAATATATATAAAAGATAATTAATAAAGAATCTAGTGTCAATTACACTAGATTTTCTAAACTCTTAATATAGCAAAAAAAAGAAAAATATAGTATAATTAAATAGAGAAAAGAGGGTGATAAGATGACATGCTACGAAAAAGCTAAGATTTTAAATAATCTAGTCCAAGAAGCCAAAGAAGAATATCCCGATCGAACATTACGTTGGCACATCAAAAGGATATGCAGTTTTTTCCAAGTCCAATTATTAATGAGAGATTTAAGTAAATTAAATACCATTGGATATAGTAGGTATATTGCTAATCCACATCCCCTTTATCCCCGTTGTGAAATTGTTGTCGTTGAAAAAAACTTAACTCCCTCAAAAAGACTCGTTGTAGCTCTTTATCTAATAGCAAGCCATGCCATCAATGAAAAACCCAAACAAGATAATTATATTGTCAAAAATCTCCCATGTGATATCGAAAAAGGATCAGTAGATGATACATTATGCAAGATGTTTGTCAGTGATGTAGCTCTAGACACAAATAAATTAGAGACAATCTTAAATAAGGCCGATGAAGTAAAAGGAGGCACATATCATGTTTAAAAAAAATCGTGATTTAACAGAAATATTTGATGATAGATGGAAAGCTAATCATAATGATGATGTCAAACAAGCCAAACAAAGAGAAATAGAATTTATTAACAAGATGTTTGATGTAAAAGCTACTAAAACAACTACATGTAATAATTCTCAAGATAATTTAGAAAGATTAAATAAAAATATTCAAAATGCCAATAATTGGAATCGTCAAATCCAAAACAAAAACAGGTTTAAGTAATGGAAGATTTATATCAATATGAAAGAGAATTATATCAGAAAGGAGCCAAATTAATCGGTGGCGTCGATGAAGTAGGTAGGGGTCCTCTCATTGGTTCTGTTGTTGCATCATGTGTAGTTTTACCAGAAAATTTTCATTTAGAAGGTTTAACTGATTCTAAAAAATTATCCGAAAAAAAACGCAATCTTTTTTATGACGTAATTCAAAAAGAAGCTATTGCCATAGGAATAGGTATTATTGATGAAAAGAAAATTGACGAAGTAAATATCTATGAGGCTACCAAGTTAGCAATGAAAGAAGCAATTAAAAATACTAATATAAAATTAGACCATGTCTTAATAGATGCCATGCCACTTGATATTCCCATTAAAACAACATCTATTATTAAAGGAGATAGCAAAAGTATTTCTATCGCGGCAGCTTCGGTAATTGCTAAAGTAACAAGAGACAAAATGATGTATGAATTAGATGAAAAATATCCCATGTATGATTTAAAACATAACAAAGGATATCCTACCAAAAAACATCTAGAGGCCATAAAAAAATATGGTATAACACCATATCATCGCCTAAGCTATGGTCCTGTTAAAGAGTATAAGAATAAAAAGAACCCTATAGATACAAAACTATAAGGTTTTTTTAAAATTTACGATATAATCCAATGGCCTTACCTAAAATAGTAACATTCTTCAAAATAATAGGATCCATATAATCATTTTCTGGTTGTAATCTAAAATAACCATCTTCCTTATAAAAAGTTTTTAAAGTAACTTCATTATTATCATTCATAGCCACAACCTTATCACCATTTTTAGCACTGTTACATCTTTCAACAATAACAATATCATTATCAAAAATACCAGCATTAATCATACTATCACCAGATACCGTTAAGGTAAAGACTTCTTTTTTCTTTGGAACTAAATAAGTAGGAAGAGCAAAAAACTCATTAGGCACTTCAATAGCTTCGATTGGACTACCAGCAGTTACCTTACCAAGCAAAGGGACATTGACAACATCATCATTCTGATTTTCATATTCATTTGGCACCAAAAGCTCAATTAATTTATTACCATAATTGCTCCTTTTTAAATATCCCTTATCGATTAAATTGTTAATATGAACATGAATCGTCGCCGGTGATCGTAAACCCAAATCATGACCAATTTGTCTTACAGAAGGAGGATATTTATTTTCTGCATAAAATTTTTTAATATAATCCAAAACATCCTTCTGTTTACTTGTCAAATTATTATTTTTCATATTCTTTCCTCCTACACATATATTAACACAAAAAATGTCAAATGTCAAACAATTGTTTAATTTTTTATTTTTTAGCATTGACACAAACATTTGTTTTATGATAACATATAAACAGAACGAAAGGAAAGTGATAGGTATGAAATTTATTATGCAAAACAAAGGAGTATTATTATTTTATTTAATTATCATCGTCGCATCATTAATAATTATAAACGATGTTGAAAAAGATAATGTTTTAAATAATAACGATAATACCTATGTAGCTATTATCCAAAAATAATACATATCAAGCTTTAACACCCTGATATGTATTTCTTTTAGCCATTTCCTTATCAATATCATTAATTAACGATCTTTTAGCAAGTAACCATTTAGGTTCAACCAAACTATTTGGATCAGGATCTGCTGTAATTCGATGAATAACAATTTCTTCACGTAATAACTCCAATTGCTTAATCACAATATCAATATAATCATCCCTATTTAGTAGTTCAAAAGAATTTCTCTTATATAACTCATCCAATTTAGTATCCTTAATAATATTTAACATATGAATTTTAACACCTTGAATATCCAAGTTATTAATATGTTTGACTGTATCCAACATCATTTCCTTTGTCTCATATGGCAAGCCATTAATAATATGTACTACCACTTCGATATTTCTTTCTCGAAGCTTTTTTACCATATCATCAAATTCTTTCAAAGTATGACACCTATTAATAATCTTAGCTGTCTTCTCATGAATTGTTTGTAACCCCAGTTCAATGGTCAAATTAGTTCTTTTATTTAATTCATCCAAATAATCAAGCACACAATCCTCAATAGCATCACACCTAGTAGCAATAGTAAGACCAACAACATTAGGTAGTTTTAAAACCGTTTCATATTTTGTCTTTAGCACTTCTAAAGGAGCATAAGTATTTGTCCTAGCTTGAAAATAAGCAATATATTTACTGTTGGGCCATTTATGATCCATTACTTTTTTAACCTTATTAAATTGTGTAATCAAATCATCGTGAATATCGCCACCAAACTCACCACTTCCCGTTTTAGAACAATAAATACATCCTCCATAACCCTTAGTACCATCAATATTAGGACAAGTAAAACCACCATTCAAACTAATCTTGGCAACTTTTCCCCCAAATTTATTTTTATAATAAAAATTTAAAGTATGATATCTTTTATTATCTAACGAATACTTAAACATAAATAATCACCGATAACTATTTTATCACAAAAAAAATAAAACCCCAAATCATTCATGACCTAGTTCTAATCATATAGAAAAAAAATATTGACATATAGTACATAAAAGTGATATAACTAAAAAGTACCACTTAAAAAGAAAGAAGGAAAAAAATGAATACAAATCAAAAATTAAATTTAGAAAATTTAAAAATTCAAATTATAAATAATAATAACAAAATAGAACAAATAAATGCTAAAATTGACCAGTTAGAAACAAAAATAAGAAAAAAAGAACGCAAACAAAAAATAAGATTAATGCATAAAAAAAGAAGAAACAAATATTTAGTATTTTCTATATTCTCAATCCTAATAGGTCTAATATCATTATATCTAGGATTAACTATTCCTAAGCCTTTAATTAGTACAGCTTTCCAAATTACATCATTAATAACAATTTTTCCTATCATTAAAAATCTAAATTATTTAATTAAAGAAAATACAGCAATAAAAAAACTTCCTATTTTAAGTTCTAGGAATATAAATATAAATAAAGAAGAAACAGAAAAATTAAATAATATGTTAGAAAAATATCATCAAGAAAATCTACAATTAATAACAAAATTAAACAAGCAAAGTGAAAATCCTATCATTCCACCATTTAAAAGACAAGAAAAATACGACTATAGTCATCCAAAAGTAAGAACTAAAAATCGCTTTTAATATTTTCATTAAAAATAATCAAATAATCATCATCAAATTTTTCCAATTCTTGTCTGCCATCAACAGTCCAAATGAATAATTCTTTATTCATTTTTTTAATTTTTCTTAACAACTTATCATTCAAACCATATTTATAAATTCCCCAAAAATCAAAATTCTTCCCCATAAACCATGATGTAAAAATTAATTTACCAATCTTAAAATTACTTTTTTTTAGCAAGTGTAAAACCTTTTTATTAAAAGAACAAATATAAATATTAAGATATTTATATTTTTCTAATACCTTAAGTAAACATGTAACCATTTTCTTCTCATTATTATTACATTTAAGTTCAATTAAATATAATTTTTTACTGTTAATATCTAAAATCTGTTCTAATGTAGGTATTGTCTGATAAAAATTTTTACTACCAAAATTAAATTTTTTAAGTTGCTTTAGCGTCATATCATTAACATGACCACTCCCATTACTAGTGCGGTTAATAGTACTATCATGAATAACAACCAAATAATTATCTTTAGTAAGACGAACGTCCAATTCAACTCCAACATAATTAACATCATTAAAAGCATTTACCATACTAAGATAGGTATTTTCACCAACTATATTATTATATTTGCCACGATGAGCAATCAATTTTTTCATATTTAATTATACGTTTTTAAAATATCCATATGAAAAAATAATTTTTAGTATTGACAAACATATGTTTGTATGATATATTTTAATTACCAATTCAAATAATTTTATTCGACATTTTTCGCTATTACCATCAGTTATAATTAAAAAAAATAAACATACACTTAAAAAGAAAGAAGGGAAAAAATGCAAAAATGTTATTTAGGAATTGATATAGGAAGTATTTCAACTAAAGGCGTTATAATTGATGAAAATAATAACATAATAGCAAGTGAATATCTTTATACCGAGGGAAGTCCCATCAATGCTGTTAAAAGATTGATAGCTAAATTAAAAGAACAATTTAATTCTCATAAATATCAAGTGGTTTCAGTAGGTACTACAGGATCTGCACGAAAATTAATTGGAACCATTCTCAATGCAAGTATCATAAAAAACGAAATAACAGCTCATGCTATAGGAACAACATCCATTTATAAAGATGTAAAAACAATTTTTGAAATAGGTGGTCAAGATTCAAAAATAATAATTTTAGAAAACGGTATTGTTACCGATTATGCAATGAACACATTATGTGCTGCTGGCACAGGTTCGTTTTTATCAAGTCAGGCCAAACGTTTAGGAATCGAAGTAGAAGAATTTGGGCCCATTGCTCTAACAAGTAAAAATCCCACCAATATTGCTGCAAGATGTACCGTTTTTGCCGAGTCAGACCTAGTTCATAAAGCTCAAATAGGGCACAAAAAAGAAGATATTATCGCCGGATTATGTAGAGCTGTTGTAACCAATTATTTAAATAATGTTGGCAAAGGAAAGCGCATCAAACCACCCATTGTCTTTCAGGGAGGAGTAAGTAAGAATATAGGTGTTATTAAAGCATTTGAAGATGTAACAGGTGAAAAAATAACTGTTGATAAAAATTCCCATTTGATGGGAGCACTAGGAGTAGCTATATTAGCTAAAAAATCTAAAATAGAAAAGCCGTTTACTTTTGATATTGAGGATATTAATTTTGAAACCAAAGGTATTGAATGTCATGGCTGTGCTAATAATTGTGAAATAATATGTGTAAGTCGCAACAATCAAATAATAGATTCATGGGGTAATCGTTGTGAACGGGGCAAAATTATGGAGCATAATTAAACCCATTGCTTTATTTCCATTTAAAAGGTATAATAATACAAATGGAGGTGTAAAATGGCAAAATTTTGTACTAACTGTGGTAATAAAATAGATGAAGAAGCAGATATATGTTTAAAATGTGGTGCAATATTATCTAAAAATCAATCACCAAATAATATGCCAGATAATGATAAACAAGCAACTATGGGCCTTACCTTTAGTCTAATATCAATTATTACTTGGATAATACCATTATTTGGTTATATAACTACCATATGTGGTATTATCTATTCTATTAAAGGCTTAAAATCAACCTCAAATAAAACCAAAGCCATTATTGGATTAATACTATCTATTTTATTCCTAATTATAACAATTACAAACTCAATATTAGGAGTAATAAATGCCTTATCACAAGTAAATTAATTTAATTGTCTTTTGACAATTTTTTTTAAATACATGAATTAACAAATAATTAATAAATGAACGCTAATGACTTCTAAAGGAACATACAAGGACAAAATGCCCCAATTATGAAAAAAAATGTTATCTTACATGACAAGAGAGTGTGTTAAAAGGATATATCCATATTGCCTTTATTTATCCAAAGATTTCTTAACTTCAACCCATTTATTTGCAATCTAAGTCATCATACTCTCAAATAGTGCAGTAATAATCCTTTTTTACTTAGATATTATTTAATCATATGTATACATTTACAAAGTTGACCTCCAATCACTTTATATTATACATGTGACTATAAACAATATGGATAACAAAACTACTTTAAAAAGTAGTTTTTTTAAATATAAAATAAAATTTTATTCAAAGTATTGGTAAACACATATTAGAGTGATATAATATAAATAACAAATAAATAATAGAAAGACTCTTATAATAAAAACTAGATAAGTCAAGTGATAAAAAATTTAATAAAATAAATCTTGGAGGATGATGTTATGAGAGTCAATGAAAAAATCGAAAGAATTACACCTGATACTTTGATATGTGGAATAGATATTGGAAAAACAAAGTGTTGTGCAAGATTCTGCGATTATA
>CALVUN010000011.1 GCA_944363595.1 uncultured Bacilli bacterium
TAATAATAGCTTTAGTTTGTTGTTAGCTTTTAGTGTTTGTTCTTTGCCTTCTTTATCAATGCAAATATAGTTGCCATTCTTTTTTACCCATGCTATGCCTTCATTAAAATTTGTTGCTTTTTCAAATTGATTTGGAATTATGATTTGGCCTTTTTCATCCATATAACCATATAGATTATCTTTTTTAAACCAAGCTCTTTTTTCATGAAAATTTCCTACTTCATCATATATGCATGGAATTACTTCGATAAAATTTTTATCTATAAATCCGCATTTTTTATGTTTTTTAACTGATGCTAAATCTTCATGGTAATTGTTAATTAGTTCATATGGCATTTCTTCTTCTACACCATCTTTGCTTATTATGTAATATTGGTTATGACGACAAGCCCAAGCTAAATTTTGATAAAAGTCACCCGCTAAGGTATATTTTTTATTTATTATTTTTTGATTTGCTTTATTTATATATTGATAATATCCATTCTCTTTAATAACAGCTATTTCATTATGAAAGTCATAAGCTTCTTCATACATGCATGGAATTACTTCTTCACCTTTAGTGTTAATGTATCCATATAGATTATTTTTTCTAACACAAGCTAGTCCTTCATGAAAGTCATAGGCTTCTTCATAAGTACAAGGTATTATTTCTTCACCTTTAATGTTAATGTATCCATATAAATCTTTTTTTCTAACACAAGCTAGTCCTTCATTAAAATTGTAAGCTCTATCATAATTGACATTTAGAATTGTTTTATTTTCTTTATTTATATATTTATATTGGCCATTTATTTTAACACAAGCTAAATTGTTTTTAAAATTTGTTGCTTCTTCATACATACATGGAATTACTTCTTCACCTTGATAATTTATATAACCATATAAACCATCTTTATTAACTAATGATAGTCCTTCATGTAACTTATTTATTTTATTATATTTGTCTATAGTTAAACTTTTTTGAATTTCTCTTACTTTTTGTTTATTTTCTTCAAGTAGTTCTGGTAACAAAAGAATTATTCTTTTATCTTTACTGTTATATACTTGGCCATTTTCTAATGTAAATCGAATGTTATCTTGCATAATTTATCTCTCCTTTTTCTTATTATTTGTGACATGTGTTAGTATAAACTTAATTATTTTTTTTGTCAATAAATTTATAGTATTTTTGGAAATGATAAAACATATATTTAATAAAAATTAATGAAAGGAGAAATTTTATGAAAAATATACTTTTTTTAGGTAGGGATTTAATGAGTGCCCATATGGCAATGGAATTAAAAGATAAGTATTATATTAATAAAATTAAAATTATTGATACGAATGATGATTTGTTAAAACTTAATTTTAATGATTTTGATATTTTTGTTTTGCCTATCACTGGTATAACTGATGATGGTATTATTTATTCAATATATGATGATTTATTTGTTAACAAAGATATGTTTAAAAATTTAGATGGATATAAGATATTATTTGCTAATAACGAGAGTTTGTTTTGGAAAAACTGTCCTAATAATTTAAAGATTATTACATATAATAATGATTATAAATTACAGGAAGAAAAAAATTTTTTAACTGCGAATGCTATTTTTAATATTATTGCTAAAATGAATGCTAAAAATTTATGTTTTTTAGGATATAATCATTTGGTTAATTTGATTATGAATTGGGGATATAATTTTAATTATAGAGTTGGTGTTAATGATATATATCAATTACTGAGACTAAAAGAAGTTGGTTTTTATATTTCTGATACATTAAAATTAAACCAGGTTATTCGTCAAAGTGATCTAGTTATTAATACTATTTCGGAACATATTTTGACCGAGAATGCTTTAAAAGATAATGAAGATGTTTTTATTTTAGATATTAGTGATTATCCGTATGGTGTTAGTGATGAAGTACTTAAAACTGGATTAATAAATTATCATTTTGAACCTTATTTATTTGAAAAAAATAGTCCATATCAAATGGGAAAAATATTGGCAAAAAAAATTTTAAAAGATAGTATAAATAATTAGTTTAATTTATTAGGCAAAAGTTAAATATTTTAAGTCCTTATTTATTGGCTTAAAAATAATTTATTTTGCTTTTTTGAAACTTATTTTAGCAATCTCTATTGACAATTGCTAATAATGTGATATAATTGTTTTGTAGTATGATTTTGTACTAAATAAAAGTATAAAGGAGGGATATTATGAATGGACAAAATCCGTATCAAGAAAATTTAGAGAATGTCTTAGAAAAATATGGAAGAGACATTACACAGGCTGTAAAGGATGGAAAAGTTGATCCTGTTATTGGACGTGATGAAGAAATATATAGTATTACACGAATTTTATCACGAAAGACTAAAAATAATCCTGTTTTAATTGGTGAACCTGGCGTTGGTAAGACCGCAATTGTGGAAGGACTTGCTAATCGTATCGTTAAGGGCGATGTACCTAATAGTTTAAAAGATAAAACAATTTGGGAATTAGATATGGGGGCATTAATTGCAGGTGCTAAATACCGTGGTGAATTTGAAGAACGTTTGAAAGCTGTTTTAAAAGAAGTTAAGGATTCTAATGGTCAAATTATAATGTTTATCGATGAAATTCATATGATAGTAGGAGCTGGTGCTGTCGAAGGAGCAATGGATGCTGGTAATATGCTTAAACCAATGCTTGCAAGAGGAGAAATTCATTGTATTGGTGCTACTACATTAAATGAATATCGTAAATATATTGAAAAAGATGGTGCTTTGGAAAGACGTTTTCAAAAAGTTCTTGTTAGTGAACCTAGTGTAAGTGATACAATTACTATTTTAAGAGGATTAAAGCAAAGATTTGAAGTTTATCATGGTGTTAATATTAAAGATAATGCTCTAGTTGCTGCTGCTACTTTATCTGATCGCTATATTACAGATCGTTTTTTACCTGATAAAGCTATTGATTTAGTTGATGAAGCTTGTGCCACTATAAAGGTGCAAATGGAATCTGTACCTAAATCTTTGGATAATTTAACAAGGGAAATAATGCAACTTGAAATTGAACTTCAAGCACTAAAGAAAGAAAAGGATGAATTATCTTTAAAAAGAAAAGAAGAAATAAAAAATAAAATGGACAATTTAAAGAGTCAAGAGAAAGAGTTACGTAGTAAATGGGAGGAAGAAAAAGACATTAATAATAAAATTAATAAG
>CALVUN010000012.1 GCA_944363595.1 uncultured Bacilli bacterium
AAAATTGGAATGTCAAAATACATATAAGCTGTTACCCGGTAATACTTACCACATTTTGCCTTATCAGAACCTGGAACACATGTATCAAACTCATAAACACAATATTGATAATCACCATCAGTGTTAACAAGTTTGCCTTCTTCACCACCATTACCAGTAACTTTTGGACAATTAACAGTATTTCTAGTATTACCAGTATTAATTCTATAGCCAATATTACTAATCCACTCTTCTACTCTATCTTCAGTAGAATTATTAACACCAGTCGTATACGCTTGATCTTTTTCAATTTCTTCAATAATCTTATTTTTTACTTTAAACGCCTTAGAATAAGAAAGCGACCCAATAAAGAAAGCAAGTAAAATTATTACAAATATAATAACTAAATTATAGACACCCGCATTAGCTATAGCTTCTTTCATACTCTCGCCCCCTGCTCTTGGTGATCACTAAAATTATAAATTCTCTCTCCCTTAGTATAAACCGGTAATTTAAATGCCCCAACAATTGGTAAGTCCACATAAATATAACTAGTTAACGCATAATTATAGTAAATTGGCTCTCTATCACCGTTTAATCTACCTTCTTCTTGACTACCTCTATCATCAGAAAAATAATAAACACAATATAAATGTTTCGCACTATTTGACATAATTAAAGTTCCACCATCTTTTTCCTTTGGACAATCAGCTTGGCCATCGGGACTATATGTATAACCTATACTAACTAAATAATCTTCTATTTCTGCCTCAGAAAATTGATTATACCCTTCAAACTTATCCAAAGAATAAAGAATTCTTTCGTTAACTTTAAAAGCTTTATAGTAACTTATAGTAGCCGAAAGTAAACCAAAAACTATAATAACAAATAAGATAATTATATTATATAAAAATACACTACCAATACTTTCCCGCATATTAAATCACCGCCTTATCAAGAAAAACTTGCTTTAAAGCAAGCATATTTTAAATATTATTGATTTGCCGTAGCTTCGTCAACACATTCACGGTAACCAGTAGCGTCATAAGCACTACTACCAGCTTTGCATTGTCCACCAGACCAAACACCACCAGCATCTGAACAACAAGCCTTTTCAGCAGAACTACTCATCAAACTAGTAACAAGTGGTGTAACAACAGCAACAACTACACCAATTAAAATGATAGCTACAACAGTTAAATTAGCTTCACCAGCTGCTTCCTTCATAACTTATCACCTACCCTCCTATTTTTAATTATAACATAGTTCAAAATTTTTGACTATACTTAATAGTTCATCATCATCATCATTGACAAAAGTAGAAAACCTAAAATTCCTCCACCTGTACAAAATAGCATCATCATTGTTTTATTTTCCATTTTTTCTAAACGCTCTTTATATTTTTGTTCACGTGCTTTATTTTGTAAAGAAGAAATTGTACGAGAAAACATCATTAACTGTTCTTGCTTATTTTCTTGACTACCTAAACCAAGACGATATAAAAGTCTCATCATTCGCATTGAATCACGAACAGGATATTCATTAGCAAAATCCATATATGGTTGAACAGAAGAATCACCCGCATCTATTTTAGCCACTAATTTCTGTAAACCCGGTTTAAATATTTCAGGTGCAGTATCAATAGATTTTGCAAGTGCAACTGGGACTGTATAATGTTGAATTAAAATTTCTAGTCCCTTTAAATAGTATGGAAGCATCAAATTAATTTTATGCAAATTTTGCTTATAATAACTACTTAACTGCATATATGGCAACTTAAATAGTGCAAAACCAATTAATAAAGAAAGTAATATATAAGCAAAAGAAAGCTGATTCATAAATATGAATAAACAAAATATAATTCCTATAATACCATTACGTACTCTATATCCATACATTTTATTAACATCAACTTCACCACCATATCTGATTCTAAGTAAAAACTCATAATCAGACTCCATAAATGTTCTAAAATATGGTGCAGTTTCTTTTATGAATTTGTTAGAGCTAAAATGGTTGTTGTATTCAAGTAAAAATATAACAATAATTGCAACAATTATAAAAGTTAAACCAATACCCATTTATTCCGCCCCCACATCTTCATTATAATATTTTTCGCCAGAAAGTAGAAAGAAAGTATTTAACCATATAATACCATGTAATAAAACTTGAACCCACCAATCTCCAAGCATTTGATTATAAGTTTCCATACCAAGCATAAATTGTACAAGCATAACCATTAAATAAAGTATAATACCAAATTGTAAAAACTTTTTATGGAAAGTTGCCCTATCAATTCTATCTCGGTAAACACTTTCAACAAGCATGTCTATATCCTGGCTCATATTTTCCAAAGACTCTCCAGAATCTCTAGAACCTTCATTCGTAATTTGTAAAAATAACTGATGCATATTTCTAACTATATAAAAATCATATTTAGAATTCATATAATTAATAGACTGATCAATAGTACCATTTTCATAAGCCATATCAATCATCATTTTAACATCTGACTTAACAGGATCTTCAAGTACATTAGAAGCATATACTCCTTCTAAAGCCTTAACAAAAGACTGTGTCGTTGCAAACTCCATAATTGTATTAGTCGTATAAACTTGAACTTGTTCAAATATAAATTCACTATAAAGTCTTTTACATCTTAAATATGTCAAATATGGAATAACTAATACTGCTAAAGCAGCATAAATAAGTGACACAACAATATTATAAAAATATAAATATGTTACCACCGCCGCACTTACAGCAAATACAACAACTTGAATAGCATATTGCCTTGGAGTATATTCTTGTCCTAACTCCTTAACTTTTTTTCTAATTACTTTAAATGAATAAGGAGC
>CALVUN010000013.1 GCA_944363595.1 uncultured Bacilli bacterium
TAAATTACATTATCATAAATTAAATGAAATGAAGAACAAACATCAATTTGGGTAGAAGTTTTTTGATTATTTAAAGGGCTTTCTTGAAATTTATATGTGTTGCTGTATTGACACCAAGATTACAACTGTTTTCAACTACTTCTAAAAATGTTTGTTCTCCATGTCCTCCTGCTTTCCAACACTTTATTCTTGCTCCTTCAATTGTTACAGAACCACTATCAAAAAAATGCTCATCTAGATCAACCACACCTTCTTCCAATGCTGCTGATAGAGTTACAATTTTAAATGTTGATCCAGGTTCATAGCTAGCCCAAATTGCTAAATTGCGATTTATCTGTTCTGTTGTGTAGTCTTGATAATTATTTGGATTAAATGCTGGTCTTGATCCCATTCCTAGTATTTCGCCGGTGTTTGGATCCATAGCTAATATCCATGCTCCTTCTGGATTATATTTGGTAACTATATTATCTAATTCACGTTCAATAGCAGTTTGTAATTCATAATTGACAGTCAGATAGATATCCATTCCATCTTCTGGTTCGACATATACTTCATTTAAGTTTAATTTTTGTCCTTTGGCATCAGAGTAATATTGAATAGCTCCTGCTTCTCCTGTTAGATATTCATCATATTGAAGTTCTAACCCACTTAATCCTTGATTATCTATACCTACGTATCCTAGTACATGGGCTAATAATTCATCATTAGGGTAATTTCGTTTTGATTCTTTAACAAGATAAACACCATCATAATTTAAGGCTTCTATTTGGTCTGCTATTTCATATGATAATCGTCTTCCTTCTGGGTGAACACGTTCTATTGATGAATTTTTATATAGATGTTCTTCTATTTTAGAGATATCACAATCTAATATGTTAGCAATGTCTTGTGCTACTTTTTCTTTATCTTTTACTTGATTAGGAATAAAAACAAGACTTACTGTTGTTAAGTTATCCGCTACTACGGTACCATCGATAGTATAGATGCGTCCACGATCAGCTTCGATTGGTAAATTTCTACTCCAAAGGGAATTAGCTAATTCGTTTAATTTTTTATAATCTATTACTTGTATATAAAAGACTTTTGATATTATTAAAATAAAACAAAACATAATTACTAATAAAATAATTTTTATTCTTTTATGTATTTTTTTTGAAAACATTTTATCGCTCCTAATAAAGGATATGCTTTTTTGTGGACATAATAACTTTTTTTATGGCAATATTTGTATGCTTTTTTAAGTGCTTTTTTTTTTATTTAAAAAAAAACTGAATAAAATATTTATTTCAGTTAATTTATAATTTATTCATCTTTAAAATATTTAGTCATAAATGGTTTTAAGAATTCCATAGCTATAAACGATACTATATTTACTAAAATGACAAATAGTAATTGAGATATTGTTATTGATTTTAATCCAAATATTTGACCAATTGGTGTGAAAAAGACAATTAATTGAATTATTAATAAGAATAGGATTCCTAAATTTAAATACTTATTTGTTAATAGTCCTCTTTTATAGATTGGTTCTTTTAGAGAACGACAGTTATATGCAAAGACAAATTCATTTATTATTATACTTAATAGAGCTAGGGTTTGAGCTAGTTCTTGTCCTTGAGGTAGGAAACAATAGTAAACTAATAAGCTTATAGCAGTTTCAAGAATGACAGATATGATAAGAAAGGCACTAAAGAATTTGGTAAATATTCTTTTGTTTAATCCGTTAGGTTTTCGTTTCATTATGTCTTTTGAGGCTCCTTCAAAAGCTAAAGTAATTGATGGAATGGTATCGGCAACTAGATCTATGTATAAAACATGAATCGCAGAAATTATGGTGTTTCCTGTTAACATACCGAAAAGAATTATACATATTTCAGTAAAATTACTTGATAAGTTATATAAAATATTGGTAATAACATTATCATATATTCTTCTTCCTTCGGAAACAGCAGTCGTTATGGTATTAAAGCTATCATCTAATAATATTATGTCTGATACGTCTTTGGTAACATCTGTTCCACTTTTTCCCATACCAATTCCTACATTAGCTAATTTTATAGCAGGAGCGTCATTTACTCCATCACCTGTCATTGCAACAACTTTACCTGTTTTTTGGATAGCTTTTACAATTTGGAGCTTGTTTTCAGGACTAACTCTTGCAAATACGGAATATTTTTTTAGATAATTAATTAACTCTTTTTGACTTAAATGGGATATTTCAGTTGCACTAATGCACTCTTCAGATGAATGGCATATTCCTACTTCTTTAGCTATAGCAGTAGCAGTTGGTAAATTGTCCCCAGTTAACATGATCGGTCTTATACCTGCATTTAGACAAGTTGTAATTGAGGCACTAATATTGGGGCGAACAGGGTCTTTTAAGCCTATTAGTCCTACTAATATAAGATTGTTTTCTTCAGCAAAGTAGTCTGTTTCTTCTTTTATGTTCTTAGTTATTTCTTTATAACCAAAGGCTAAAACTTTTAAGGCTTCTTCGGACATTTTTGTTTCAATATTTTGGTATTTTTTAATGATATTATCTGTTAATTTTATTATTTTACCATTAGATAGTACTTTACTACTTTTGGATAAAAGTGATTCTAAACTTCCTTTAGCATACAATATTTGTTTTTCATCAATATTATAAATTGTACTCATCATTTTGCGATCTGAATCAAATGGTAATTCTATTATTTTATGACCTTTAGTACACTTTAATTTGTGCTTTTGAAGGTAATTTTTTAAGGCGGCATCGACAGCATCGCCACTATAAGTACCATCTTTATTAGGAGTAGCTGTATTACAATAATTGATTATTTCAATAAAACGGTTATTTTCTTTAATATCAGTTATCTTTATTTCTTTATCTGTATCACTTGGTGTATAAATTTTTATAACTTCCATTTTATTTTCTGTTAATGTACCTGTTTTGTCGGTACAAATGACTTCGGTTGCCCCTAATGTTTCAATGGCCGCTAAATTACGAACAATAGATTTTTTCTTAGCCATTTGACTTACACCAATAGATAAGGTCGCGGTAATTGCAATGGGAAGACATTCTGGAACACTTGCAACAATCATCGAGATACATAACATAACGATAGTAAGAATTTCGTATTGATTAATAATGCCATAGATTAAAACAAAGGTAATTAGAACACTTGCAACAATAGTTATAAATCGGCTTATTTTTTGGACTTTCATTTGTAGTGGTGTTATTGGTTCTTCTTTCGTATCCATGACAGCCGCTATTTTACCTAATTCTGTATCCATACCAATAGCTGTTACAATAGCTTCTATTTTACCTGATACTAAAACGGTTCCTGAATAAATCATGTTATTTCGTTCTGAGATTATTACATCTTTGGTAATGGGTTCTTCAGTTTTATCAATACTTAAGCTTTCACCTGTTAAAATTGATTGGTCTACTTTGCCAAAATAACTTTTTACGACTCTAGCATCAGCGGGTATTTTGTCACCAGCTTCTAAAATAAGATAATCCCCTACGACTAGGTTTTTTGAATCTATTTCCTGATATTGACCATTTCTTTTGACAGTAATAAAATTTTTGGTATATTTTTTTAACTTACTAATGGCATCTTCGGCCTTTGATTCTTGAAAAAAGCCCATAAAACAGTTGACGATTGTAGTACCTAAAATAACAATTGGTTCTAAAAAATCACTTTGATTTATTAATGAGTATATTAATGATAATATTCCTACAACCAAAAGAAGAATGATCATAACATTTTTGAATTGACTTAAAAAAATTTGTAATTTTGTCTTTTTATTTTTTTCTATTAAGACGTTTTTTCCATGTTGTTGTTGAAGTCTTTTTACTGTCTTTGAATCTAGTCCTTTGTTATCTATATTTAATTCTTGATATATTTGTTCTATTGTTTTTTTGTATGCGTCTTTCATTTTATCACTTTTTCTAGTTATTTTACGTTTTATTACTAGAAACTCCTCTCATAATAAAGTCAAGTATTTTCTATACAAAACTTTATAAATTTTTTATATTTTTATTTTTAATTAGTTTTCTTACTAGTTTTTATTATTATTTTTCTTAAATTTTTGCACAATGAAA
>CALVUN010000014.1 GCA_944363595.1 uncultured Bacilli bacterium
TAAAAAAGCTAACATTTTTATTAAAAGTAATTGTTTTAAAATTTCTAACACATTCTATATTAAAAGGATACACACTAAAATCCTCAATCTTAGATCTATCAAGACTAATTTGTTTAATAAATAAATCGTTATTCATAAATAGATTCTCCTTTATTTATTTCTGAAAAATATAAACTACATAAATTATAATCATATATTAAAAAAAAGTCAATAGTAAAACAAACATTTGTTTAAAAAAACTATTAAAAAATATCTTTAATAGTATAACAATAAAATATTATAAATAATCTAAGAGATAGTACCAATCTTATCCAAAGGAAATATTCTAAAAACAGCTTTACCCATAATTAAATCCTTACTAATAAATCCTAAACTTCTACTATCTAAAGAAACTTTCCTATTATCCCCTAAAACTAAATAATAACCTTCAGGCACTGTATCATAATCGCATATCTCATCAATTTCTGTATCACTCAAATTATCATTTTCTAAACCACTAATACATATATCCTTAATTGTAAAGTCATTAGTATCATTAGTAGCATAAACATCCTCAACTTCTTCATCATTAATATATAAAACATTATCTTTATACTCAACCTTATCACCAGGTAATCCATAAACCCTTTTAATAATACTATCGTTAGGTTCATCAATAACAATAATATCAAATCTTTTTATATCACCAATTTTATAAGAAATTTTACTTAAAAGTAAAATCTCATCTTCAACCAAAGTATCATACATCGAAGATCCAACCACAGTTACTGGAGTAATAATAAAAATTCTAATTATAACAACTACCAATAAAATAATAACATATGGTATTATATTTTTAATAAAATTTTGCATTTATCTCCCACCTTCTAAAAGATTAAAAGATAATAAGCAAGAAGACTTATTATCTTTGTTCTTTAATACTATATTTCCCTTTTCTATCACGTAAGAAATATAATTTTGCACGTCTAACTTTACCTTTTTTAATAACTGTTAATGACTTAATATTTGGACAATTAACAGGGAAAGTTCTTTCCACTCCAACACCATATTTCATTGAACGGACAGTAAAAGTTTCTGTACTGCCAGAGCCCTTACGAGCAATAACAATACCCTCAAAATTTTGAACTCTTTGTGTTTCGCCGCCTTTTTTCTTTTCTTTAATCAAATATCCAACATTAACAGTATAACCAACACGAAATTCAGGAATATTTGGATTAATTTGGCTTTGCGTAATCTTTTCGATTAAGTCCATCGTTTCACACATCCTTTCTGACCCACAATCATAATTAATATCAGCGGATTGCTTTTTTAACATATATGATAATACCATATATTTAATGAAAAAGCAAGCCATTTTAGTTACTTTTTAACATTAAATGTTACCTTAGTTTTCTAGAATAACCTGCTTTTACATTAATATTTTGATCCTTAAAATAATCATGAAAATTACCATTAATAACATCTTTAACCAATTTACCAAAAGTATAATCAATAACTTCAGCATCATCGTAAGTATCAACATCAATAGGCATATCAACATAAGCCATCAATCGAAGTAAAATACTTCTAATTTCCATATTAACTTTACCTGTCTCATATGCTTCAAATAAATTAGCATATAAATTATAAAATGTAGGATTTTGCAATATCTTATTTTTTAAAAGTTTTAACTTATTAAGTTCGTCATCCTTTCGATATTCAGCATATGCTCTAATAGAAATATCACTTTGTAAAGCCAAATTAAGTTTAGCAGTATACAAATTCATAAGCATATTATAAGATACTTTACTAATCTCTTCATTTTCTAACATTTGGGCTACTTTTTCTAAAAAAAGCTGCTCATTACAAAATAAATCCCCTTTACTCTCCACTACTGTTTTTGTTACATTATCTAACATTTTTATTTCCTTTCTATAAAAACAAAAAAACTAAGAGTTAACCTAGTTTTCCTGTAATTATTAAGCTACTTTTTGTTCTCCTTTATAAAATCCACACTTTGGACATGCGCGATGAGCTCTAATCATTTCACCACAATTAGAACATTTAACAAGCCCATTAGCTTTAACTTTATAATGAGTTCTTCTCATATCTCTTCTTGTTTTACTAACTTTTCTAAATGGAACTGCCATACTATCACTCCTTCCTTGAATCTAATAACTTCTGCAAATCACTAAAAGGTGAAACACTGCTATTATTTTCAATCTCATCTTCACTAATAACACGCCACCCTTTTCCTTCCAATTTAATATCACGATTGCCACTATTAACTTTTGAAGGAATCTCTGTTAATATATTTTGCCACAAAATTGGCATAAGGTCAAGCCTATTATCCTCATTTATAGCATCATCAGTGATTTTTTCATCTAATATTGAACTAAAAGGACAAGAAACATCTTCTAATGTCAAATCATCAGGTAAAATCATAATACCATTAACATTTCCTTTTAATAAATAACCGCCATCATAATCATTAATTATTTCACCACAAATATGAAGATCATTTATTTTTCTAATATCACTTTTATTAATTAACTCCTTATTAATAGCAACATCCATATCAATCTTGATACAATTTTCTTTATTTGTTAATAGAGAAGTCATATCAATATTCATAAAATCACCTGCCATATAATTATATAATATTTTACCCAAAATAGCAAGTTTTTTTAAAATTAAATACCAACAAAAGCTAAATAACCAACAAAAACAATGTAAATAATAGCAACAATAAACCCATTAATACGATCTTGTTTTGATGATTTATCAGGTACACCCATAGCCATCGCCGAAATAATACCACCTATTAATCCTCCAATATGAGCAAAATTATCAATTCCCGTACTTGTAAATCCAATAATCAAATTAATAATAATTATAGGAATTATCTGACTACGAATAACATTCCCCAAGTAATTACGGTAATTATAACCAAAATATAATAAAGCCCCAAGAAGACCAAATATAGCACCACTAGCTCCCGCAGATATAGTATTATGCGTAAAACATATTGACAACAAGCCACCACTTATACCACTAAAAATATATATAAATAAATATTTCCACTTACCAAAAAAGCTTTCTACTTGTTGACCAATAATAAGTAATGAATACATATTAAACAACAAATGAATAAAACCAATATGTAAAAACATCGACGTAAACAAACGATAATATTCACCATTTATAACAGCAACATCCAAATTAGCACCAAAACTAAGTAAAGTTAAATTATCAGTAGAACCATTACCGAAAATATACATCATAGCAAAAACCACAACACATATAATTATAATTGCATAAGTAACAAAAGGATATTTCTTAGCAAAGATTTTACTTAATCTATTAGAGTCACGATAATTTTTCTTATTAATATCTTCAGTAATCTTCACAAACAAATCAACTCCTTCCTCACTATGTTTTGTCTTTTCATCAATATCCGGAAAAGCTTCTTTTAAATAATTCTTTTTTATATTTTTAAAATTAGGAAGAAAAACATTTTTAATCATATTTGTTTTATCAACTAAATCAACACTATCGCCTAAATCAACATAAATATTTAAAACAGGCATTTTCCATGATAATGTTTTAACTCTTAATTTTTTAACAATTTGTTGACATTTATATAAATCAAACTTTAATTGTTCATTATTATGAATATATCTACTAACGATTCTAATAATTTTATAATCTTGTCCCATATTTTCCAGCCAAATCTCATCACTAACACCATGAACAATAACAGGATTATAATTCTGTTGTGTCACAAAATAATGAAGTAAATTCATAGTAACTTCATCTTTTTCTCTAAATGTTATTTCTTTTTTCATAATAATTACTTCCTCCTGCCTACAATATTATACTAAAAATATTAAAATAAATAAATACTTATTCATTATTTTTATATTTAAGTAAAATTTCCTTAAATTTCAAAGGAACATCAACACTAAATTCCATATATTTACCAGTATTTGGATGAACAAAGCCCAAAGTTTTAGCATGTAACATCTGTCCAAAATCTTTATCGTCCATTTTTTTCAATCCATAAACAGGATCATTTACTAAAGGATGATTAATATAACTCAAATGAACTCTAATTTGATGAGTCCTACCAGTCTCAAGAATACATTCAATTAAAGTTGCATCCTTATATCTCTCTAAAACTCTAATATGTGTAATAGCCTCCTTAGAATTATCAGCGGTTACACACATTTTTTTTCGATTATTTTTATCTCTACCAATTGGAGCATCAATTGTTGCAGTATCTTCATTAATAACACCATGAACTAATGCAACATATTTCCTTGTAACCGTTTTATCACTAATTTGTTTAGCAAGATCCATATGTACTTTATCATTTTTAGCAACCACCAATAAACCAGAAGTGTCAGCATCAATGCGATGAACAATACCAGGTCTAATCATTCCATTAACACTACTCAAATGATTACAATGATACATAAGAGCATTAACTAATGTACCATGATAATTGCCAGGTGCCGGATGAACAACCATTCCACTTGGCTTATTAACAACAAGCAAATCGTCATCCTCATAAACTATATCTAAAGGAATATTTTCAGCTTCAATTTTCACTTCATAAGATAAATCATCATTGATGACAATAACATCATCACTTTTAACAAGATAACTTTTTTTAATTGGCAAATCATTAACAAAAACTTTTCCATCCTCGATAAGTTTAGCCACTTTACTACGACTAAGATCAAGTTTATCAAACAAATACTTATCAACTCTTATACCATTATCCAAAACCTCTAATTTAATCATTTCTATTCCTCCTAAACGTATCAATAAATAAAAGAAAGACACCAATAACAATTCCAATATCGGCAATATTAAATATAGGAAAATAATAATTACCAAAACGAAAATCAAAAAAATCAATAACATAACCATAGATAATACGATTAATAATATTACCAAAAGCACCGCCTAAAAACAAGCCATAGCCTAAAATTTCCAGCATGCTACTAACTTTATTTTTTAAAATATAATAAAGCATAAAACCAATAATTAAAATTCCAACAACAATTAAAAAATAAATATTTCCTGTAAAAATACTCCATGCTGCACCATAATTATGTGTATATGTCAAATAAAAAAAATGATCAATAATACCATTGCTAACATCTAACACTAAAAAATTACTAACTAATAACTTTGTAACCAAATCAATTATAAGTATAATTATAGCAATACCAAAAATAAGTATTAATTTACGATTACTAATCACAATAATTGCCCCTATCTATTGTCCCATCACTATAAATAGTCAAAGTATCTCCAGTCTCATTAGTTAAAATTGTATTACCATCGATATTGAACATACAAGAATTAATATCCTCACTTAAACAATCAGAACCATCAGCTTCAATCATAAAACAATAAACACTATCACTATCTTTATAAATATCAACCAAAGTATTAAGATTACATTTTTTTTCAGTTTTAGGATTGATAAGATCTCCTGCATTAACAACCCCAGCATTTGCAACATCATTCAAAGTAACTTCTCTTCCCAAATTAACTTTAGTAGCTAAACTTTGCCTACAATCTGTTTCATCTAAACAAGGATTATCACATTTATAAAAAGATATAGTTTGACTAGTAGGTTGAAATCCTAACATTCTAAGTGAAATAAAATTACTAACTACATCTTCCATTTCATCCATAAAAACTTGTTCACTAGTATCTTTGCTTTGATCAAAATAACCAATTAAAGAAGGTACTGTAATAGCCATTATAATACTTAATATAACAATAACTAACATCATTTCCAATAAAGTAAAACCTTTGTTATTTAACATAGTAATCCCTCTCTCTAAACATATTTTACCACAAAAATACCATATTTAAAATAGTTAGACCTAAACTATTACAAAGTTGACATTCTACTTTTCAATATTCAAATATTCATAAGTCTTATCAGTAACAACCCTACCTCTCGAAGTACGCTTTAAAAAACCATTCTGTAATAAATAAGGCTCATATACATCCTCAATTGTTCCAGCTTCTTCACCAATAGAAGATGCAATAGCATCAATACCAACTGGTCCACCATTAAATTTTTCAATAATAGAAATAAGCAAATTATAATCTGTCTCATCTAAACCAATTTTATCAACTTTTAATTTATCCAAAGCCATATTAACAATCTCTTCATCAATACTACTCTTACCATATACTAACGCAAAATCTCTAACACGTTTAAATAAACGATTACAAATTCTTGGCGTCCCCCTACTTCTTCTTGCTAACTCATGTGCCGCTTCATCACAAATATCGACTCCTAAAACTTTAGAAGTTCTTTTTGCAATCAAAAACAATTCATCTTCAGTATAATAATTAAGCTTACAAATAATACCAAAACGATCACGTAAAGGACTAGATAAATCACCAGCTCTCGTAGTAGCACCAACTAAAGTAAATTTAGGTAAATCAATTCTAATACTACGACTTGATCCATCATTACCAATCACAATATCTAAATAAAAATCTTCCATAGCAGAATATAAAATTTCTTCAATATATTTAGGTATACGATGAATTTCATCAATAAACAAAACATCATTAGGTTCCAAAGTTGACAAAATAGCCGCTAAATCCCCACTTTTCTCAATCGCAGGTCCACTAGCAGTTCTAATATTACTACCAAGTTCATTTGCAATAATATTAGCTAAAGTTGTCTTACCCAAACCAGGAGGGCCATACAATAAAACATGATCTAATGCATCTTCACGCATTTTTGCAGATTTAATAAAAATAGAAATATTCTCCTTGACCTCACTCTGACCAATATATTCATCAAGAAAACTAGGTCTAATATCCTCATACTTATCTTCTTCTAATTTTTCATTAGTAACAATTCTATCATCCATATTATTCACCCCTTATGCTTTTAATATTTTGTAATTCAAAACGCATTTTTTGCTTACAATTAGGATATTTTTTCTTATCAACTACATCCATAAAATCATCAAAAGATCTAACAAACAATTTACCATCACCATATAAAGCTCTATAAATAACACATCTTTCCATATTATCTACATTATATGCAATATCAATAACAATATAATAATCACCTTTAAAATGCTTATAAACCCCATTAATTTTAATATCCAACTAAATTCACCTCATATCAACTAATTAAAAATAAAATACTATACAATTGACAAATATATTATACACCAAAAAATATACTTTTACAAAACAACTTATTTTTCAAAAGAAACAACGACATCACTTTCACCTAAAACATCTTTCAAATTAGAACTATCAACAATTCTTCCAATTCTTGTATAACTATATGAAGTAGAAAAATCTTCATAAAAAATTACTAAACAATCATCACCAAATAACATAACATCTCCTGCTTTAATTTGTAAAACATTAATAGGATTATTTGAAAAAGAGTCATTAAAATAATAATACTTTTCATTTCCATTTAATTCATTCATTTCAATTTCTAAAGGTAGCATTTTTTGAAATTCTCTTGCTGTTTGATTATTTTCAAGTTCCATTTTAAATAAAACATCATTAATTTCAACATTAATTAAATCATTCATTTCACCATTCACCTCATTAACCAATTTATTGTTTTTCCTATTAAAAACACCACAAAACAAAACTACCAAAATTACAATTAAAAATATTAAAAGTAAGAACATTATCTTCTTTTTCATAAAAACCTCCACCTATTACTTAGTATTATTATAATTCCAAATACCTAATTTACCATTAATTTTAATAGGATTCTTTAAAATTTCAACATTTTCAAACTTCCATGCATAACAGCCAGTATAATTATGCCTATAAACATCAGAATTAATTGCATTTAACTTTTCATTCATATTTTTATCAACTAATATACAATCAGTTAAATTAACTTTAGCAATAATATATCCTTTCAGACATTCTAAATTATATTTAGAAATAACACTCATACTATCATTATCACAACTTTTACCTGCATGAATATACAATTCTCCCCGATAATTAGTCTTCCAACTTCTAAACTCATATTTCTTAAGACCACAAGCTATTAAACTAGCAAAAGGTTGTTTAATAGTCAAAACACGCATAATAATATCACCAACTCCATAACTAAAATACTTAAATAATTGTGTTTAATTAACCTTATTAATATAAATCAAATACAAATAAATAAATAACAATCACAATTAAACTATAACATACAAACGTTTGCTTGTCAATATCTTTTTTCTAATAAACAATAAAAAGATTTATATTTAAAAGAGCTTTAGAATATAAATTAAATTCTCTTTAAATATAAATCTTAATTTTTATAATTTACACTAAATAAATTCTAATTATTACGTATTAACTTACAAGCCTTATAAGAAATAAGCAATATTCCACCAAACAAAACATAAATAATCATCGATAAATTCATATCAAATCCCGTTTGAGGTGGATTTGGATAATCAGAATTATTACCATTTCCATTACCATCGTAATTATTAACATCACCATTACCGTAAGGATATTCGCATCTAATAATTACCCAATCAATTGAAGCCATTTCTTTAATTACAGGTACATATTTAGTGTATTCTAATTTATATACAGTATTAATATAACTAGTATCAATACTATAATTTAATTTAGAAGCATTCTCCATTTTAACAAATTCAGATGAAATTTGATATTTAGTAGTAATTTCATCAACTAATGCTGTAGCATCAATTTCATATTTATAACCATAAATAACTTTATTGTATTTAACTTTATAAACATCTCTTTCTTTATATTTAGTACCACTTACAACATACTTAATATCTTCTTGAGCAAAACCTCTAATTACATGAGATACTTTTGATGAATCACAAGATAAGATAATATTTTCACCATCAGAAGTAAATTCATAAACTCCCCAATTATTACCTAAATCACTTAGATCAAAACTTTTATAACCATCTATCCAAGTAATTTCAGAAATATTAATATTTGTTGTAGAACCATCAAATTTATTATTCCCTGAATTAACAGTATTGTAACTTTCTACAAAAAGATTCTTTTCATCATCTGTTAAAGGCTTTTCTGTCCATACTGCAAAATGACCACTACCTTGTTTAATTAAAATAAAATTAGTATTATCTGTTGCAAAAACATATTCACTAGCACTAGGAAAACTTTTACCAGATAAAACCTGACCAGTAATTCCATCACTAACTTGTGTAATTTTACCATTAGAAACAACATAACCATCATTTTTTAATTGTTCAAGATAATTTTCTGCTAAAGCTTGTGAACTAAATTCACCACTAATAGTGCTTTCATCATATTTTTCTTTCTCAGAAGTAATTTCCGTCTCTAATATACCTTCATCAGAAGATAACTTATTTTCACTAATCCATTCATTAACTTCTTCCATTGTATTAAATGTCAAAACATCACTATCAATAATATCTTTACTTTCATCCCTAATAGAAATAATTTTTTTACTTGTAACATCATAATTTGCATTAAATTCATTTAATTTACTAACAGCTTCATCATATGTATCAAACACATTATTTCCAATTAAATCTTTATAAGTCTTATTAACCTTGTTTGTCACAGAAATAGGATTAATAGTATTAACTACAAAACTATAGCCATTCAAAGTAGGAACATATGTATTAGCAAATTCATTAGCCTCTTCCATTGTATTAAACAAAACAACTTCATCGTTTACTTTATAAACAACATACTCTTTTTCAGTTCCTTCAACTTGAACAGGTACTATTGAATAATTCAATTGTTGATTATCACTTAGTTTTTTATTTAACTGTTCAATTTCATTACTACAATCAAGACTATTACATTCAATAGAACCAGACTCTTCTGTAGTAACAACAGGAATATCTAAAGTAGAAATCTTATAGCCACCTTTTACAAAAGGCAATTGAACAACAATATTGTTATAATAAGCTAAAGCATCATCATAACTATTAAAATTATCTTCCACCTTAATATTCTCAATATTTGTTTTTTCTTCATCTGTTACTTTATTAATATTCATATCATATGAATATCTATAAGTAACTAAATAACCTTTGCCATTATTTTCATTTAAATCATTTACTCTTTGTATCAAAACATTTTCATAGTCGTTAACGGCATTCACATCGACAACTTCATTACCTTTATCAAAAACACTACAAAAATCTTTTTCTAAAGCCATAATGTTTTTAGGTAATACCATACAAATAAGTAAAGTAAAAATAAATAATTTAAACTTTTTCATTTCTTAAACCCTCCTTAGTATAATTAATAAATATTTTTTTTGATAATTACGATAATCAGGATGTTCACTGCAAGTTTGTAAAATCAATATCTCATCATTACTTGATAAAGTAACATCAGTATCATACATAGATTTACTTTTCAATTTTTCAATATGATCCAAATATTCACTATCACTATCAAAAGTAATATCCATATATGAAAAATCACTTGTTTCAACATAGACAGAAAATATTTCATATCTCTTTTTAGTTGTACTAGTTGTAATTGCAATAAACTTATGATTTTCATAATAATCTTTATCATAAAACTCCTCTAATATTGAAAATGGCATATCAACATTTGAAGAATTATGACCATAAATTAATAACTTTTTACTACGATCAATATCAACTCTATAATCTAAATAAATAGATCCCATAAAGCTTTCCTCATTATTTGGTGTATGATTCAAATAATAATCATTATCTGAACTTTGCATAATAGGAACAATATAATCACTATTCTCTATTTCCAAAATACCTTTAACATCATTATTATTATATTTATTTCTAGCTTCATTGATAATATCTTTATAATAATTAGCATCATCAATATCATTTTTTATATCAACATCAATATATAAATAATTACCTGAAGAATAATTCCAATACCAATATATTAGACCAAATATCAAAATACCAATAACTAGAATAACTAAATATATAACACCTTTCTTTCTGTTTATCATTTTTACCCCCATATTTTCTTTAAGACGATTATTTATTATAATTAACCATTATTTAATTGTCAATAGAAATTTAAAAAACCAAAGAAAAAATATTACCAAAATTTAAAAATAGCAAAATAAAAAAGGTATTTTTTAATAATTATAATAAACAAAATAACAATTCTTTTATTACCTTATTATAATAAACTAAATAATAAAATAATATAATACAAACAAATAAACAAAATACAACAAAAAAACACATTCATAAAAAAAAAGTGAACTTAATCACTTTTATTTATTAGAAGGAAAAAATGCATTAGCTGTCATCTCTAAATAATTAAGTCCACCATAATTAGGATATTCCTTTTTCATTCTTTCAATCATTTCAGTAGCACTATTTACTTGACTAGCAATATCAAGCAAATTCTGAATATAAGCAATTTTAGTTTTAACCGCAGTTATATTTTCCGGTATATAGTGGGACGTAAAAATCAAATTATAATTTTTATTAATATATTCATTTAAAGTTTTTATCATTAATTTAGCATTTTCAACACTAGAAATAATAGAATGACTTTCACTACCTAACATATGCGTATAAATACAATTAATTTCAGGTATTTCAATATCATAAGCCTCAAAAGTAGGGATAATATTCATTTCAATGTCAGCTAAAATAATTTTTCCATCATTTATATAATCAGTAATATGATGAACAGTATTATCAAATGCATCACCAAATGACTTAACAAAATTATTAATTAATTCTTTACCTTCCCCTTCATATCCAAATTGAATAGCCTTTTTAGTAGAAAACTTTTTAGTATCAGTCAAAAACGAACCACCAGCCATATGGTAAGAAAGTAATATACCATCAATAGTAACGTTTAATGAATTAATATAATCTTCTAACACTCTATTATTATCATAAAATGAAGGCGATTCAATAATAACCATTTTATTATTTTTTTCCAATAAAATAACTTGATCATCAATATAATCACAAGTATTATAATTATGAACTTTAACATTTCCAAAATCATAAACAAGTACATATCCCTTTTCTAAATTAATTTTTTTATTTTCCATAACTTCTCCTCCTTAAAATACAAAGACAAAACGTTTTTTCTCTGATAATCTAATTATAAACGTATTATAAAAAAAAGAAAAGTATGTACTTTTTTGTTAGATAGTTACTCCAAAGTAACAATAATTATAATAAAAAAAGAAAAACCCTTGATATACAAGGGATAATTTTTTAATGGTGCCACAAAGGTTGTAGTACAACAACTTTTAAGACAATATTTATAGGCAGTAATAAATTACTAACTGATATAAGTATAGCATCATTTTTAGATTTCAAAAATAAAAAATAAAGTAATTTTAGAAATTAATCTACTCTACAAATTGTAATTTATCATTGTATCTTATTGATATATTCTATTGCTAAACTAATGCTTTTAATTTATTTAATTCTTCTGAGCAACTAATTGCTTCTCCATCAATTAGAGTAGATACATCTTTACCTCCCACTAGTAATGGGGCAATTACTATATTTACATAGTCTATTAAGTTATTTCTCAAAAATGCACCGTTAAGATTCCCTCCTGATTGAATTGTTAATCTTTCAGCATTATATTTGCTAGATAAATCTTCTAATAATCTTGTTAGATTTAATTCTTCATAATACATAATATCTAAATTATCATATTTATCTGTTAGAGAATAAGCAATGTGATTTTTATTTGTTGTAACTAATATTAATTTCTCTACCCAGTTGCATATATAATCTATTCCATGCTCATTCAAATGTGGCTTATTATCAACAATGACAAAATTTACTTCCACTTTTTTATGATATTTTTTCTTATCATTAACACCAATTTTAGCCATTACTCTACCAGTATTTAATGAAAAATAATCAGTAGTAGATTCTATTTCATAATACTGGTGTAATCCTTCTTTAACACCATCAATTTTGCACCAATCTTTGTCAACATCTAATTCGTCAGTACTACCACTACTAATCTTGCCGTCAAGAGATTCTAACATAAATAAAGTTGTTGTTGGCCTTTTTCTCATTTAAATCATCTCCCATAAAAATTGTAATTTAATACCTAATAATATAGTAGATTACATATCTCCAACTCATTAAGCCGTGAATGATAGCCCATCCAATTGAATGCCAATTAACATAACTAATTACCATTGCTAATGCACTTCCAAAAGTTATACCCGATTTTACACTTTTACTCATAACTTCTTTTTTTATCTTTCATAATTGCCTCACTTTCAAATTACTATTTATCTAATTCTTTTTCTAAATCTTTCATATATCTTTTTTGTTGACTTTTTAAGTAAGGTTTTGCAAATAATTTCATAATAAAACTATTTACTTCTATTTCTTCTGTAAAGTCTAGTTCAATATTACCATTAGGAAGTTCTTTAAAAATACCAACCCATTTTCCTTTTATATTAGTATTTTCTAAATCAAACTTATATTCTTTCAAATTTTCTTTTGCTGTAATAGTAAAATAAGTAGGAAAATTATTTTTTGTATATTCAATAAAATGTGTTGTATCTACAATCTCTATTTTTGATAAATCACTTCGCCAAGAATAATTAGTATTATCTGTAATAATATTCCATAACTTATCTTTATTGCAAGAAAATTGCTTTTTTATATTAGATTTAATCATAATTTCCTCCATAAATTACTATTTTTATAATTAATTATTAAAATATTTCTTTATCAATTCTTCTGCAAAATCCATACCTTCTTTAGTAAAAGTCACTGATTTATTGGAATGTTTGGCTGGAAACAAATATCCTTTATCAGTTAAATTATTCATCACCTCAAAAGAATATCCTTTCCAACTTTGTTTATATTTTTCTTCCAATGGATTATCATTTTCCCACGAACTTAAATACATTAATAATAATGTTAGTTCTTCCATTATTTTCTCTTTGCTATTCATGTCCTTCATAATTAATCCTTTCTAACCTTTGTTTTATATCACTAATACTTGGTAAAGCATTTTGTAAATATTCAGGAAGATCTGACAATAACTTATATTCACTAACCCCAATAGGTTTATTAATATCTTTTAATGCTAGTTCAGCAGTAATTTTATCTTTTTCTTTGCACAATAATATACCAAAAGTTGGATTATCATCTTCATCTTTAATATATTCATCTACTGCAGATAAATAAAAATTTAATTGTCCAGCATATTCTGGTTTAAACGCAGTTGTTTTAAGTTCGATAACGACATAACTTTTTACTTTTAAATTATAAAATAATAAATCTAAATAATAATCTTTATTACCTATTTCTAAGTGATATTGTCTTCCTATAAAAGCAAAACCATTTCCTAATTCTAATAATAATTTAGTGATATTAGAAGTTAATTCTTTTTCAATTTCTAATTCTTTCATATCTTCCTTTTCAGTTAAAAAGTCAAATATATATGGATCTTTTAACATTTCTCTTGCTTTATCACTTATATCAGTAGGTAAAGTTTTACTATAATTCTCTGTTTTATTTTCAAGTAATGCTTGTCTATCGTATAATTTTAAAGATATCTGATGAGATAATACAGTAGTAGACCATCCATTTTCAAGAGATTTATTTGCATACCAAACTCTTTCTTTTTCATCTTTTATTTTATCTAATAATATTTGATTATGATTCCAAGATAATTTTGCAAGGACTTCTTGCAAAAATTCATCTTTCATATATTCTTTAGCAAATTTTTGCATATATCTTAGATTTCTTGCAGACATTCCTTTAAGGTTTGGAAATTCCATTTTTAAATCTTTTGCTAAAGTATCTATAAATGATGAACCCCATTTATTGTTTTCAATTAGTTTTAAACCAATATTATAATACATGATAATTAAATCTTTATTAGCATTTTCTATGACTTTATTTCTAGTAGTTACTAATGTTGCTTTTATATCTTCTAAAAGTTCAAAATATTCATTATTTTGAGGCACAATATCAACTCCTTCGTCAAATATAATTATACTATTATTTTGAAATATAATCTACTCAGTTATGATTATTTATAAATTTTTATAGGATGATTATATTTTTTCAGATTCTAACTATTTTTAAATTTTTCTTTTAAGTCTTTAAAGAATTTACTATATGTTTCATTACTAATATTTGGAATATTTCTTAAATCCAGTGTGATAACTCCTAATTTTAGATTTTGATTTTTAAATCTTTTATCTGGTTTTATAGAAATTAATCTTATTATTTTTTCTAATTCAATATTAGAAGAATATTTTATATCTTTTAGATTATCATTTGTATCTATTTCATAATAATTAAATTTATATTCATTTAATGTATTACATAATTTATCAAAATAGTTTTTAACTTCTTCTTTACTTTTTACTTCATGGTTCATATTCAGATAACAACCATGTTCGTCTTTAAAAACTAACTATTTCTAGTTAGCATTTATTACTTAAACTCGAAAAGTTCGAACAGATTTCCCAATGGTGCCGATAGACAGAATTGAACTGTCCTCTGAAGCTTACCATGCTTCTATTCTACCACTGAACTATATCGGCAGATTAAAATTGATTAAAAGAAAATCAATTTTACAAAAACTATTAAAGCAAGTATCACTCTATAAAATGCAAATATTGAAAAATCATGCTTTTTAATATAACTAAGTAAAAATTTAATACTTAAAACACCTACAACAAAAGAAGTAAAAATTCCAACAAAAACTTCTAAAGAGAAAGTCAAATCCCCTACTTTTAATATCGTCGCTCCAAATATAATTGGAACGGACAATAAGAAAGTAAATTTAGTAACAGCTTCCTTAGAAATTCCCATTAGTCTACCCGTTAAAATAGTAGTACCACTTCTAGAAAAACCAGGAATTACCGCTAAAGCTTGTGAACATCCAACAAGAAAGGCTTGTTTTAAAGTAATTTTTTCAAAAGTTGTCTCTTTTTTATAATGTTTACTTGCCCATTTATCACCAACATAAATTAAAACACCCATAATAGCTAAAGCTAAAGCAATTAACCAAATTTGTTTTCTAAAAACATTCTCAATTATATCATCTAATAAAAAGCCTACTAAAGCACCAGGGACAGTGGCAATTACTAAATACCAAAACATCTTGTTTTCAATTGAATCCTCTTTTTTAGTAAACTTTCTAACTGCACCTATAAATAAATTCCACCAATCTTTAAAAAAGATAACTAAAACAGCTAATAATGTACCAAAATGTAAAGCAACATCAAAAGCAAGCCCCGACTCATCCCAACCAAATAAATATGGCACTAAAACCAAATGAGCCGAACTAGAAATTGGCAAAAATTCTCCAACACCTTGAACAATACCCAAAATAATACTCTGTATAATACTCAAAATATTTACCTCACTCTCTATAATAATATAAATATGACTTAATAATTATAACATATTTTAATAAGAGAACCAAGTAAAAAAAATTATTTAATATAATTTTACATAAGTTTATTTATTTTTTTTCGTTAATATTCTTCTTTTAGCTAAAGCATCACTATAAACTTGACTTCTTTTAACTTCACCAGCATCAATAAGACCAAGTTCTGCTTCTTTAAGTAAATTAGCTAAACGCAATTCTTCGATTAAACCACTGTTAAGTAAATCTCTAATAGCAAGCGTATTTGCTTTTGTAATTTCATCAGAATATGACATATTTCCTACCTCCTCAATGCACACTATTATAAATAATTTATCATATAATGTCAATAAATATTAAACTTTTACGCAATTCAAAACACTACCATACACAATACCATCTTCTATTCTATCCAACCGAACACATACAATTTCATTATTCCCAACAGATTCATCAACCACAATAGGAATAAAATTAGAAGTATGTACAACTTTACGACCATCTTTTCTTATTTCGCTTACACCTTCCAATACCTTACCAATAAATTGCTCATAATATTTTTTTTCATTGTTTAGAGAAATTTGCAAAACCGTATGAACTCTTTGTTTCTTAATATCACCAGTAATCTGTTCTTTCATTAAAGCAGCTTTCGTATTATCTCTTTTTGAATAAGGAAAAGTATGTATTTTTGTAAATCCAATCTTATTAATAGTATCCAATGTCTCTTTAAAATCATCTTCACTTTCTGAAGGAAAACCAACAATCAAATCTGTTGTAATAGATATATCAGGTCTTATTTTCCTTATTTCTTCAATTCTATGAATAAAATAATTTTTATCATATCTTCTATTCATTAACTTTAAAATCTTATCACTTCCAGATTGAAGAGGAATATGCAAATGATTAGCAATAATATCGCTATGTTGCATTAAATCTAAAATGCCATCTGTAATTTCATTAATTTCAATTGATGACAATCTTAAACGATACAAATTAGGAATTTTGACTAATTTTCTGAGTAAATTTTCTAAATTAGTATCAATATCCATTCCATACTTACCTGTATGAATACCCGTTAAAACAATTTCCTTGTATCCCTCTTTAACTAAATTACTGACTTCCCTAATAACATCATCCTCATTTTTACTCCTTATTCCACCCCTAGTATAAGGAATAATACAATAACTACAAAAAGCATTACAACCATCTTGAATTTTAACAAAAGCACGTGTATGATTTTCAAAATGCTTAATTTCCATCTGCTCAAATTCTTGATTTCTCAAATCATAAATACGTTCAATTTTTTCTTTTTTCATAATATATTCATTAATCAAATCAACAATTAAAGACTTATCTTTATTACCAATAACAATAGAAGCATCTTTAATAATATCCTTATGTTTAATTTGACTATAACAGCCCATTACAACTATAATTGCATCATTATTCATTTTTTTAGCATGATGAATTAATTTACGACTTTTCCTATCACTTTCATTAGTAACACTACAAGTATTAATAATATAAATATCAGTTTTCTCATCACTATTAACAATTTCAAATCCATTATCTTTAAGTAAAGAAATAACATATTCACTTTCATAAATATTAACCTTACAACCCAATGACATAACACATACTTTCATCATTTCACCTCTTCTAAAAATTAAAAATAACTATAATTTATTATAATATATGTATAATAAACATTCAAACAAATTAATTAATATTATAACATCAAATATACATAATATAAATAAAAAAAATAGCTATTGTAAACTATTTCTAAAATATTTAAGTTCCTCAATAAATTGTGCATCATCTTCTTCATCATCTGTTATCTTAAAAAGACGATCCTTATTCTTCATAAGTTCATCATAGCTAATAATCGCTTCTTGTTCTTGCTTAAGTTCATAATCAGTAAGTTCAATTGTCTGTGGTTTAATTTCCTTTTCCATTTTCTTAGATATTTCTTCAACAAAACTAACATTATCATTTTTTACATCATCTTTAGTTTCTCCAATTTCAACTGGCTTTAATTTTTGCATTGTCTCATCCAAAGTTTCCTCTCTAACAATATTAATTGGTGAAGTTTGAAATCTATGATTATCTTTTAAATTATTTCGGTTATATAAATTATTATTAGAAGAAACACTTTCCTTACTAACTTGTTTATTATTATCACTACCAGAATTTAAAGATTCATTTTTACGTATTTCATCGTGTTCAACTTTTACTTGTAACTTACTACTTTCATTACTAGCAACCATATTATCAATATTTTCCATTTTATTTATTTTTTCATCTTGTTCAATAGGGGCATTTTTACTTACATCTTCATCCATGAAAATAGCTTTTTCATCTAATGTAACCTCAGACTTTTCTTTTACTGTTGAAACATCCTTATCCAAATCTTTAACTGCAATCTTATCGATCTTTTTTTCAAGTAATGCTCTCTTTTCAGCTTCCAATTCAGCTTCTTTTCTCGTTTTTTCCTGTAATAGTCTTCCTAATTCCTTATTTTTACTAAATAAAAGAAAAGTTGCCACCACAAAAAATAAAAAAATAAATAAAAACAACCATACAACTACTAAGCTACCAATATCAAGACTTTGGTAAAAAGTACCAAATTTTTCCCAAATATTCATTATGTCACCTCATACAACTATAACTTACTACACTAGCAACATAAATTGCTGCTGTCTCAACCCGAAGGACCAAATTACCTAAACTAACACGCTCATAACCATTTGAAACCAAAAAGTCTTCTTCCGAAGAAGAAATGCCACCTTCAGGACCAATTACTATTATCATTTTAACACATTTATTTATCTTTTGTAAATACTTATTAATAAAGTTTGCACTTTCTTTGACACTCGCTACTAACTTAATATCACTTTCAATTTTAACTAATTCCTTCAAACTCATCATATTCCCAATTTTAGGAATCATATTACGATGTGATTGTTCACTTGCTTCTTTGCAAATCATTTCCCATCGTTCTTTTTTCTTTTTATATCTCATTTCATCTATTTTCACAATACTACGTTCCATCTTTAAAGGAATAATTTCTTTAACCCCAAGTTCAGTCAATTTCTGTAAAATCAAATCCATCTTTTGTTCCTTAACTAAACCAATTGCAACCACTAATTCTAAAGAAAGTTCATTATCTTCTTGAATTTCATTAATCACATCAAATACAAAAGGATCGAGACTTTTAATTTCACAAACATAAATACGTTTATCAAAAACAACTTCAATTTTATCTCCAATTTTCATTCTCATAACCCTTTTAATATGATGAATATCACTATCATATAGTTCTAAAGTACTATTTTTAGCAAAATAACGTTGCAATTTAATCACCTCTAATTAAAATATTACCTGTCATTTCCTTAGGGATATCTTTCTCCATTAACCTAAGAATAGTGGGAGCAATATCACCAAGTTTTCCCTCATTCAAATGTAAATTATCAAGAGTAACAATAAAAGGAACCTTACTAGTTGTATGTGAAGTAATAATATTATTCTTATCATCTAACATAATATCACTATTACCATGATCAGCCGTAACAACAAGTATCCCATTCTTATCCATAACTTTCTTATATAATTTACCTAAACATTCATCGACAGTCTCTAAAGCTTTAATTGTAGCTTTCATATTACCAGTATGACCTACCATATCACCATTAGCATAATTAACAACAATTAAATCATAATCTCTATCGAGACAATCAAGTAAATTATTTGTAATTTCAACAGCACTCATTTCAGGTTTTAAATCATAAGTTGCAACCTTACAAGAAGGAATCAATATCCTATCCTCGCCACGATAAACTCTATCAAGTCCCCCATCAAAGAAATAAGTTACATGAGCATACTTTTCTGTCTCAGCTATTCTTAATTGTTTTAATCCTAATTTACTAACATATTCACCTAAAGTATTATCTAATTTTAAAATTTCGTAAGCATAAGGTGCCAAAACTTCATCATTAACATACATCATCGTTACAACTTTAAGATTTTGATACTTATGGTGAGCAAATTCATTAAAACTATCATTAGTAAAAATTTTAAATAATTGTCGCAAACGATCAGGACGAAAATTAAAAACGATCATTCCATCATTATCTTCGATCATACCATTCTCATCAATAATGGCAGGTATAACAAATTCATCACCATTTCCCCTTTCATAATTACTTAAAACAGCATCATGATAATTGTCATAATGTTCACCTACATTTTCTACCATTGCAAGATATGCTTTTTCTATTCTATCCCAACGATTATCTCTATCCATACCATAATATCTTCCACCGATGGTAGCAATTTTACCAATACCCAAATCATTACATTTTTTAGCTATCATATCCAAATATTTCTCAGAAACTCTAGGTAAAGTATCTCTTCCATCCAAAAATAAATGCAAATAAACATCACTAACATCTTCTTGCTTACACAAATCAAGTAGTGCCATCAGATGATCTATATGTGAATGAATACCACCATCACTTGCTAAACCACATAAATGAAGTTTAGATTTATTCTTTTTAACATGTCTAATAACCTCTAAAAATTTTTCATTACTAAAAAAATCTCCCGACTTAATTTTTTCATTAATAAGTTGTAGGGGCTGATAAACAATCCTCCCAGCACCAATATTCATATGACCTACTTCACTATTTCCCATCTGTCCCTTAGGTAAACCTACAAGTTCTCCACTTGCTTGAAGCAAAGTATGTGGATACTTTTTTAATAACATATTAAAATTAGGCATTTTAGCCTGCTTAACTGCATTACCATGTACTTCATCACGTATACCAACCCCATCTAAAATACATAATACAACAGGTTTCATTATATCTCACTCTCCTTACTGTATAGTAATCATTTTTATTAACAACAAATATCCCACTTTATTAATTCCCCATAGACATATTTAATGATTACTAACATATATTTTTATTTATTCCCTTTAATTATAACATATATTAGTTACCTTTGCTAGCATAATTTTAATCACTAAATGACATATAAAAAATAATATATACTAAAATAATTATTACATTTCTTAATTTAATCTTAATAAAATATATTATTACATTTTATAAGTAAAATATAGAAAATCATCAAATTTTATATCTAACAATATTTATAAAAATACATTAAAAAATAACTAGTATTTTACATACATACTAGTTATTTAAAAATTTCTTTATCTTTTTAAACCACGAATTATCATCTTTTGTAACATCACGTAAATTTTCAAAAATTTTCTTTTCTTCACGAGTTAGCTTTTCTGGTATTACAACTTTAATTACAACGTACATATCACCTTTACGATGGGTAAGCACATCTTCGACACCCTTACCACGTAATTTAAGCTTATTACCGCCTTGAATACCAGCAGGAATTGTCAAATCAACCTTACCATAAATAGTAGGAACTTCTTTCTTACATCCTAGTACAGCATCAGCAATACTAATAGGTAAATCTAGATAAATATCATCTTCTTCTCTAGTAAAAATCTCGTGACTTTTAACAGTCAAATCAATATACAAATCTCCTGCTTTACCACCATTTTTACCAGCTTCACCCTTACCACCAATTCTAAGTCTAGTATGTGTATCAGCACCAGCAGGAATATCGACAGTAATAACTTTTGTTTTTCTAACCGTACCCGTTCCACGACACTCTGTACATTTTCTTTCATAAGTAGTACCAGTACCATGACAATATGGACAAGTTGTCTTATTTAAAAACGTTCCAAACAAAGTCCTTTGTTCTGATGTTATCGTACCACTTCCACGACATTCACTACAAGTTTTAGCATTAAAGCCACCTTTACCATGACAGTGAGAGCATTCATCCATAACATCAATTTTAATATCCTTTTTAGCACCATGAACAGCTTCATCAAAAGTAATTGTCATTTTATAAAGAACATCATTACCTTTCTTAGGTCCATTAGCGCTACGTCTACTACTATTAGAAGAACTAAAGCCACCAAAACCAAAGCCTCCTAAAATATCATCAAAAATATCACTCATATCAAAGCCATCAAAACCAGAAAATCCTCCGGCACCACCATTATTACTAAACGCTTGATGACCAAACTGATCATATTGTTTTCTCTTATTCTCATCAGATAAAACCGCATAAGCCTCTTGTGCCTCTTTAAATTTCTCTGAAGCATTTGCTTCCTTAGAAACATCAGGATGATATTTTTTTGCTAATTTACGAAAAGCTGACTTAATTTCATCTTGACTAGCATTCTTACTAACACCTAATACCTCATAATAATCACGTTTATTCATATATCCTCCAACTAAAGATTAAGTCCTAGTAATAACTAGAACTTAAATTATTATTTCTCTTCAAAAGATGCATCGACTACATCGTCATCATCTTTTTTACCCTTTTTACCTTTTTTCTCATCACTAGAAGATTCTTCAGTATTAGCATCAGCTTTAGCTTGATTTTCTTTAGCAGCCTCTTCATAAACTTTAGTAGCAAGTTCATTAGCTTTCGTCAATAATGCTTCCTTCTTCTTATTAATTTCATCGATTGAATCACCTTCAAGAGCTTTATTAACATCCTTAATTAAATCTTCAGCTTCACTCTTTTCTTTATCAGTAATCTTTTCACCAAGATCCTTAATAGCTTTCTCAGTCATAAATACTACTTGTTCAGCATCATTTTTAGCATCAACTAAAGCCTTTTTCTTATCATCAGCTTCCTTATTAGCTTCAGCCTCTTTCATCATTCTATCAATTTCTTCATCAGTCAAAGTATTAGAAGCTGTAATAGTTATAGATTGTTCCTTATTAGTACCTAAATCTTTAGCCTTAACATTAACAATACCATTAGCATCAATATCAAATGTAACTTCGATTTGAGGTACACCTCTTGGAGCTGGTGGAATATTAGTAAGTTGGAAATTACCTAAAGTCTTATTATCCGCAGCCATTGGTCTTTCACCTTGTAAAACATGAATATCGACAGCAGGTTGATTATCAGCAGCTGTAGAGAATACTTGACTCTTACTAGTAGGAATAGTTGTATTTCTTTCAATTAATACTGTCATAACACCACCAAGTGTCTCAATACCAAGAGATAAAGGTGTAACATCAAGTAAAACAATATCATTAACTTCACCAGTCAATACACCACCTTGAATAGCGGCACCCATAGCAACAACTTCATCTGGGTTAACACCTTTATGAGGTTCTTTACCAAGTTCTTTCTTAATAAGTTCTTGAACACATGGAATACGAGTAGATCCTCCAACTAATATAACTTTATCAATATCACTATCTTTAAGTTTAGCATCTTTCATAGCTTTTCTAACAGGCTCTAATGTAGAATCAACCAAGTCTCTAATTAAATCTTCAAATTTAGCTCTAGATAAAGTAACTTCCAAATGTAATGGACCATCACTACCTTGAGAAATGAATGGTAATGAAATTTGTGTAGAAGTAACACCTGATAAATCTTTCTTAGCTTTTTCAGCAGCATCTTTAAGTCTTTGCATAGCCATCTTATCTTTAGTTAAATCAACACCGTTTTCTTTCTTAAATGTATCAACTAAATAATCAACAATACGATTATCGAAATCATCACCACCAAGTCTATTATTACCTGCTGTTGCTTTAACTTCAAATACACCATCACCAAGTTCTAGGATAGATACATCGAATGTACCACCACCTAAATCATATACAAGTACTGTTTGTAAATTATCTTGTTTATCCAAACCATAAGCAAGAGCAGCGGCAGTTGGTTCATTAATAATTCTTTCAACTTCAAGACCAGCAATCTTACCAGCATTCTTTGTTGCTTGTCTTTGAGCATCATTAAAATATGCTGGAACTGTAATAACAGCTTTAGTTACTTTCTCACCTAAATAACTTTCAGCATAATCCTTTAAATAACTCAAAATCATTGCACTTATTTCCTCTGGTGAATATTTCTTACCAGCAACTTCTACCTTTTCATTAGTACCCATAAGTCTCTTAATAGAACTTACTGTATCCTTATTAGTAACAACTTGTCTTTTGGCAGCATCGCCGACAATTCTTTCACCATTTTTAAATGCTACAACAGAAGGAGTAGTTCTACCTCCCTCAGGATTAGGAATAACTTTAGCTTCCCCAGCTTCTAGTACAGCAACACAACTGTTTGTAGTACCTAAATCAATACCAATAATTTTACTCATAAATATCACCTTTCCTTATTCATTTACCTTGACCATAGCAGGTCTAATAACTTTATCTTTATACATATAACCCTTTTGTAACACTTCAAGAATAATACCTGAAGCCTTACTTTCATCTTTCGCGGTCATAACACCTTGATGATAAGTAGGATCAAACTCTTTATTCAAACATTCAATCTCACTTACACCAAATTTATTAAGCATTTCCTTAAGTTGCTTATAAACCATCTTAATACCTTCCAAAAATTTTGAAACTTCATCGTCTGGATTATCATCATCCATAGCAATAGCCCTTTCAAAATTATCTAAGATAGGAAGAAAATCAACAATCATATCTAAATTAGCATATTTAAACATCTTACTAACTTCTTCTTCTCTTCTTCTTTTATAGTTTATAAGCTCAGCTTGATTTCTTAAAAGTGCCTCTTCTAAATCTTTAATTCGTTTAGCTAAAACATCCGTCTCAGGAATTTCATTTTCTAAGACCATTTCCTCTTCTTGTTCTCTTTCTTTTTTTATTTCTTCTATTTTTTCTTTACTTTTCTTTTTCATTCATGCCTCCTATATTTTCCTTAATATAATCAAGCATTGCTACTACTTTACCATATTCCATTCTCTTAGGACCCATAATAGCAATAGTTACTTCTTCACCATCAATATCATATTTTGTCTTAATAACTGAAACATCATCCATAATTTCACTTTCTTCACCAATATAAATCTTTATACCATTATCATCATCGTCACTAATACTTTTAATAAGATCCGTATCTTCGAACTTATTCAAAATTTCCTTAACCTTATCAATATTAGAAAATTCAGGTTGCTTTAAAAAATTTGTTCGTCCCACGACATGAATATCGTTAGCCTTACTTGTAAATTCACTAAATGCATCATAAAAAGCATTATACAAAACTTCATGCTGTTTAACATATTTAGAAATAATAGGCTTAACCTCATATTCAAGTTTCTCACTAACCTCATTAATTGGCGTATTAACAACTAACTTATTAATAAGCTCTACTGTTTTAACAACATCAGTCATTAAAACATTTTCTGGTAATACCATATTCTTATGTTCCACAAACCCCCTATCAGTAATAACCATCGTTAAGATCTTATTAGGTTCAAGTGGTACAACTTCCACTTTCTTAAGACGATTATCTTTAGAAGCATTACCAAGTACAATCGAAGTATAATTAGTAATTTCCGAAACAAGTTCAATACTACGTTTAATAGTATCATTTAAATCAAGTTCATTATTGTGAAATATCGTCTGAAGTTTAAGCATATCTTCGCCAGTCATTTCTTTGGGTTCCATTAAATTATCAACATAATAACGATACCCTGCTTCACTAGGAATACGGCCTGATGCAAAATGATTTTTCTCGAGCATTTTCAGTTCCTCTAACCGAACCATTTCATTCCTAACAGTGGCACTAGAACAATTCAAATTACTGCAAATATGATTAGAACTAACAGGTTTTGCGGTCTTAATATATTCTTCGACAATACATTTTAAAATTGCCCTCTGCCTTTCTGTAATCATTTTATCACTTCCTTAGCACTTCTAATTTATGAATGCTAAATACATTATATGACTATTAATTAGCAATGTCAAGTGTTTTTTGCTAATTTTTTTAAAAAATTATCGCATGGCGTCCTAAGAATTAAAAAAATAACTTATAATAAATAAGTTACCTAATATTTATTGTACGACCCATGGGTCATTCAAAGTTCCAGAACCTATCAATTCTATATCTGATCTAAGTGATATAACAGGACGAACAAATAAAGAAGCATTTCCTGTATGATACACACTAGCCATTACGCCATTTATATTTACTGTATATAATATAATATCTCCCGGATCATTATCTATTGCATATGGTGTCATTGTATAAAATGTACGTCCAATTCTTAAATATGATTTAAAGTTACTAACAGCTCCCGCAAAAACAACTTCATCTGCTGTTATTAAGCCAATTGGATATGTCAAATCACCATTACCTTTATCTTCGTTTTCTACTGTAAAAGCATCATTTTTGTTAGTACATGATAATTTTGGTAATCTATGATCAGTTCGATACATTCCCATGTACCCAGTTCTATTTTTTCCATACCCTAAACTTGTGCCATAATTAAGATTTATTTCTCTATCATTACAATATATTATATCTGCAATGTAATTATTATATTCTTTATCAACAATATTTTCTTCATACCATGAATCTAATGTCTCTTTCATAGTACTATCATAAGTATTTGTTGTAGCTTGTTCATATGATGTTGTTTTAGTCACCGATGTACAATATTGATTATAAGCACATTCATTATCAATCCCCATCATGTAACCAACATAAGCTGCATCTCCAGCTGTCGAATTAAAATGATAAGCACCAATATCTCTATCATTACTACTTTCACCATTTGCATGAGCTACTGTTCCATCATAAATCATTCTTATTGAGCCATCACCATTTATTCTTACTATTCTCCAGTAATAATCTGCAAATTTTACATAGTTATTTTCTACATCTCCTCTAAAATAATAACTTATACCATAATCATCTTCTGCTGAAAAAACACCTTCACCTGTAGGACTATAATAATTAAAATCTGGTGTTTCAGTACTTACTTCTAAACCTAATTTTTGTAAAGTTCTTAATCCTGGATTTTCATCTGTGGCATTTGCATTCAATATAAATTCAAAATTTTGATTATACATTGTATTAGGATTACTCATATTACCATCTATCCATATATATAGTGTATATGTTACAGGTGTACTATTTATTTTTAAACCATTTAATAGACTAATATTATCACCAACATTTTTATCAGCAAAGTTACCACTTCTTACTAGATCATTACCTTTATATATTTCATATTTAAAACTCTCTTCTTTTAAATTATCATCTAAACTAACAATATTCATATTCAAATCTAAATATACTGTACCTGTACTACTAATCGTAATATCTTTACTAATTCCCTTTTCTTTAGTACTAGTAGGTATCAAATTATTATTATTTATATTTTCCCCATCTTCATAACTAATTGAGGCTCCTCCGACTGTTACTACGATATTAGTTTGTTCATTATTACTAGTACTCCATGTCCACCATGCTAATGTACTTCCTATAACAATAGCAAATAATATTAATAAACTCCCTCCAATAATATTTTTCTTATTCATACTTAACTTCCTCCAATAATATAAATATAACTTATTATATATAAAAAATATGTCATATTTTATCCTAATTAAATTATAACAAATAATTTATAATTATACAACGAATATGTAGTAAAAATAAAAACTACAAGAAATAAGTCTA